>NZ_JBDFVF010000024.1:0-113659 GCF_040913205.1 Bacteroides sp. MSSM.1001136sp1_RTP21357st2_D2_RTP21359_211015 | reverse complement strand
ATTATAGCGTATGGTAAGTTCATTCATGTCTGCCGGAAAGAAAGGTTTTAGCAAAATATGCTTGAATCCGGGATGTTTTTCATCTATCTGAATTCCTCCCAGTCCTTTGTATAGCCATGCTCCTATTTCTCCGAACATAATATGGTTATATGAGTTGTCGATAACGACATCTGTCCGCCAATTTTCATGTAGAGTTGTAGCACCTTGTTTGATCCAGTACCCCCAGGAAGGATAGGTGTCTTGTGATGCGACTTTGTAAGCTGTTTCTGCATATCCGTTATCTGACATGGCGGAAAGTAGGGCTTTGCTTCCTAATAAACCGACGTCCAGATGATAATCGTCTTTTTCTACCAATTCATGTAGTCTGGCAGCAACTTTCTTTTTATCTTCTTCCGGAACGATTCCCCAGTATAATGGCATGGCAAGTTCTGTCTGTGTTCCCTCTGCATATATTCCTGTTTCCTTATTGAGAAAACTGGTGTTGATAGCCTCTTTTATTTTTTGTGCCAGCGTGTTATAATAGGAGGCATCTTCGGCATATCCGAAAAGTCTGGCTGCTTTGGCTAGAATACAGACGTCCGTATAATAATAGATAGAGGAAGTCAAGGTTATATTGCTTTTTGAGCGTACAGGTACCCAGTCGCCCAATCCCCAGTCTGTAAGATGATTGGTTGATATGGATTCTATATAGGAGACATATTTTTTGATTGGTCCGTACATGCGGCGGAGTAATGTGGTGTCTCCGTAAAATCGATAAATTTCCCAAGGGATAATGGCGACAGCACTCGTCCAGTCGACCCCGTTGGCCCAATCATAGCCCCATACAGAAGTTGGGATGATACATGGAAGGATTCCGTTGTCTTTTTGTTCATCACAAAAGTCGTTCATCCATTTCTCATATATAGAGATACCATCGAAATTGTATAATCCTGTTTCTATGGCAATATGTGCGTCTCCTGTCCAGCCATTTTTTTCCCGTTGAGGGCAGTCAGTCGGGTAACCGAACAAGTTGGCTAAATAGGAACTGTTAGTGGCTTTCCATATTTTGTTTAGCAGATCGGATGACGAAGACCAGTAGCCGATGGCCGGAACATCACTGTGCATTTCTACTGCAATAAGATTTTCGTCGGATAATTGAATAGGGGCAGATGATGAGACTTCTACAAACTGAAAACCTTTGTAGTTGAATTTGGGCATGAATCTATCTTGCTTTCCGCTAAGTATGACGATGTCTGTTTGAAAAGGATCGCTGTCGTCTGTCGGCCGGTAGTGATAATCTATATTTGCCATGTTTACCATACCGTTTTTGTCTAAAAGTTCCCCATGTTTCAGGCGCAGTTTTGTTCCTTTTTTCCCTTTCACTTTTAGCTCGGTGACACCTGCAATGTTTTTGGGGAAATGATAGACGTAGCAGCTGTCATTTATTTTTTTGCATTGAGTTGCTGTATAGCGGGCCGTTTCACGAATCGGATGCATAACTTGTGATTTGATCGTTTCCGTAGGCGATTCGGTTTCTTGTGCATGATACCATCCGGTAGCGTTGAATCCGGGGGAGTCCCAGCCTGCTAATTCTTTCTGTGCATCATAATGCTCGGCTGTATAGATGCTGTTGAAAATAACCGGGCTGTCAGTTGTTTGCCAGGTTGAGTCAGTACCCAGATATTCTGTTGTTCCATCTGTGTAACGCAGATGGAGTTGTGCTGTGAATTTAGGGCGGTTTCTCCATGAAGCCTTGTCGAAAAACCATACTGCTGTGGATTGATGATTATACCAGCCGTTCCCCAGTTGTACTCCTATTACATTTTCACCCAGAGATAGTAATGACGTAACATCATGAGTGACTGATAGTATACGTTTGTCGAAATGTGTATACATAGGGTCCAGGAAATGATTTCCTGCCCGTTGCCCGTTGACAGAGAGCTCATGTAGGCCTGCCGATGCAATAGTGAGTAAGGCTTGCTCGATTGTTTTGTCTAATTGGAAGCTCTTTCTATAATAGGGTGCCGGACGGTATGTGATGTCATGTTTGTCAGTAATCCATTTCCCTTTCCAGTTGTCGGGTGATAAACATCCTGTCGTGAAGGAGGATATTGGAGAAAATGTAGTTTTCTGTTTGGAAGAGGTTTGATAGCCTATTTTCCAATAATACGTTGTATATGAATCTAAGGGTTGTCCATCATAGGAGACTCTTATAGGAGCTCCTATGATGGATTTGTTCCAATAACCGGACTGTCTGCCTGATAATTGAGTACTGTCTGTTGATAGCCATATCTCAACTCTGTTGATACTATCTTCCTCTAGCAGCGGAAGTTTCCAGGAGAGTCTGGGAGTTTGAGTATCTACTCCTACAGGAACGGGTATATTCTCACATTTTAATTCAAATGGCGTTTTTAGCTCTTGAGGTGCACATGAGAATAGGGTTGTACCCAATAGTAAATACAAATAGGACTGAATTGGAATATGAGCCATATTGGTTAGTTGGTTAGTGATGAATTTACTTTTTTCTTCTCTCTTCGAGCTCTGTTGATATTTCATATAATCTTTTTTCATTTAACGGATAACGTGAAATGAAGAATGCTGATAGCATGGTGGCAATTGCCGGGAAGATACTCATCATCATACAAATGCCGGTTTGAGCAAAGTCGGATTGGATTACATTTGCTTTGAAACCGAAATAGGCCAGTAGCCATCCGGTCAAAGCACCTCCGATTGTCCAACCGAACTTTTGAGACATGGACGAAGAAGAAAATATCAGACCGGTTGCACGTCTTCCGGTTTTCCATTCGGAGTAATCTGATATATCTGCATACATAGACCATAACAAGGGAGAAATAATACCCGCACAGATACTTATTAAGACCTGTAAACAAAGAATTCCCCAGATAAAATCTTTAGGAAGGAAGTAGAATAAAACGCTTAGAATGGTAGCGCCAACCATTGCCATAAAATAAGTTTTCTTTTTACCGATTCTCTTGGTCAAGGATGGCACAAACATGATTCCGAGAATATTGGCTGCTTGGCCTAATACCAAGTAGATAGTAATTAGAGTAATGGCACTGTTCATGAGTGAGAAAGAGAATGTATCGGAGCTGTCTACATAATATTTGAAATAGAATACAGCGGAACCGTCACGAAGAGAATTGAAAACTAATGCCATGATTCCTGCACATAAAAGAATCCACCAGGGTTTGTTTCTGCCCAGATCTTTCAGATCTTCTTTCAGCGACCCTTTTTCTTCTTTTATGGGCTGCACTCTTTCTTTTGTCCATAGAAAAGTTAATAAGAACATTCCACTAGCCATAATCGCAAATACGACTGCAGCCATTTGCCAGCCGAAAGCGATATCGGGTATATTCTCCGTTATCTTCATTTTACTGAATATATCGACCAGTGGCTCAATGAGGAATAGTACCAGAATACTTCCTCCAAAAGCAAATGTCATGCGGTAGGAGGAAAACTCTGTGCGTACTTGCGGATTGGCAGACATTACTCCTAATAGAGATGCGTATGGAACATTGATTAATGAATATACCATCATCATAAGGGTGTATGTGGCATAAGCAAATATTATTTTGGTAGTCATGTTATCTCCAAAAGAGGAGAAGGTCAGTATACCACAGATGCCGAATGGTATGGCTACCCATAGTAGGTAGGGGCGGAATTTACCCCAGCGTGAGCTTGTCCGATCGCCTAATATTCCAACAAACGGATCGAGGAAAGTATCCCAGACGCGTGTGATAAGGAACATCGTCCCTACCACAGCCGAAGAGATACCTACCACGTCTGTGTAGAAGAATAGCAGATACATTGTGAATAACTTCCAAAACATGGAAGAAGCAGCATCTCCTAATCCATATCCGATTTTTTCTCTTAGTTTTATGTTTTCCATGGTGATGTATTTATTGTTTCAGGTATTGTTTATTATGATTTACCATAGTAATGATCCGCTTCACAGATTCTATAGAACGGAAACCGTCAGTTGGTGTGTGCAGGCAATAATCTACAAGTTGGCTTACTGTTGATTCAGCTACATGAAGACGTGTGTCAGAAGACGCATAATAGATATAAACCTTTCCATTATCATCTTCAATCCATCCGTTTGAGAATAATACATTCGATACATCACCGATTCTTTCCTCTCCAATGGGGGCCATGAAATAACCTGCAGGCTCGGCAATAATCTGTGTCGGATCTTCTAAGGAAGTCATATATAAGTATAATACATAGCGTAGTCCGGCTGCGCATCCTCTTACACCATGTGCCAGATGTAACCATCCTTGTGGGGTTTTAATAGGGTGTGGCCCTTCTCCGTTTTTCACTTCCTTGATCGTATGATAAAACCGTTTATTGATGATCTTTTCCTCTTTTATTTCTGCATGACAGATATCATCGATGAGTGCCCATCCGATACCTTCTCCATTGCCGGCGTCAATGAAACCATCTTGGGGACGGGTATACAGTGCGTACTTCCCGTTCACAAATTCCGGATGAAGCACTACGTTGCGTTGCTGGCTCGGAGATTTTAGGTCCGGCAAGCGTTGCCATGTTTTCAGATCTTTTGTTCGTGCAATACCTGCTACGGCTACTGCGGAAGACAAATCACCGGCTGGAGCGTTTGCATCTTTGCGTTCCGCACAAAAAATACCATAAATCCAGCCATCTTCATGTGCGGTCAGGCGCATATCATACATATTGGTATCGGGAATGTCTGTCTCCGGCATTTCTATCGGATAATCCCAGAAACGAAATCCGTCTACAGGACTATTACTCTCTGCTACTGCAAAGAATGATTTTCGGTCTGCTCCTTCAACGCGCGCCACAAGATAGTATTTATGATTGATTTTGATGGCTCCCGTATTCATTACAGCATTGATGCCAATTCTTTCTTCCATGAATGGATTTTGTTTTTCATCAAAATCATATTTCCAGATGAGTGGTGCATGTTCTGCTGTTAATACAGGGTAGTAGTAACGTTTGTATATACCGTTGCTATTGCTGCATATCTCATTTTTTCGGTTGATAAGAGCTTCATAATTTTGTGTTAGCTCTTCTAATCTATTACTTTTCATATTCTATTGTTATTTTTTTCGGTTAATTATTTTATAATTAAAACCCAGTCATTTCCTTTTCCTTTTGTGGGAGAGGATATGGGAATGGTATCTGTTGTTGTATATTGATAGAATGTGATTTTTCCATTGCGAGGATTCATCCACTTTAGAGACCGTTTGGGCGTATTCATTGAAGGCAAATAAATGGTTCTCTCTCCACCTTGTGGAAAATATACTAATAAATAGTCTTTATTGCCGAATGCTACAGGGTAGTTTTTATTTTCTAAAGGTACATCGCCAAAGATGGTTTGTAGGTTTTTTCCTTGAGTAAAATCAAATTTCTCCCATAATCTGCGAAAGTGAATTAAATCCCAGGCTCCTTGTTTATCCATTGATTGGTACCATGGAGTGTCGGCGTCACATTTAGGCTCACGTCCGGTATCAAACATCTGCCATATATCATTACAGCCGTATGTATATCCACAAGCTCCGCTGAACATACTTTGGTAAAGTGTATGGCGGATATCATCATCTCCAAATCTTCCATTTTCTTTTTTGAAATTGATCGGAATATTTTCATATCTGGGTTCTCCGTCCATGCATGGCTTGTGTGGTTCCTTATTTAAATCGGGCAAAAGCAGACGTTGATAGATTGCGAAATCTTGTTGTGCGTGTCCGGATTGACACATATTGAAATCCAACCAGGAAGCATTGTGAAACCAGAACGAGGATGAGTGCTCTCCATGAGGATGATAAGTCATCAAATGGTTTTTGTCTACACTTTTAATACCAGTCGCTAATGCATTCCAAATGGCAAAGTTCTTTCCGTCTCCACTTCGATCACCTCCTATTACCCATATCAGATTGGGAGCGTTCATATAGCGTTCTCCTAACCATTTGCCGTATTTATATGCATTCTCCGGAGTAAAAATCTCTGGTCCTTTTCCCCACTGTTTGTCTACCTTATCCCCCCAGGTTGGTAGTAGAGCTATGTATAAGCCTTTGACTGCAGCCAGAGAAATAACTTTGTCTACATGGGTGAAGTAGTCAGGAGCGGGTTTGTCAATATTGCCGTCAATTAACTTGGGTCCTCCGTTAGATGAAACATTCATGTCATCTAATTCATCCAGGATTACCGTTTGTATTACGGTAAATCCTTTTTCTCTACGATTCTCCAGATATTGCTCTGTTTCTTTGTCATTTAAACGGCTAATGAGTTCCCATGCTGTATCTCCTATGTAGAGAAAAGGAGTTCCATCGGTGTATTCCAGATAACGTCCTGAAGAATTTACCCTTAAATTTCCTTTGGATAGATTCGTGGCATTTCCTGTCCACCGGTCTTCTTGAGCAGAAATTCCAGTTAAATAAAACATAAATAAAATGTAGCAGATGGAGAACCTTTTGAACATAATTCTATTTTTTAAAAGTACTTGTATATTTCTCAATGATAGGCATTTGCGGTCTGTCTTTCCCGTCTTTGGGGGTGATTGCCATGAAATAGCTATCCCACCACGGACCCGCAGCCCAATATGTACCATTGATTCCGTTTTCTTGTAAATATCCCAAGAATAAGTCGAGGGTTTCATTCCAACGGGGATCATTGTCGGGAATTCCATATTCTCCGATAAAACCATGGAATTTATTTTGTTTGATCCATTCTACAAATGGTTTTACCCGGTCGATACCTTTCTCCAGATAACATTCTTCCTCTTCGTATGAATATTTGTAGGTACCGGATGCATCCTTGTCAAAATATACATGAGCTTCAAAAGCAAGGTTATTAGCCGGGTCTTTTAAATATTTGAGTGTATCACTCTGTTCAATCCAGCGCTCTGCTGATGACCAGTCATTGCCGCCTACCATGATAAGAGTATTTGTGTCGACTTCCCGAATGGCATTGATGGACGCTTGCGCCATGTCGAACCAGCTGGTTTCCGGGGTCAGATCATGTGGCTCGTTCATTAGCCCATAACCATATATGTTTTTAAAAGTCGAGAATTCTTTAGCGATAGCTTGCCAGAAAGAAGCCAAGTCTCCGATCGTTAATCCGTTATTTCCAATGAGGGTATGTTCGTTGTTCATGTAACGGCGACAGTAATTATGTAAGTCAAGAAGAACCACCATATCGCGTTTCTCTGCAGCTCTGACCAGTTCTTTCATTTTATTGAGGTCATGTTGGTTTAACGGTCCTTTTAAGTCAAGTTGTAGCCGTTCCCATTTGAATGGCAACCGGATAAGTTTCAGCCCTTTCTTTTGCCAATATTCGAGGTCCTGGTCTGTCGGGTAGGTATAGTCTTTATTATATTCCCCGGGAAAGGATGAACCGAAGTCAGCACATGCCAAGTTTACTCCGTAAGGTTCACCTGTCTCTTTTACTGGAGGTTGATTACTTTTACATCCATTTAGAGTAAGAAGGCTGAGTAGTAGAAAAGCCGAAATAAAAACTTTTTTCATAATGTTCTGTTTAATAGGGTGATTGAAGGTTCCAGCCTTTTACAATAACTGGAGATTCCAAATTTATTTTTAATATTTTTGATTCCTGTGGATTAAGCCATATATAGTTCTCTGAAACGATAAGTTGATCCATCTTTTCTGGTGCTTCTATGTGCACTCCGATAGCGGGGTACTTTCCTGTATTTGTTAAAGTCACTATATTACCTGTGCGTTCCATTTTTATTTCTGTCTGGGGCATTGATAAGATGGAGCCCGGACGTACTTCGTAATTGGTAAAGTAATAATTCCGATACATATTCTTGTTGTCTTTGATTATGTCCAAGACAAAGAATAACATGGTCGATTTGGTTTGTTCTCTATTCAGACTTATTTCTCCTAATTTTTTGACAACATTCTCATCGCCAGTGCCGTTAAAAGTATGGGTGGCAACAGTGTCTAGTAGTGCATTGTATATAGACACTTTGACCTGATAAGGCTCTTTCTCCAATATTTGGCAATCGTCGAGTAGATAGACAGGAAGACTGACTTCTTGACTGGAAAGATTGCTGCGGTCAAATAGCATGACTGCCGCTAGCGGAGCAAAAGACTTTTGCACAAAATAGTGGACAGGTTTGATGATACCATAATAATCTACACATGACCATGATACGCCGGGATAGTTATCGTTCATCTTATAATAAAGTGCTCCGGTAGTATGAGGCCATAATGTGCGTGCCCGTTCTAATGTATGGCGCACTCCTACTACTTGTGCTAACTGTGATCCGAGTATGAAAGAAGCCAGCGAATCCTTCGACATAAAATAACCGGAATATTGAACGAGCTTTTCCATTTCTCTCATTGTTCCGAAGATAGGAGTGTGGTGTGTGAAATTACCGCTCCTTTGGGGAGGCCACACTTCTTTTTCCTCATCCAAATATCTACGCACTGTCTCGATGTGAGGTAATGATGCTATCCCAAATTCTCCCCAAAAAGGAGCGGTCATATTTAAGTTATGATTAAGATGGGCATCGTCCCACCAGCAGTTGTAATTGTGCTGACTACCTCCCCAGGCCTCCCCGCGATGGAAGGGACGTGTTCCGTCAAGTTCAATGCTTAGTCGTCCCATCATATCAATTGCAGGTCCGAATGGTTTATCCGATTCATTTCCTGCTCCCCACATGATAAGAGAAGGGTGATTTCTTAATCGTTTGGTATTTCTTTCCACTGTTTCTTGCAGCATAGCGTACGGTTGCGTGTTATGGCTATTCCAGGCCGTTGGCCATTCTTGCATGACTAAAATACCATATTTGTCGCATAATTCGTAAAAATCATCAGTTTCGGGCATTCCCCCTCCCCAAGCTCTTAGCATTTGTATGTGCTGGCTTTGGGCTATTTGGAGTAAATGTTCATATTTATTTCTTGAGAAGTCCATTAATGCATCCATAGTGCACCAGCCTGTTCCTTTTATAAACATCGGCTTGTCATTGATGACAAATGTCCAGTTATAATAATCTTCTTTAGCACCATCAATTAATGGTCTCATCTCAATAGTCCGTATACCGAACGACGTTTTTGCATGGGCGGTCTTTCCTTTTTGTGGAATGAAGAATAGATTGAGGTCGTATAGTGCTTGTTCTCCTCTGTCATTGGGCCACCAAAGATGCGGATCTTTGATTTGAAGGTCTAAAGATAGAGTTTCCTGTTTCTTCTGACTATTTATGTCGAAATGATAATATTGTTTTACTCCTTTAAAGTTTTTAGGAGATACTTCTGCATATAATACTCCTTTTAATGGAGATGATTCTTTATGCAAATCGAGAGTTAAGCGCATTTGACCATCGAGCGAACGAGTGGCGATGAATGGCGATTCTATTTCTACTGCGGCTTGTTCTTTTAATTGAACGCTACGCCAGATTCCTAATGATGGGATTTGTGCATAATGCCATCCATAAACGCAATTGAATACAACAGTATATTTCCAACTTTCATTTGCGTTGGGAGGCCAGTTTCCCAGAAACATTTGGGGAATGGCTTCTAGTTTTACTATGAGAGTATTTTTATTCTTTAAATATTTACCTATTGAAAAATCGGGGCCTCCGAACATACCTTCGTGTGTTCCCAAAAGTTTTCCATTGAGCCATATTGTACATTTGTTAGCGATTCCGCCAAAAGATAATATACAGTGCGATGAGGGGGAGTCTAGTTCGAACTCCCGCTTCATCCACCATGTTTTGTAAGATTGTTTTTCTGCAATAGAGTCATTCTGTCCGATGTATGGATCAGGTATGATTTCATTTTCTACTAATGCGGTGTGAATACTACCAGGCACACGGGCGGGTATTTGATCTGTCCAGATGGTATGTAAACGTTCTTTTTCACTTCCTCCTTCTGCCAGTTGCCAAGTTCCGTCCAAAGAGATTTTCGCAGGAGTATCCCTGACAAGAGGAATATTTCCTGCTTCAGTCATCTGTATACCTTTTACTTCTATTGGAGATAGCTTTGCTGCAAAGCTTTCCCTGTCTATCTCATCCATTGATTTTTGTGCAATAATCATTGGAGTAGATAGCAGTAAAGTGATAATGGTGATGATTCGAGTTCTCATGGACAGTATTTATTCTGATTATTGTTGTGTACTTTTATATTTCAGGAGCGTGCTTAATTGCGGACGATCCTGTGTGTAATTATTGGTCGGTTGGACAGATAAGGGATAGTCACCCCATCGTGGACCGGCAGACCAATAAGTTCCGTTTATTCCATTTTCTTGTAGATATTTAAGTGCTGCATCAAGAATATCCAGCCAACGACCGTCAGTATCAGGTATTCCATATTCACCGACGAATCCACGTTTATTATTCTCTTTCAGCCAGTCAACAAAAGGTTTCAAACGAGCCACCCCTGTTTGAACGGTTGCACCATCTTCATCATATCCTTTATTATAGTTTCCGGAAGAATCCGAATCGAAATATATATGTGCCTGGAATATCAGGTTATTACTTGGATCTGTAAGAGTTTTCAGATTGTCACTGCATTCTTTCCATCGTCTGGCAGAACTGAATTCGTCTCCGCTAACTATGATGGTTGTTTTAGTATCTATAGTGCGGATGGCATTAATGCAAGCTTGGGCTATGTTAACCCACGGTGTCGATGCCAGCATTTCGTAGGGTTCATTCATAATGTCGTAACCCCAGATATTTTTATAGTCTTTAAACTCCTTTGCCAGTTTTTTCCATACGTCACAGAAATTGTCAACAGTGCATCGTGCATTACCAATGATTGCATATTGATTATTTTGTGAACTTTGCCCGTCGCAATATACACAATATCTTCCAAAGTTATGCATATCCAATAGTATCTGTATGTTTCTATCTTCGGCAGCTTTGACGAATTTCTTCATTTTTGCCAGTTCTGTTGCATTTAATTCTCCATTCATTGTGGGTTGTATGCGTTCCCAACGAAATGGAAAACGTACCAGATAAAGACCTTTGGCTTTAAAGTAATCCAAGTCTTTTTCTGTGGGATAACCATAGTGAGTACCATCTACCCCCGGATATACATTCCCAAATTCAGCTCCTGACAGGTTAACTCCGAAATAAGCTGTTTGTTTGGTTGGTTGAGGTTCATCACCATTTTCTTCTTCGTCTGATTTGGAACAAGATGAAAATAGAAGTGCTATAATCGTTAATAATGAAAATAAGTCTTTTAGCATAAATCGAATTGTTTTTGTTTATGAGGGAACGCTTTAGTACGAGCGTTCCCTTTTTATTTTTACTTATGAACAAACCTGAAATTACACATACTTAAATCAAAATCTTGAGCAGATTCGGGAGAAAATATGATTTTGAAAGCTGTGTTGGTACTAGGATCGATAGGATTAGGCAACAATGCTTCTGTATCGGCACTGATCCGTACAGTTTGCCATCCACCATAAGTATTAACAGGAATTCCTCCTTTGGAAGGATACCATCCATAATCTCCTAAAATGATACGCGCCTGGGCTGATATCGGAAATTTAGCTCCAGTACAGATTTCAAATCTTAAATCGTAAGATGAAGGGTCTGCGGCTACTTCTGCCGGTACAGTAATATATCCGGCCCACATAACCATCCATCCCCAAGCTTTCACGGAATTATTGAAGCGAATATATTTTCCTCCTTCTACTAATGGTTCCGGTTGTCCTTCTAATGTGCCGTCACATAAGAAATCTTTCGGGGCATCAGGGAATTGGCTGGAATGTGTAAAGGCACCGCTTCCCGGCCAATTATTGAAATCGAAAAGTTGAGATACTCCCGGATCCATGTATGTGAGCTTGTATGCTTCATCCATGTTTGCCCCTTTTATAGTAAGAGTAGATTTCGGAGCGGCATTTGCAGGAATTTCTATTGTCAGCTCTGTACGAGTAGCATCGATTACATTTACTGGTAAATTGCCTAGATTAACAATTGCTTCCTCAATTGTAATACCGTAGAGGTCAAAATTATCACCTGTAATAACCGTCGTATCTCCCGGCTGGGTAAATTCATTCTTGAGTCCATTGATTGTTAAATCAGGGATGGAAACGACAAAAGGAATACTTAGTTCTCCGTGTTTGGTTGTAATATAAATTGTGTTTGTCACTTCTTTAGGAAGTGCACGGGGAATAGGTGCGAGAAGCATATCGTATGTCGAATATATCTCCTTACTGTCCACCTCGATATCATTGAATTTTAGGGAAGTGATATCTCCAAGGTTTGTTCCCTCGATTCGTACTACTTGTTCGAAATTTGCTCCCTCAATGGGAAATTCAGCATCTGTTGCCAAAACGACTTTGTCTACAGTCGGAGCACCTGTTGACGGTTTGTTTTCTTTGGCTTTCAGATCGTCGACTTCAACAATATCCGTACAGGATGTTAAAGTAAATATGGATGCTGCGATTATTGCAAAATATTTTATTTTCTTCATAATCTGTTTTTTACATGGTTATAAGTGATTAATCCCAGCCAGGATTATTCTCATTAATTCCTTGGTTTGTCAGGATTTCAAGAGTCGGAATCGGGAATAGCAGATGTTTGCTGGAACGTTGTTTTACGTTGTTAGCTTCATCCATTCCGCCTAGAGCATTCATTGCCTGCAAATAAATTCCCCAACGTATTAAATCCCAACGACGATCGCCTTCCAAGGCTAATTCCATTGCACGTTCTTCAAGGATTGCAGAACGCAGGCTGGTTTTATCTGTAAAGTTTGCCAGTTCTTTGCCTGTTGCATTACTACGGGTGCGAACATCATTTAAAGCATCTACCGATTCTTTTGTCGGGCCATTTAATTCATTAGCTGCTTCTGCAAAAATTAGAACAATATCAGCATAACGTAAAAATGGGTAATTGGCATCTGTACGAGGTTGAGTCTGATCGGCTATTTGTTGTGAATATTTGGTCGTGAAAGCGAAGAACTGTTCTGATCCTCCTTCATCACATCTCCATCCGGAGGTTACTTTAGGATTATCGAACGGAGGTTCTTTGGCTTCAACCATACGTTGCCATTTCCCAAAGTTCGGATAGTATGAACCACCCCCCCAACTTGTATCAGAGTTCTGACGTATCCAACAATGCAACACTCCCTTGTCCACGCGGTAGTCTTTTTCTTCAAATAATAGATACCAGTGTTTTCTACATCCTACCGTTAAGCTATTGTCTATATTTCCTGCTGCATTGAGTCTGCCACAGTAGTGCGAGCTGAATAATGTACCGTATAATTCATCACCGGACTTAGTTTGTAAGCTGAATAAATGTTCGCTACAAGTCTTGCCGGAAGGAGACCAAACCAAATCATAGTCCTCAAGTTTGTGTATTCCATATTCTCCTCCTATTATATCTCCTGCAATTTCGTAGGCCAGTCTATAATATTCTTGAGAGGAAAAGCTTTCGTAACCGGCAACTTGATCCTTGGAGAATGTTGTCGGAACAGGTTCTGTATATACTTTGGTCATAGTGCCGTTTACATTCTGCATGACAAACGGTGCGCCGGTTTTTACTGTTATTTGTTCTCCGGTAGCCATGGACGCAGAGCCGATAGTCGCATATACTTTGGCTAACAAACCTGCCGCAGTTGCAGCACAGACTCTTCCGGGTTTAAATCCATTGTCCGAATTTTTATAAATCATATCTTTGGCGTCTTTAAGCAAAGGTATGATTGTTTCCGTGTATACTTGTGCAATTGGAATGCGCGGATTATTAGTATATTGCCCGGATTCGTTTACACTGACGGAATAAATAGGGATAGCTCCATAAGCACGTACCAGATAGAAATATGCCCATGCTTTAAGAAAATAGCATTCTCCTAATGCATTCTTTTTAAATACTTCTGATACATTTTGCATCTTGTTGATTTCAGAAACCGCTATATTTGCTCGGTTAATCAAAGAGTACATTCCGGTCCAAAGTACATCGGCTTGTCCGTCACCTCCCTGGAAGTTACCACTTCCAAATTGGCTGAACTGCCATACTGCACCGGAAATATAGTCACAGTCATAATCCAGCGGACGTGGGAAACTACCGTATCTGAACATGGCTTCGTGTAATGTGTTATATACTCCTGTTACCCACATGTCGGCACCGTTATCAGAATCCTCAACATCTTCAGGGACAATGAAGTCGAAAGGCTTTTCTTCGATCATACTTTCGCATGATGTCATTACTGCTCCGGATAATAGGAGGCTGGATGCCATCAGATATATGAATATATTTTTCTTTTTCATTATTTCTTGAGATTATAACGTTAATTTAAAACCTATTGAATATGTTCTGCTGCTTGGATATGAGAAAATATCAACTCCTCTTCTGGAAGCGTCAGAACCAAAGGCGTTTACATCCGGATCAAACCAACTATAACCTGTAATCGTGAATACGTTTGTTACTGTACCGAAAACAGACAAGTTGCTAATTCCTTTTATGACTGAACCGAAATTGTAGTTTAAGTTGATCGTTTTTAGTCTGAAGTAAGAACCATCTTCTACATAACGGTCGGAGAGTTTCATGTCACGGGTCATTGCAGTAGTGACGCGAGGCCATTTGGCGTTAGCTGCATTCTCTGGTGTCCAGCGGGAATCATAAGCATCTTGAGTGATGTTTGCAATACTGCTCATTCCGATATTTGTCAAGTTACCATTAAAAATATCATTACCATGAGTACCTTGGAAGAACAATCCCAGAGTCAGATTTTTCCATCGTAAATTGGCGTTCAGCCCGTAAATAAAGTCTGGATTAGTATCACCGATGATAGCTCGGTCTTCTGACGTTATTTTTCCGTCATTGTTTTTGTCCAGGTATTTGATTTCACCGATCATTCTGCGAGCCTCATCATCAGATGCTTTGGCATATATTGGATCTGCACGGACTTCTGCTATATTATCATAGAAGCCGTCTTCTATATAGCCGAAGAGTGTTCCGATAGGTAATCCATTTCTTTGCAGAAAGACTTCTTTGGCACTATACCATAATTGGTTAGCATATTGATCGGCCGTTAAACCTCCGATTTCATTTTTATTAAAAGAGATGTTACCGTCGAAGTCTAAGGTCCAGTCTTTTTTATCTAATGCAATGATTTTACCGGTTAGCTCAAGTCCTTTGTTTTTTACATGACCGAAATTCGTCCACATGGTAGTATAACCGGTACTATTCGGTATAGATACATTTTGTAGCAGGTCATTAGTTTTTTTATAATAATAGTTAGCGGATAAACTAATCCTGTTATTCCAGAATCCCATGTCGAGTCCGACATTATATTGGTCGGTTGTTTCCCATTTGAGTTTGTCATTCAAAGGACCTTTGTAAGTTTGTCCTGCAAATCCACTGCTCAATGTTCCGTCGAGAGGGTAATTGGATGGTGCAAGTGAAGCGATGGTCTGGTAACTGCTGATCGCTTGATTACCGGTTTGACCGTAGCTGAATCGCAACTTTAAGTTACTGAATATATTTAGGTTTTTGATGAATTCTTCTTCAGATATAGTCCATGCTACTGCTCCTGAAGCGAAGTTCGCGAATTTATTTCCGGGAGCGAAACGGCTTGAACCATCACGACGGAACGATGCTGTGAAAATATAGCGATCCTTGAGTGTATAGTTGGCGCGTCCTAATAAGGAGACTAGAACTGCTTGTCCTCGATAGCTGGCTGGTGTCTCAATATTTAACGCCTAGCTCATATCGAAGTCCTGTGTGATGTCAGTCGGGAAGTTGGACGCATTCATTGTTTTGCCACCCCAGTCTGATTTTTCGTAAGTGAAACCGGCTACTACATTGAGATGATGTAGTTTGTTGAATGTCTTATCGAAAGTAACCAATGATTCTGCTGTTAAGTTCTGCCAGAAATTGTCGCTTTTACCAGCTCGTCCGTTGGAAGCTTTACCTTCTCCTGTTTCACGATTGTAGTAACTTGCACGATCGTTTACAGAATAACTGATACCTAGATTCTGACGGAATTTCAAACAATCAAGGATTGTAATTTCGGCAAATGCAGAAGTAAATACATTAATTGATTTCAGTTCATCTTTAGCTGTATTAACGTATGTACGTGGATTGGCTGATAACCATGCATAAGAATCATCTTCTGTCTTGTCCCCTACATATAATGTTGGTAAATAAAGCATAGCAGAGCGGATGATACTATAATCATAGGAATTTGACTTGGCAAACTTAGTTAACGAACGGGTAAAGTTGATATTTAGTCCCGTATTTAACCAGGGTTTCACATGGCTTCCAATGTTGGCACGAACAGCAAAACGTTCATAACCTGAATTCTTGATGATACCACTCTGGTCTGTATAGTTGCCTGAAAATGCATAGTTGCTCTTTTCATTTCCTCCTGATACACTAAGATTGTATTCCTGTGTTAATGCATCTTGTAAGATCTCGTCCATCCAGTTGGTGCCTTCTACCCATTCTTTATTGCCATATTCGTCTTCACGATAACCCGGATTGAGATAATCTTCTGGTGAAGCATAGTATTTACCGGAGTTAGGAACGATTTTATCGTTTTCGTCGCGACGGTAGTTCCATTTTCCACGATAAGGCAGGTATGAATAGGGAAGATTGTCATAAGCAGCTCCGTTGATTACACCTTCATTTACATAATTAGCATAAGTGTAAGCATCCAGCATTTTGACCATTTTGGCTATTTTGGAAAGTCCGAAGTTGGCCGAGAACTCAACTTTGGCATCTCCGGCACGACCTCTTTTAGTGGTAATTAATACGACACCATTAGCTCCGCGAGAACCGTAAATGGCTGTTGCAGAAGCATCCTTCAAAATATCGATTGATTCGATGTCATTAGGATTGATTAATGAAAGAGGATTGGTTGTTGAGTTATTGCCTTCATTTGCTTTACTACTTGGAGTGTCTCCTACTTCAAACGGAATGCCGTCGACAATGTAAAGTGGTTGTGAATTTGTAGAAAATGAGTTGGCACCACGGATGGTGATACTTACGCCTGAACCGGGAGCACCGTCACTCTGGTTTACTTGTACACCGGCTAATTTGCCTTGTAAAGCTTGGGAAATACTGGTAGGATTACCAAGCATCAAGTCATCACTTTTAATAGAAGAAACAGCTCCGGATAAATCTTTTTTCCTCATTGTACCATAGCCGATAATTACTACTTCATCCAGAGATTGAGTATCATCTTTGAGTGAAACATTGATTGTTTTACGGTTTCCTACAGTGACTTCTGTTGTTTTATAACCGATAAAAGTGTACTGAAGAACAGATTTTTGGCTTTCTACTGTTATAGTATATTTACCATTTAAATCAGTGATGGTACCATTATTCTTTTTAACTCCTAACTCAACAATATTAACTCCCGGAAGAGGTTCACCTTTGCTGTCTGTTACAGTACCTTTAATCTCAATACCTGCTGCTGAGGCAGCTGTATTTATCATCCAGAACATAATCAAGAAGAGCCAGACTCCTTTTGATCCTTTTAACATCCGCACTTTTGAGCGGGGAAAAGAAAAGAGATTCTTTTTCATTTTTCTCAAATTTAAAATTAACTTTATTATAAAATTTCGTAGGTTTATTGTTGATGCAAAGCTAGTAAATAAGGAAAGTAAATAATTGACGTTATTTACCTAAAACTGATATTATTTTATCATTCTTTATTTTTATAAATATATGAGTTGTATTGTCGGATAAACTTACGACTTTGGCGTCCTGCTGGTTTTATTAAAGACTCATCCCATCCTCCGTTTTTGCTTGCTCGCGGGAGAATCATAGAGCAAGTTTCGTTCTTGTCTGAAATGGACCAGTTAACCCAGCTGATCTTTTTACTTTCCATCCATTCTACCCAACGGGTCCATTCCGGTATATCTAATGGCCCATCGCCAGTACACTCCATTCCTGCACATTCTGAAACAAAAATGGGAATTCCTTTTTCCCATGCCGCTTCAGCTCTATCCCGTAACTCTTGTTTATGAGTGGCGGCATAGAAATGGAGGGTATACATTATATTATTGAATCCTTTTAAAGGACTTTCTGCTACCAGGTGTAAATCTTGATCCCAGTGTGGACTGCCTACAAGAATAATATTATCAGGATCATATTTGCGTATTTCAGAGATAATATCAGTTGCATATTCTTTCACGCTTTCCCAACTGTCTTCCATGGGTTCGTTATATATTTCATAAATAATATGAGGATATTTTCCGTATTTCTGTGCCATCATCGAGAAAAATGCTTTCGCTTCTTCTTTTTGCGGATAATAAGTATGCCAGTCGATTATTATATAGAGGTCATTTTTTATCGCTGCTTTAATCACTTTATTCATGCATTTTAATGCAAATTCGGGATTTTCAATGTAATTGTCTTCAATAACTGTCCCCATTGCTGCACGTAAAACGGTGCATTTCCAATCTTTTTTCAACCATTTTACAGATTGTTTATTGTAAAATCTAGGCCATAGATTGTGCCAGCCATAACTAACCCCTCTTAAAACAATAGGGTCTCCGGTTTGATCGCATAATTGATTGCCTTTCACTTGTAGTTGTCCCCATTGTTTTACAGGATTTTTACTGTAACTGAATAATGATATCATGGAGAATAAGGTGATAAACAAAATGACTTTCTTCATTTTCATAATAAATTAGGTATAACATATAAGATGGACGTTGCAAAGTAAGCACAAAAAAAATATGTAAAAAAGTGCTTTGTTATCATATACTGATACTTTTCTTACTATTTATTTCAAACAAGAGTATATTACCTTATTATATATACAAAAAGGGATTAAGCCGGGAAATAAATATGATAACAGATGGTTTGAAGGTCGAAATAGTATATTGATTTGATAATAAAGTGGTTGTATGCTTATATAAGTTGCCGTACTTTTATGAATTAAATTTTATAGATAGATTAATGTTTTATTTTATATTTATCACCTTATGAAAAAAAGTATTTTTTTAGTTTGTTTGGTAGTTTTCGGGGTTGTGTCATTGTCGGCAATTGGTCCGATAGTCTCTGTATCACGGTTGGGTTGGCAAACCGATAGTATATCTTATGGTATATCACGAATGGTTGATATTGCATCTTTGCCCTTGTTAGATCGTGGAATTTCGGTCCATTATGAAGGCAGCATTGATAAAAGAGGAAAGAATGCCGACTGGGATTGGAGTCTTTATCAGGACCAACGTGGAGAGTGGGTAATATTTGATGTTGATGGTCCGGGATGCATTTATAACCTTGTACAACATCGCTATATGAGTTCAAGTGATCCGCTCTTCCGTTTTTATTTTGATGGAGAAGAAACACCTCGTTTTAGCTTGCGTTTATCTGAATTCGGAGAAAAAGAACCTTTTATAAAACCTTTGGCTGAAAGTTATATTGGTCCGTTTGATAACGGAAGAGGGCCCATACGTGTTGCACGGAGTTTTGTTCCAATGCCGTTTAACAAGGGATGCCGTGTAACTACCGATGTGAAACTGGAAGGTTATGAAAGAACCAAAGGTGAAGGAGGTTGGGGACATGTTGTATACCACACTTATGCGGACAATGGTATCAAGACCTTTACCGGGAAGGAGAATTATGATACTTTGATACAATTATGGAAGAAACAAGGAAGCAATCTTTTGTGTAAAGATCAATTGGCATATCATCGTAAGTCGGAACAAAAGATCAATGCTGGCGAGTCCATTACTTTATTGGATGAAAAAGGAGAGGGAGCTATTGGTTCTTTAAAATTTTATCTTCCGGAGATTAATGAGCAGCACTTGCAGAATGTATGGATTCATATGTTTTGGGATGCTCATCAACAACCCGATATTTCTTGTCCTTTGGCGTGTTTGGGAGGTAATTCTTTGGGCTTTCACGATACCAACTATCTGCTGTCAGGATATAACACATACGGTTGGTTTTATAATTATTTTCCAATGCCATATTGGAAGCATGCGAAGATAATAATTGAAAATCGTAGTGGTGTTCCTGTTTCTTTGGGATTTTCTGAAATAGCAGTTTCCCGGTCGGTTTATCCTACATTTAATACCGGGTATTTTCGTAATACACCATATTATACGAGAAAATATGTGGCAGGAACAGATAGTCCGATAGCTGCTATTCAAGGAAGAGGGAAGATGGTTGCTGCCCATATTACATGTCACGCCGAACGCTCACATATTATTTCTTGTGAAGGGGATGTTCGTATATATATTGATGGCAAACGGACTCCACAAGTTGAGAGCGACGGTTCTGAAAGTTATGTTTGTTATGGCTGGGGATTTCCGACTCCGCCCGAAGTGCATCCAATGGGAGGGTATGACGGTCTTTCGGATAACCCATGGTCAATGACTCGTTTTTGTATAGGCGACAGTTATCCTTTCTATTCAGAGTTGAAGTTTGGTATAGAGTCGGGAGAATATAATAATCAGTATTTGGAACATTCGGGTACTATATTTTATTATGGTCAAGATAAAAATGTACTGGTGAAGACTGATAGCTTGGATTTAAGTTCTTCGCATTCCATTAAGCAACACTCTTATAAAGCTATGGGTAATGTACGAAGAACAAAATTGGAAAGTTTCTTTGAAGGAAATGAGGATAGTATTTTATATGTAGGAGAAATTGTCCGGTTTGAAAATTTTAGTAATTTTAGAGTGAACATATCTTCTCAAAATGAAGGAGTGCGTTTGCGTAGGTTGAGCGATCAAAACGATGCTCGACAAGCAGCCCGTGTTTTTGTTGATGGCGAAGAAGTTACAGAACGTTTATGGTATGTAGCTGATAGTAACCCTTATAAACGTTGGCTGGAAGATGATTTTGAAATTCCAGTCAGGTATACTAAGGGGAAGAAATCATTAAACATTCGTATTGTACCAGTTTCTATGTTTGAAGAAGGAAATTTTACTTGGAATGAAGCTGAATATCAGGTGTTTTGTTATATTATTTAGGTATTATAAATTAATACTACCGTGTACGCCACATAACAAAGTATCATAATCGCTCCTTCGATTCTTGTAATTGTTCTCTTGGCAAAAAACAGTCCGAATAACCAAAGCAGAATACCGGAACCTACTAATGTAAACAGGTCAAAATTGGTGATTCCACTAAGATGGAGAGGAGTGATGCTCGCGCTGCATCCCAGTACAAAGAATATATTGAAGAGGTTACTACCAATCACATTTCCAATGGCAATTTCCGGATTTTTCTTTAATGCGGCAACGATAGACGTAGCCAGTTCCGGAAGAGAAGTCCCTCCTGCAACCAGTGTCAGTCCGATAATTGATTCGCTGACACCCAGGTTGCGGGCGATGCCCGTGGCACCGTCGACAAACAACTGCCCTCCATAAATAAGGGCGGCCAAGCCTCCGATGATATAAAGAATGGATTGCCACCAAGGCAGTGATTTGATTTCTGTTTCCTCTTCTATGACCGGATGTTCTGCTTGTTGTTCCATTGTAACCGGCTTGGAAGCGATGGCAAAAGTGTAGCCCATGAAAATGACAAAGAAGCAAAGCAACAACAAGCCGTCTACTCTGTTCAGGATATTCTCCGGAGCTTTATCCAAAAATACATCATTGGCACAAATCAGCAAGACAATAGAAGAAAGTATGCAGAGCGGAATCTCTTTTCTAAGTGTATTGCGGGTGATGACAATCGGGGCGAATAATGCCGTGCAGCCTACAATCATCAATGTATTGAAAATGTTACTTCCCACCACGTTGCCTATGGCAATATCCGCGCTTCCTTTGAGAGCAGAAGATACACTGACCGTCAGTTCCGGGGCAGAAGTACCGAATGCAACGATGGTAAGTCCGATCACGATGGGAGGGATGCGGAAACGCTTGGCTACCGAGGCGGCACCGTCTGTTAATCCGTTAGCTCCTAGAAGAATGAGGATTAATCCCCCGATAAGTAATAATATATTCATGCTTTTTCTCTTTTAGTGGCAAAGATAATCAATTTGGAAATGGTAATGTCAAAAACAATCCGTATGTTTGCTCTGTTTTTTATGAAAAGTTAGATTAACCTTAATTATAATCAAGGGATATAAGGTATGGAAATAAATAAAATAAAACGGTCGTTACTGGTGTTGTTCCTTTCTTTTCTGGCAATCGGGGCGCAGGCACAGTTGGAACAGGCGGTTAAGAAGATATTTGCCGGAGATACAGTAACGAACGGACATGTTCCTTTGAAACGGGATTCGGACTCTATCCATCTGGCGGATATGCGGAAATCGTTGGAAGAAGCCCGGCTCAATGAAGCGAATATGCGGATGGAAATGGAGCAGATGAAGCTCCAGATGGCTACTGCCGACTCCGTCAAGTATGTACAGCAGCGACAGCGTATTGACTCTCTGCGTCAGTTCACTAAGGGAATACCGGTAGTGGCGGACGGTGATACCTTATTCTACCTTTTCACCAAACGAGGCGGATATACTCCTCAGCAACGTGCCCAAATGACCGGTGCAGCGATTGAAGAGATAGGAAGACGCTTTAATCTACAACCCGATTCTGTGGCTATCGACCATTCGGACATTGTTTCCGATTTGATGTACGGCAGTAAAGTCCTGCTTTCTCTTACCGATCAGGATGCTTTGTGGGAAGGAGTTTCCCGTGATTCGTTAGCTAAGGAAAGACAGCAGAACGTCATTACCAAACTGCATGAGATGAAAGCGGAGCACGGACTTTGGCGGATGGCAAAGCGTGTGCTCTATTTTGTGTTGGTAATTGTGGGACAGTATTTCCTGTTCCGCTTGACCAATTGGTTGTTCCGTAAACTGAAAGCGCGTATCCTGCGCCTGAAAGATACGAAGATAAAACCGGTATCCATCCAGGGGTATGAATTGCTGGATGCGCAGAAACAGGCGGACCTGTTGGTATTCCTGTCCAGTATCGGGCGGTATATATTGATGGGATTGCAACTACTGTTTACCGTACCGTTGATTTTCATCATCTTCCCCCAGACGGAAGGACTGGCATACCAACTGTTAGGATATATATGGAATCCGATTCGCGGTATCTTTGTGGGTATTATCGACTATGTGCCCAAATTGTTTACTATCATCGTTATCTGGTATGCCGTGAAATACTTGGTACGTCTCGTCTTGTATCTGGCACGTGAGGTGGAAGCAGGACGGCTCAAAATCAACGGCTTCTATCCGGACTGGGCGATGCCGACTTTCCATATCGCTCGTTTCCTGCTCTATGCATTTATGATTGCGATGATTTATCCTTATCTCCCGGGTTCCGATTCCGGAGTGTTCCAAGGTATTTCGGTATTTGTCGGATTGATTGTTTCGCTCGGATCAAGTACGGTTATTGGTAATATCATCGCTGGATTGGTTATCACTTATATGCGTCCGTTTAAGATGGGTGACCGGATCAAATTGAATGATACCACCGGAGATATCATTGAAAAGACTCCTCTAGTGACACGTATTCGGACTCCTAAAAATGAGGTTGTGACTGTTCCCAATTCATTTATCATGTCGTCTCATACGGTAAACTACAGTACTTCGGCACGTGAATATGGACTGATTATTCACTCGGAAGTATCTATCGGTTATGATATTCCCTGGCGACAGGTTAATCAGATACTGATTGATGCTGCGTTGAATACTCCCGGAGTGGTGGATGATCCGCGTCCGTTTGTGTTAGAGACTTCTTTGAGCGACTGGTATCCGGTCTATCAAATTAATGCTTATATCAAACAGGCAGATAAAATGGCACAGATTTATTCGGATTTGCATCAGAATATTCAGGATAAATTTAATGAAGCCGGCATTGAAATTATGTCGCCGCACTATATGGCTGTACGGGATGGAAATGAGACAACCACTCCCAAAGAGTATCAGAAAAGTAACAATCCTTCCAATAAGGCGGGAGAAGAAAGTAAATCTGAATAGTTATTACTGTCGCCGCCATTATTGCTGTTGTGTTGTATAATGAATATCAAAACGTCCGTTAGTCAGACGTTTGCCGTTGCCGAAGGTTGCACTGATAATATTCAATTCTGGGTCGAAATGGCTTATAAAAGCTGTTCCGTCTTCCAGTTCTTCTCCTCTGAACCGTATATCGGTGAGAGTTGCTTCTTTGCCTTCCTGGGGAGATAAAATGATGAAGTGTATGTTGATGTCAGGTTTGACGGAAACATTGACGGATAGTTTGTCCTCCTCCGGATAGTAGTGGAATGAATCATACGTCCAGACATACGAGTGCCCCCAATTCAGGTATCGTCCTCCCACATAAATCCATCCGTCCATCAGACAGCCAAAGGTGTTGTCACCTGTAGTGGTGACAGAAGGTAAAACTGTAATGTCAATCGATTCATCTTCCGTACAGCTCCAAAAGCTGATAATGGAAAAAAGAATGAGTATATATTTCTTCATAGTGCTTTTTTTGAGTGAATGTTAGAAATAATAGGATAATCCCGTAGTGAAATTTATTCGTGTGAGGTTGGTATCATTATTGCCATCGAGTTTTACAATAACCCTTTCTCCGTGATAGTGGGTTCTAATTCTAAGCAGTTCACTATACATATATTGTACTCCTAGACTGACTCCCAGATTGGGATTCAGTTTATAGGTAAGATTGGCATTGGTCAGGAGACCAATAGTGAAGGCTTTCACTTTCCGTGTTTTGCCGAACACCTCACTGTTGTTCCGTAGAATGACTCCACCGGGACCAGTTGTTACGCGGATTTGCCAATGTTTGGTGTTGGCATTACACATTCCGATTTGAGTACCAATGAAATGAACCCATAAATGGTCCTTCCCTTCAGGATGACTTCCTTTGGAAGAAAATCCGGAGTAGATTCCTCCAAAGACAAAACGTTTGAGAGGGCGGAAATTATATTGTCCATCCCAGCTTACGCCTTGTGCGAGTGTACGTTGGTAACTATGGGTACTTAACGTGAGTGTAGGAGGGTGATGGAACATAACACCGTAGCCCGCGTGAAAAGAGAACTCGTGTCGCTCAAAATCTCTCTGTGAGAAAAGTAGAGTGTGACAGGACAAGGTGAATGCGATTAGTAATAGAATCGCTTTTATGAGTGTTTGATTCATCTGGATTAGTTTAGATTGTGTTTCTTTTTTGCAAAAATAGAAAATAGTTCAGACTTTCTCACAGCGAATCAGAACTTTTTGCCCATTATTTAATGTACTGGCAAATAAGTAGGTATCTCCTCCTTCAGCCAAATGGATTCGTTTGCGGAGTTCGGCTACTGTGGCGGGGAAGTTACGGACAGTCACATTTGCTTTTTTCAGGTCTGCCAGATTTTCCTTTACTTCTTTTTTATTGAAACTGCACTGGTTGACAATACGGAATATTCTTCCGGGGAAGTTTTCAATGAAAGTATCGGAAGTATAAAGATGGCTATTGGGATGCAGTTTGCGGACAGGATAGGCTGCTGCAATGCTTCGGAAAGCACCGGCTTTCAGAAGGGAGGCATTCGGTTCGTAAAGATAGGTTTCTAAAGAATCCGTATATGTGCATTCGCTGCATTGTTCCTGTTCGCGGGTGAATACAAAGTGTTGTTCTTTTTGAGTTCCTTTTGTGAAAAGGTTCACACAATGAATGGAGATTTCTGCCGGTGATGTTTGTCCGAGTAGAATTAGTAGTTCCTTGCATTCGTTGTTGACGGACAGAATGTGAACTTCCTGTGTCTGTTTCAGTTCTTTCAGTGCTAATGAAAGATCGAGCATGGGGGAGAGTTTTATCATTACCCGGTTGGCCTTTTGAAGTAAAAGCTCTTCCAGTTCGGCTACGTTTGGTTCGCAGTCGGAGATGGCAACCGTTTTTCCGCCGTGCTCATTGCGGCGCGCAGGATCGAGGAAAAGGCAGTCTACGGGGGACATTACTTGCAGGTAGGTTACTCCATCTTCGTTTTTTATGTTTATATGGTTTAGATTCAGTACGGGAAAGTTATGTGCTGCTATTTCGCAGAGTTCCTCCTGACGTTCTACGTAAGTGGCGGATTTGAATCCGGTGGCAAGAAAAGAACAGTCAATGCCGAATCCGCCGGTGAGGTCGGTCAGAGAATCTCCCTGCAAAAGACGTGCTTTGTAGCGGGCGGTGATTTCTGAAGAGCATTGTTCCAGCGACAGATGTTTCGGATACCATATCTTTTCGATCTCCCACCATGAGGGAATCTTTTCGGCTGCTACCTTCCTTCCTGCAATTTGGGTGATGGCAGTTGGCATATCTATATCCGGGTACTTTTTAGCTTGTAAAGCCAGCACACGTACATCGTCCGATGAATGTTCGCGAATAAAAAGTTGGGTTTCAGGAGAGATTTGCATCATGGTGTTATTGTGTTATAGGATATTACAATGAATCGTCGAGCTCTGATTATGGGGTTGTTGAGTGTCGGTTATGGTATTAACTTATACTTCTGTTTGGCTACGTCCCGGCTGCAAAAATTGAAATGCCACCATTCGCTGGGTAATGCACGGAATCCGGTCTCTTTCATCACTTTTCGTAGCAGTAATCGGTTCTGACGCTCTGTTTCACTCATTTTTCCATTATGTACCAATCCGATCTCGTCTGTGATGTGTGCTTCCATGCCTAAGTGGTCTACTTTGGTTCCCATCGGTAGGGGCTGTCCCAGAGAGTCTTGGATACTGACGTCTACTGCCAGTCCGTAGTTGTGTAACCCGCCTCCACGGTTGGGGTTGGAGACATATTTATATTTGGACGTTCCTTTCACTACGTTCCACATCTTTTTCTGTACCGACATTGGACGTGCCGCATCGTAAATGATAAGACTATAAGACGGGTATAGTCTCTTTAAGGCTTTTTGTGCTTCTATCAGAGCGTATGCCGCATCCGGATGCAGGTAGGCTTCCGTTAAGTTGTCGTAAAGCACTTCGCCTGTGAAATTATCAGCCTGTGTATACATCAGTTTTACAACGAGACTGCTATCCAGGTCAGCTATATTGACGAGTCCTAATGAGTCCATGTAGAGAGCCATTTCGCTTCGCTCCGGTGGTGAAACGGTGGAACATTCTTCGCGTGGTTGTATATCCTCCGTCGTTTGTTCGTATTCCATGAGGGGAGTGCTCTCCTTTTCCTTATGACTGGAAAAGAAGGAGCATCCTGTCAGCAGTAAACAGAAAATAGCTAAACTATATTTTAGAATAATCATTCAACCTTTTGTATTTAGTGTGCCAAAGATACTTCTTTTTGGCTTTAGCTCCAATAAGCTACCTCTCTTACCGTTGGATATTAGCTGCTGCTTTCTTCAGATTGGCCACTCCTTTCCATGCGTCAAGCAGGTGCAAAACATGTTCGTCTTCGGCTTTGCTATGGTTGATGGATAACAGCTCCGCATATATTTCCAGTAATTTCTTTAAGTCTTTGACAGGCTTTTCTGGAAGTCCGGCCAACATTGCCACGATTAGTTTCTCCAATTCCCGGTTATGCAGCGGACTGACGTTTATCATTTGTTGCTGTATCAGATCAGTGAGTCTTTTCAGCGGTCCCCAGCCGGTATGTTGATGCGAACTTAAGATGCTGCCTATGCGTCCACTGTCTATGCAGCCTTGACCTACACGCTCTATCCAGATTTCGGCAGCATAGGAACGGGAAGTTTTATCGGCTACCAGCATGCAAGTGGCTTCCAGTAGATAAGACACTTCGTGCCATGTATGCCTTAACTGATGAAGCGCTTCAATGGCAGCTTGGGTGATACCTGCTTCCCTTACCTCATTTAACGTCGGGTCGTATATGGCGCTGCGGATGCACCATACCAATAGTGGCTCCGGTATATTGGGAGTTAACCATGCCAAACGTGGCAAGTCGTTCTGTATGTCGTCAAAACGTTCTATCTGTGGGTACATTTCAACCAGTAACGGATGCGGATCGTATGAATAGTAACTGACTCTTTCATTATATTTGTCTTTATTGATGACATGAGAGTTCTCGCTTTCCGGAATATCGAAAGTAAGAGTTGAACAAATCCATTCTACCGTTTTCTTGTTATAATCCGTGTACGAGTCAGTATACTGATAGGTTCTCCATTTAAAGTTTCCGGTCAGAAATTCACGTGGACTTTTATTATAGGAGAAATCTTTAAATTCAGCATAGATTGTTTCCGGTGATTTCATTAATCCTGCCATCATCCACCAGGAAGGATGATTGAAAGGTGCTTGGGGAAGTACGTCTTTTTCTCCCAGCAAAAAAGTGAGCAGGTGCCGGTATTCTCCTTTCAAACTTCGGAGGAGCAGAGGAAGCTCTTGCGACGAACTTTCCAGTGCCACTCGTGAAAGTGCTGTTTGCATATCCATATCGTCCGGTTCGGCATTTGCCTGCTGATATTGTTTTAACCTTTCTATCAGGGTTTCCGGAGCGATAAACATCGGTGTATGAGTGGGAGTGGACAATAGGGGCAAAGGTTTCTCCTTGCTTTCCAGAAGGTCTAATGTCCGGCATAACAGTTGCTTATGAACGGGGAACTTTATTTTTTTGTTCGTCTTTTCACGAATGGTGAGTTTTTGTAGATTACGATACCCCCATTTGCCTTTTTGAAGTTCGTCTTTTTGTACCATTTTCAGATGTAAGTTGTTTAACTCTTGGGCTTCTTCAGGGAAACGTTTAATCAGCAGTTTGGCATAGTCAAGGAGGAAGGTGGCCATTAACTGGTCTGATATACCATTTCGGGAACTTCCTCCGCTCATCAGCAATTTGTAGGCACGTTGGAGAATAGGGGTCCATTGAGAGATTTGTTTTGCTTCCTGTTGCCGGTCCCATTTCACTAAGGCTCCGAGTAACAGGTCGAAGTGATAGATCTCGTTCACGTCGAGCACTTGGCTGGCTAGAAATATCAGGTCTTCAGTGGAAGTGATTTCCTGTATCCGGTTGTCTTCACGGATGATAGGGAGTATTGGCTCATACGTGAAAGAGGCGGAATCTTCCGGCTCATTATTCTCCAAATACGCTTTCAGCTCCTTTTTAGTATTAGCCAACATGGTTTCCGTATATATGGAAAGTACCTCTTTTAATGTAGTAGATGCCGTCTCTCCATACGTCTGAATAAGTTTGACTATCTTACTTTGGGTGGATTCTTCCCGGCTCATCAGTCCTTGTGCGGCTGCACAACAGATAGTGTCGCGATGTTCTTTTCTTTCTTTTGCCAGCTTATGGAGTACTGCCAGTGTGTTTTGGTGAATCGCTTTCACGTCCGAAGCAAAAAGCACGGAAGTCTGACTTAGAAACTCTTCAGCCTGGAATTGTGGGTGAGTGCATAAGTTCTTCAGCAGTCCGAGTATGATATTTACCGGACGGCTGTGAGGGGCGGACAGAACGGCAAACATTTCCGGTTGTAGTGTTAGTTGTTCTTCTGTACTGGGGTTAAGTGCGGTAAACATGCCTGCAAACCAACTGCTTAGGTTTTTGTTCAGATTCCGGTTGACGGCAAGCAGAGATTCTTTTAATACACGCATACGATCTAGTTGACCGTGTTCTACGAAGTATCTGAAAGAGAAATAAGGCTGTCCGCCTGTACGATTATCCGTCCAGTTTTGTCCGCAATCGTATTGGAACAGATACCAGATATGTTCTTTGAGTGTGATTGCCCGCTTTTGCAGGAAATCGGTATTGTTCATGTAGTTCACCAGATAACCGGCGATGGTTTGCGGAGAGGGTGTTAGGGTGAGTACTCCCTGTTCTATCCAATCCATCAGAGTTTCGTAATTCATTCCATAGAAACCGCCAAATTCCCTGCTTTCACCCTCTTTGAAGAAACTGTCGAGCCAGGAAGGAATATACCACGGAATCAATTCGTTCAGCTGTTCTGTATAGATTCCCCATTCGTGTTTGCGGAATTCTTTTAGCGAATAGATGACGAGGGCGGTAAGATTGATGATACGATGCTGTTCGGGAGTTCCGCGTGTACCGTATGTATTCTCGTTAAGTTGCACGAATTTATTGTAGTGTTCTTCCAATTTGTTAAGGCAGGGAACAAGCGTTTTTCGTTCTTCCTGCGTTAATCCTTGCAGAAAAGGGATGATGGCATCGCCTTGTCCTTTTTCTACTATCTCGTTGAGGCGTTCTTCTATGGTCATAATCATGAATTTGTTATAGGTTGTTGAGTGAAGTCGTCACTTTTTTCAGGTTGCTGTTTGTGCCCCATTCTTGTAGGCGTTGCAGGATTTGTTCGTCTGTAACCTTGCTGTGGTTGATGGTCAATAGCTCCAGATAAAGTTCGAGCAGTTGTTTGAGTCCGGTAACGGGTTTGTCTGGCAATCCGCCTATAAATTCTGTGAGCAGTGCTTCCAGTTGCTGGTTGTGGAAAGTACTTCGTTTGTACATGCTTTCGTACACTTGTGTGGTGAAGCGTTTTAGCGGAGCAAGTTCCATCTGGATGAGGCGGGCCAGGATTTCTCCTACCCGGTGATTGTTTATTCTTCCTGTGGATATTCCTTCTACCCATAATTCGGCTGCATAGGAACGGACTGTTTTGTCTACAAAAAGCAGCGAACCACTTAGTAGGAGCAAACTCATCTCTTTGAGCGGGCAGTGGAAAGACAACAACATGCGCAAGGCACAGGCGAGGGTGCGTTTGCTGTCTTCCTGCGGAGTGCCGAAAGTCATGTAGCAAGTGATAATCTGGGCTATTAATGGTTCCGGGCGGTTGGGAAAGCAGCATAACAAAGGTTCCATGTAACGGGAATCATCCATGTTATATTTACTGTTGATAATCAGATGTTCCTGCCATAACTGGTGGCTGTTGCATTCGGCATATGTATGCCATTTGTAGAACTCGAGTTGGAGCAGACGCCTGTCTGTTTCGTATGATTTCTCTTTGGGTTTTACCTCTTTCCACTCGTAGTCTCCTGTCAGATAGTTGTGTGGTAATGTGTTACAGGCGAAAGATTTGAATGCTTCGAATTCCGTCTCCGGTGCTTTTACCAGTCCGGCGGCCACCCAGGCAGTCGGATGATTGTAGGGCGGTTCGGGTAGCGTGTTTTCATCCAACAGGAACAGAGAGAGATGCAGGTATTCATCTTGCAACAGTTGCCGGGCGGTGGCGATGGCTTCTTCTTTGTCTTCCATGGCACATCGGGCAATAGCTAGCTGGAAATCCCATGGACAGGGTTTCGTTTCTGCTTTCTGATATACGGCAAGCCGGCGTACCAGTTCGGTAGCCTGTACGTATGCCGGGGTATGGGTGGGAGTAGAAAGTAGGGGGAAGGCATTGCCTCCTTTTATTTTACGGATCACATTTAGCCATAAATGTTTGATGGGTGTGAAACAGGTTGCGTTGCTGTAGCCGGGTTTCCAGTCGGCAAGTCGTTTGAAAGAGCGCTCGTCATAAGCTCCTCTGTTTTCATCTATTCCTTTCAGCCTTTCTTCCAGTCGGGTGAACATATTTCTCAAAAATCCTGTGTTGGAGGTATCTTTCTGTGCCCATAAGCGTTGATATTCCAGTAGGAAGGTAGCGAGAAGATCTTCGTATGGCTCCCAGCTATTGGCAACGATAGTGGCAGCCCGTTGGAAAACAGGTTCCATCCGGTTGAGATCTTCTTTGTCCAATTGGGGATGGAAAGCAATGATGGCGGCGATGGTTGTTTCTATCTCCCAACTTTCCTCCATGTCGAACAAACGACTAAGCTGGAACAGGAAATCTTCTTTGTTGGCGGGGAAGGGAATAGGGTTGTCTTCCCTGCAGATGTGTACCGTTTCTCCCACACTTGCATCGGGCTCATGGGGTTCTTCTGTAGGCTGCGGTTTGAAAGAAGAGAGTATCGCATGCACGCTTTGAAACATCTCCGGTTGATAAGATTGCAGTGTTTCCTGGAGATTGGATGAAGAGACGTCTCCATATTTTGATATAAAATTAGCGGCTTTCTTTTGAAGGCTTTCGTCTTTCTTCAAGAAGAGTTGGCAGAGAGTGATGCAGCAGGGCTCTTTCATCTCGGGATGTTGTGCGACGATCTTTTCAAAGAGGGCGTAAATGGTAAGCAGCGAGTTTTTGGGGCTGGAGAAGAAAAGGGTGGTTGCACGTTCGATGAATTCCTGATAACGGAATCCTTCTTCGGATGCAATATTTTTCAACTGTTGCAACATCACGTTCACCGGTTTGGTATAGGAAGAGGTGAATATTTGCATCATCTCTTCTTGCAAGGATAACAGTTCTCCGGTAGTTGGTTGCAGAGTTTCGAAGAATCCGGCAAACCATCCTGCCATATCTTTTTTGAAACTCCGGTGGAAGGTGGCGAGTGTGGCTTTTAATAGGCGTTCTCTATCCAGATGGCCGTCCAGCGAAAAGCGGTAGAGAGCGGCACTGATACTTTCATCCCGTGCGGTAACTCCTTTTTTATAAGCCTCTTTGGCGCAATTATCTTGATAGCCGATGGACGATTCGTATTCGAAAATCGTCCAGATATGTTCTTTCAGGGTGATGTCACGCTTGAGTAATAACTCACTGTTGAAAGTATCGTTTCCTTTAGGTTCCTTATTTCTGATGCGGGTAATCCAGGGGAGTACATGTGCAATGCGGCTTGGAGCAATTTCTTTGAGGTATCCCATATCCATGAGCTGCATCAGCTGTTCGTAATTGAGATTGAAATTAAACCAAGTTTTGTCATCATTGATAAAATCCATCAGCCAGGTGGGGTAGTAAAGTGGGAGTAGTTTGCAAAGCATATCAAACTTTACATGATATGCCATATCCATCTCTCGTTTGTTGGCGCAGACAAACTGAACAGCGGATAGAAAATGTGCCCGTGCCGCACTGCAGGTTGTCTCACTACTGAAACCGGCAAACTTACTTTTTATCCATTGTAAATCCCGGATAACCGGCAGCAGCTTCCGCCTTTCTTTCATTGGTAACTCCAGTAATCTCTTGACAAAAGGGATTAATATCTTCTCTTCATTCTCCGGAGTATCCACATAAGCCTTGGATAATTTCTCGAGTTCTTTTTTTAGTTCTTCCATTGTACTAGTTTCTTTACTGCCAGAATATGTTTGCAAGCTCCCCGTTCTCCTTGATTGCTGCTGAACCAGGTGCAAGTGCAACGCTCCTTCTCACTTTCTCTGTCGAGAATGACCGTATGTCTGACACCTCCGCTTCCTGCCACGCGTGCTTCTGTCCGTTTCTCGTCATTCGATATGATTTCTACTTTTTCTTCTTCCAGTAGTTTTTCTGCAGCTATCATTCGAGGATTGAGACTTAAAATACGTTCGGTTTTGAAAGGCAGGCGACGGTAGAAGAAGCTGTTTTCATCCAAATCGAATCCTAATAACCCCATGGCTGCCAGCCGTGCCGCGAGGGAATCTACCTTCTCCAGGTCAATATGTTCCTCTATGGCAAAAAGAGTGGGGTTGAACTGTTGGTTGGCATAACTGTATTTATCCATTGCTTCTATCCATCTTTCGGGGACATCTTCGAGCAGAGATTCCAGTGCGGCGCCTTCTCCGGAAAATCCTCTCCAACATTCGCGGGAAAGAGAAAGGCTGAAGCGTACCGGACCGAAATAAAGTTGCCAAATGGTAGATTGCATGGTGGGATGCGCAAAGACTTTCAGCTCATCGGCAAATGGAAGCAAGGGCTCGAGCAGACGTAAGCGATGAAGTCCTCCAATGCAGACGGCATTCATGCTTTTCACCGGTGAAAAGGCGGGTTTTTGACCGCGCATCACTAAATAATAGTCGCATTTCACACTACTTTTCGGAAGAGTCTGGAAGAGTTGCAAGGTTTGTATGCGATTGAAGGAGTAGAGCTGTTCCGCAACGGATTGATAAATCTGTACTGTAGTCAGCCCTTTTATCCATTTCACGGGAAGAGGTACTTTTCGTTCTATCACTTTCTCACCTTTATGATAAAGTCCCACCTCTTTGGAACCGACCGACATTACCATATTCTCCTGTCTGCCTATTCCTCCTAAGGCAGAAATCATTCCGGGATTAAAATCTACGTTTGTTGTCCCGTTTTCCAGAAATTCTCCGTCGTGTCCGTCAGGAAGCACGTCGACTCTGGCATATACACCTGCACAATTAGAGAATCCTTCAAAACGCAGGCGGTCATTTCCTGCGGTTACAATCGGATCTTTCAGCATGGAAAGCTGTGACGGTGTCAGATTAAAACTGGACTGCACAACATTGGATAATGCGATGAGGCAGCGTGCTGTCATGTAGGGTTGTGTCAACTTTCCCCAAAAGAAACAGGGTGCTTCTTTCTTTTCTATTTCGCTGTATTTGGCAAGAAACAGTTCGTCCTGATCGGCTGACCGTTGCAGTGCGGAAGGAGCTGCATATTGGTAAGAGATGGTATCAGTCATAGATAGTAAATCTGAATTTGGTTGTATATTCTCCAAATATAGAAATTAATTCTTAGTGAAAAAAAGAAGTAGGAGAATTTACATCGCTTTGGAATACTGATATTATAAAATATCGTCAAATGAAGCATTTATGCCTCTTTTGGCAGCAAATATTAAATACAATTCTTTATAGTCAGGCACAATTTTTTATACATAAAACAACTATTATTTATAACTATTCTTAATTTCTACGTTCCTTTTTGCCGGAAAATAATACTTTTGTTCCCATAATTAGAATGTTTTAGTAACAGATTCTAAATTAAGTCTTATGAATTTTTAAAGATGAAAAAGACAGCTGTTTGTGAAAATCGCTAATATTGTTTGTTTTGTTTGTGTTATCCCATTTTGAGTCAGGTGTGACTTCAAAATGGGATTTTCGCTATAAGGACAGTCTCAAAACCACCTGAATACTATCAGAAATGACCTAAATTCTATCAACTGATAGATTTTCCCCTAAACAATGTTTGTTCTTCACCTGCCACATTTGTTGAAAACGCGTAAACTTGCAACATCGAAATGATGATAACGAATACTCACAATTTAAAAATAACGTATATGAAAAGTTTAAGCTTCAGGAAAGATCTGATAGGAGTACAGGATGAATTACTCCGTTTTGCATATAAACTGACAACCGATCGTGAAGAAGCAAACGATTTGTTACAGGAAACCTCATTAAAAGCATTGGATAACGAAGATAAATATACCCCCGACACAAATTTCAAAGGATGGATGTATACTATAATGCGGAACATCTTTATTAATAATTACCGCAAAATAGTGCGCGATCAGACATTTGTCGATCAGACTGAAAACCTCTATCACCTTAACCTGCCACAAGATTCAGGTTTTGAAAGTACGGAAAGAGCTTACGATTTAAAAGAAATGCATCGCGTAGTCAATGCTCTGCCGAAAGAATACAGAGTTCCGTTTGCTATGCATGTTTCAGGATTCAAGTACCGTGAGATTGCAGAAAAGCTGAATCTTCCGTTAGGTACTGTAAAGAGCCGCATATTCTTTACCCGTCAGAAATTGCAGGAAGAATTAAAGGACTTCCGCTAAACGTTTACTATCAATTTTCAGTTGGTATCAATAGGTATAGGGCAAAAGGATCTCGTTTCCTTTTGCCTTTTTTATTTTATGTGTTGGAGGTTTGTATTTGTTATGGGAATTTTTTCAGTAACTTTGTCACTGTTTAATTGACTGCTCTGACTTATCAGTCAAGGATAGTCGATTTGCTTCTCTAAATTGTCGAAGAATGAATAAAGATATAAATGTTATGATAAAAGCAATCATGCTCGATGTGGATGGAACATTGGTAAGTTTTGAAACTCATAAAGTGTTGCCATCCTCTGTTGATGCCCTTAGGAAGATTCATGACGGTGGAATTCGAATAGTCATTGCTACCGGTAGAGCGGCAGGCGACCTTCATGAAATAGCTGATGTTCCGTATGACGGAATTATTGCATTGAATGGTGCCGACTGTGTTTTGCGGGATGGCACCGTGATAAGAAAGCACCTTATTCCGAAAGATGATTTTAAGAAAGCCATGGAAATAGCAAAGACCTTTGATTTTGCAGTCGCTATTGAATTGGATGAAGGTGTGTTTGTTAATCGTCTGACTCCGACTGTCGAACAGATTGCTAAAATCGTGGAACACCCTATCCCGACCGTTGTAGACATTGAAAACCTGTTTGAAAAGAAAGAGTGTTGTCAGCTTTGTTTTTATATCGATGATGAGATGGAACAAAAAGTGATGTCGTTTCTGCCTAATCTTTCCTTGTCGCGCTGGCATCCTTTATTTGCTGACGTAAATGTGGCAGGAATAAGTAAAGCAACCGGCCTTTCGGTATTTGCTGATTATTATGGGATCGGAATGACGGAAATAATGGCTTGCGGCGATGGTGGTAATGATATTCCTATGTTGAAAGTTGCCGGAATCGGAGTGGCTATGGGAAATGCATCGGAGATAGTCAAGGCTTCAGCCAATTTTGTTACTGATACGGTGGAGAATGACGGGCTTTGTAAAGCGCTGAAACATTTTGGAATTATTTAATATTGGGTACTCTATAGCTTAATATTATAGGTGTTATTCCCCTATTGCTTATTCTTCGCCATTTCTGCTTTGTCCGTTGCTGTTGTTTTTACCTGTTTGGGAACAATTAGTTATCTTTTATTCTAGTTGGAGGATGGCTATAAAAAGGAAAAATTCCTGCAAGTGCTTCACTTGCAGGAATTTTTCAGTGGACCAGCCTGGGCTTGAACCAGGGACCTCCAGATTATGAGAACGATAAGATGATATTCTACGATAGTTCATTTTATCAATATTAACTGAATATCAAGTAGTTATAATTTTACTATTCCTTATAAAACTCATTAAATACCCATAACTGAAACAATTTGTTTTCGCATTGTTTTCGCAAAAATAGCGAAAAAACATTCTAAGAAAATAGAGTTTATATAGAATAAGAAACAGAGTTATTGAAAATCAGTACCCTAAAACCTTATTCTATATAATATTTACTCTAATTTTAAATATCAGAAAAGTATGATAAATGCAAAATTGTTACATATATCGATCAATAAACTAAAAATTCTCGTTTTTCGTATTCTAGAGGATGGTTAGGATTATTATTATTGATTAAGTCAATAATTCTATTCTCCATTATCTCTACAATCTTCCTAATTACGCTTATCATAGCGTGATATTCATCAATATTTCCAAATCCAAAATGAAGTTCTGTTGCTTTATTATGAGCGATACTATTCCTTATCTTATAAATCAATTCAGCCATTTTTTTATCCGAGCTTCCACTAATGTTTATATCAAAGAATGTTTGAACCGTTCTTTTTTGGGCAGCGTCTAATCCTATCATAGAACTTAAATTTGGAAATAATTTTGGAAGCGTATCAATAATTACATCCGTTTCTGATTTATTATTTCGGGTCATCTTTTCAATAGTCCTTCTTACAAAAGCATTCTTTCGTATTGAGCCTTTTGAAAGATTTACTAAGTGGGAACGAAAAACCATATACTCTAGAATATGATACATATTGAGATATCGACTCAAAACATCATCACAATAGTGGCTTTCCCCAATAAGATTATACACGTCATAATACTGTGCATATTCCTTATTTGAAGTATATAAAATAGAATTTTTAAACTTACGACTTTTATCAAAATCTAAGTCTGGATGTTTTGTTACAGCATAACCATTTATGTACAATAAATATCCGAAACTAAAAAGATTCCAAAGATCATCCTGCTTTAATGGAATGGGTAATGTTGTATTTGTTACAATAATAAATTTTTGGGGAACAGGGTTTTTACACAAATTCCAAAAATCAGTTGTATCTATGGCATTGTTATTCAAAACTCCTAATATACTTTCAAATATATTACGAATTTGAGTAGTATTGATTGGATTTCTACAAACGCCATAAAGCATTTCGCTTGTTATCACAGTAAATTTATTTGTTGAATCATAAATACAAACATCTTTCACATAATTTGGCTCATTCTTCTGCTCAACATTTCCAAAATATATATTTGATCCAAATGCTATATCAGCATTGTCAGTTCCATCAAACAAATTTATAACTTTGGCTACTTCTTTATAGATACCTAATTTATTAATATCATCAAAGATATCGACAGTACCTAAATTACCTATAGAATCATAATTAACGATATTATCATTTACAGAATTTTCTTCATCATCGTCAATAAGCCTGTCATTCTTAGCTTTGGCTGCAATATCTCGAGCCACTGCTCTGTATAAATCACTCCTCTTCATCGTAGTAGTTGTTAAATGCTTGTGACCATGAATAAGATTTATTACCCTCAAACATATTGAGGAAATAATTATATACAGCTTTTCTAACAGCATTTCCGACATTTAGTTTTACACTTGATAATTGATTATAGCTTTTATCAAATCCAACTTTATCAATATTTGCAGGCGTTAAATCATTCAATTTTTTATAAGCTAATGAGTTATTGTCAAAGTTCGATTGCTTGGAGTTACAATTTCCCAAAGCTGAAAAAATTCCACTTAGAGTAGTATCCTTCATCAACCAATTCGCAAGTTCCTTGTTTCTTAAGAATTTCTGATCTATTCCATATATCAATCTCACAAAATCTTCGAGGTTCTGTTTTGTAAAATATCGGAAAGCATCATTCTCATCAATATTAAAATCATCAATATTTATCTTATTAACTTGTGAAATTCGTAACGGTTTCCCCTGAATATAACTTTGAAGAGCAATCACTACAGAACTCATAAGAAATTGGCCTGTTTTACGGTCATTACCGTTTTTGATTTTAAAATAGTCTGGATCCTTTTCTCTCAGGAGCTGCACGTCTTTAGGAAGTTCTAGGCTTTCGAAAAAATGGAGAAAAAGAAGTTCGAATTGATGAGTAGAGGTAACTCCTTTTTGCCCTGCATTTAGAGTAAGCATTTTACGTATAATTTCTTCTTGGCTAAGATTAACCCATATATTAATGATGATATCAAAACTCCTATAAGCTTCAATATATTTATCCAAAAGAGCATGATTATTTTCTAAAAGGGTCTTTAGATTCTTTCTGCTTAAAATTTTTAAATTAAATAACTTGTTTCCGCCATAAGTTACATCATCTCTGATAAACTGAATTATCTCATCAGCACTTTTACTTTGAATTTTCTCCAATACTTTTTCTAGATATATCAGACTCCATAGACGATAAGTACGCTGAAGACCATCAATAATCTCACATTGACTCAAATTTATTAAATTTTCATCTTTAGAAAAATCAGTTTCTATCGCCTTATCGGTAGTTGTTAATGTTATTGAAGGTATAAAATCATCGCGCAATACAGTTTCCCAAATCTTATCCAAATAAAGGTTAGGAACAATTCTACGCTGGATATCATAATCAAAGAAATTCCGTTTTAAATTGCCAATGTAGTCATATAGATTCATTTTGGCAAGAATCCAAGAAACCTCACCGTTTTTTTTCTTTTTATGAGTTAAGTGCCTATATACAATTCCTTCCATGACATTCAAAATTAAGTGAATAAAATCGGATGTAAATTTAGTCATAAATATTTTCAACTGTTCAATTTTACGACAATTATTTCAAAAGAATAAAAGTTTAATAGTGTCTATGATACTCAATTTCCAATCTGTTATTTCAAAATATGAAGATAATTCATTAACTTTGTCGCACTATGTATAAGGCAAACCATGACAATAGAGTGCTCTTTCCTGCAATATGGAAAAGTGAGTTTGCCTAACCATCGTGGGAGGGTTATTCCATTCCGATGAATCGAAGCGTAGAGGAAGTACCAGTCGGAGGATACTTTAATATCAACGAAACGCGAGAGTTGCTCTAGGGGTTGAGACCGATTAGCATAAGCCCGGTTACCAGTCAGCGACAAGAGACAACGAGATTGCACCGCTGCATATAACAACAATATTTTTATCCAATTAAGGATAAGAATTATGTGGTTATATGCAGTGTTTTGCGTATGTATACCTCACATCGCAAAGCGTCTGTATTCAGAGGTTATGTAGAACATAAACTATTGAATGCAATGGAAAAATTGACAAAGTCTTTACCTCTTTTCAAGGAGCGTGGTTGTACTGTATCACTTGCCCTTGATATTCGAACTAATAGGAGGAAGTCAAGTGAGTATCCCCTATCTATTCGTTTTACATTAGAACGCAAAGCATTTTACTACCCTGTCGGTGGCTCTTATACAGCGAAAGAATTTTCCGATATTTGCAATGCCGTAAAAAGTAGAAGCGATAATTATAAACTTCAAAAAGAGTGGAAAGATACCTTTATTCCCAAATACAAAGAAATTCTGATGAACCTGAATAAAGGTGGCATCCTGACATTTGAAATGGTACGCCAATGTATCATGGGTGAGGGAGTGATGCCATCCAAAGAAGATACGACCAAGTCACAATCCTTTGTCGGTGTATGGGAGCAAATCATCCACGAATTACGGACAGATGATGGTGGTGCACGTTTTACCACAGCAGAGAGCTACGAGTGCGCGCTCAAATCATTCAGAAAAATTCTCGGAACCAATATGATTAGAGGATTCTGCATCAGTGCTGCAGAAATTCAGAAGTGGAAAGACGGTATGCATAATGGAGTAAAAGACGAGAATGGGGCGATGGTCGGGAAAATCAGCGATACTACCGCCGGGATTTATCTCCGTTGTTGCCGTGCTGTATGGAACAGGTGCATACATGAAGGCTATCTCAAAGATGTTCCTTATCCTTTTTCTAATAAGAAGGAAAAAGGGCTTGTGAGCATACCCAAGAGTGCGAAGCGCAAACAGAGCTTTCTGAATGTCTGTCAAATGACGGAGTTATACAACCTTTTTGTCTCAAAGAAATATCCCGAACATTGGTCGGAAGAATATACCAAACGTGCCCACTACTCATTGGGATTGTTTCTTGCCCAGTACCTGTGCAATGGCTTCAACATGGCAGATGCAGGGCGATTGACTTACGACAGTTATTATTATCAGACAGATGGCAAGGCTTTCCGCTTCAACCGAAAGAAAACTTCCCGAAGAAGTGCCGATGGTTCTGAAGTAATCGTTCCCATTATCCCTCCTTTACAATATGTGTTAGATGAAGTGGCGGCACCTCCGACTCGGGGTGGCTTTGTTTTTCCTCATATATTAAAAGGTGCGGAAACAGAAGAGTTGCGCCGTAAATATACCATGCAGGAAAACTCAAACGTAAAAGACCGTATTATTAGGATATGCCATGAAGCATTAAATTGGGACAAGTCAATATGTCCGTCCGGTACATGGTGCCGGCACTCGTTTGCCACCAACCTGCATAATGCCGGAGTGGATATGGATTATATCTCGGAGAGCATGGGACATGCTTCTTCAGACCATGCCATTACTCAAATCTACATCGAGCATTATCCTCTCGACATACAGATGCAGAACAATTCAAAGCTGCTAAACCTGGGTAATACTTCTGAAAGGGATGCTCTGTTGGCAAAGCAGGTAAGCATGTCCACAGAAGAATTGCTCAAACTGTTCAGACAACCTTAATACCATAAGACAATGAGAAACTTCATAGAAAGGATAAAATCCTATTCCAAGAGAAAGGACACTGCTGATATGGCTATCCGTGCATGGAAATCAGTCAATGAAGAAGTATATACCAACTTTTGTAAGCGCATAGATGCTGTGGCTAAAGGTGGTATAACTGTTCTGATGGACATGTACCAGATGATGCGGGACTGCACACCACCCGAAGCCTTGATGATGTACAATTGGCTTTCAGATTTTGCCAACGGGAAGGATGTACCAGACATCGCAAACCGACAATGGGCTGGCCAATATACCGAGACCATCGCCCAATGTATCACAAACAAACGATTGTGGATAGGTATCAATGTAGAAACGGGGACAATTGAACTGCTTACTTCTCCGAAGTTAGGGCTGCTGATGGTTCATTCTGAAACGCCTATTGAAATCTGGAATCACCTGCCATTGGAAATGAGAACCTACTTGACTGTACAGTTGGATTTGCTTATGAGAAACAGCAAAGGTTTTTATCTGTTGAGTAAACTGGAAAGAAAAATGGTCTATCAGTTCCTGACCTATATCTCTCAAATTGTTTTCCTCTCCCATGCGGTGTTTATTGGTGGATTTATGGCTAACCTCTATGACCGTGTGATGGAAAAGAAAGAAGACTTGGCTTATTGCATGTATTATTTTGTCGTGTTTGACCACGGTCTGTCCCGTATGGCAAAGTTGCTTAACCGTCTGCTGAATAGTGAAGAGGTTGACCATGGTGATATGCTTTTGGTAAAGTCATGCGTTACCATGCTTGTCAATGGAAGTATAGAGATGGGCACAGAAACCAAAGCGGAGTGGGAAGATACTGTAGAGATGTGTAACCCTGAAATATGGAAGGAAGTTATATTTGCCTTGCGAAAAATAAAAGGCAGACGTGGGAACAAGAAGGTAATACAGTCATTGGATGATATTCTTGTAGGGGACAAAGAACGCATCAAGCAAGGAATCTGTTTGTTTCTTGAAGAGAATACCGAGGATATAAGTCTTGCCTATCTGTTGAAATCATTGGTAAAGTCTGGCAAGATAAAAGCGTCTACAAGATACATGACATTCCACTGTGCCATCGAACAGTTCTCACAACGGCATTACGGGCACGATATACCGCAGAAGCGATACGGGGAAATCAAGGAACTTACTTTGAACTCACCCCAAAGAGGAAGCAGTTACACCAAAGCAAAACGGATAATAGACCGATGGACGGACTATTTTGCCAATAACGGGTAGTTGGGGAATCCAGCTATCCGTATTTATTTTGCAAACAACTGTTGTAATACGGTCGGTTAAATTAAGGTATAAATAAACCGACCAACACACAGAGTTTCATACACTACCTTTGCTTGCGAAATCGGTTTTACAGAGTTGAGCCGAGGCTTAAAGTATTTAATCATCAAACAAGTAAAGGTATGGAAGAAAAACTCAATTTTAACCAACTACTCCAAAAGCCCATCGCCATGATGACGGGTGAGGAGCTTTGCTTTCTCATCACTAAAAGTGTGGAGAGTACAGAAGCGGCCACTCCCCAAGTGGCATCCAAAGGCAACTACTATGGCATAGAGGGAATCGCCCGTGTGTTCGGATGCAGTGTACCCACGGCAAACCGCATTAAGAAAAGCGGTATCATAGACAAAGCTATCACACAGATAGGACGAAAAATCGTAGTGGATGCAGACCTCGCACTGTCTTTGGCAAAGGAATCAGGTGACATCCATATCAAAGAATAGCGGTATGGAAGAGAATTGGAAAAAGAATCTGGCAACAGACAGTTACGGGAATCCGGCTCGTTCCATCAGCAATCTCCGGCTTATTTTTACGCTGGATGAGAATCTTAGTCAGATAAGGTACGATACCTTCTGTCAGGACGATGTGTGTTTCTGCCCTTTGTTCCGCAATGTCAATGGTAACAAAATTGATGAAGAATCAGCAGGAAAGATACAGGACTATCTGGAAAGGACATACAGAATACGTCTGACGCAGAATAAGGTATTTGAGATACTGAAGACCACTTCTTCTGAACGGAGTTTCAATCCAGTACAGGAATTCATCTCACAAGAGACATGGGACGGACAACCTCGCATAGCCACAACCATCATCGATTATCTTGGAGCCGAGGACAATCCGCTTGTCAGGGAACAGACAAAACTTTGGTTCGTGGCGGCTGTAGCAAGAGTATTCAATCCAGGTTGCAAGTTTGACAACGTACTGACCTTGCCCGGTCCCCAAGGTATCGGGAAAAGCACCTTTTTCAAAGCCATCAGTGGGAGATGGTTCAACGATTCATTCTCTTTTGCCAGTGGTGACAAGGAGAAAGTGGAAACCATAACCAATGGCTGGATTATTGAAATCAGTGAGTTGAATGGTTTGAAACGGGCGAACGATGCAGAGGCAGCCAAGGCTTTTCTAAGCCGTTGCAGTGATTATATGCGTCCGGCTTATGGGCATAAGGTGGTGGAGTTCATGCGGCACAATGTCTTTGCAGCGACTACCAATGAGACAAACTTCCTGCAAGGGGACAACGGAAACCGTCGTTGGTGGATAATCCCTGTCAAAGGCAACGGTCATGTGTCAGATTGGTTGGATGATTTGCAACGTTCCGTTCCTCAATTTTGGGCAGAGGCATATACCTATTATAAGCAAGGTATGAAATTATACTTGGCTCCCGATATGGAGGTAGAGGCCAACGAGATACAGATGCAACATTCCAACATCATTGTTGACCCCATTATGGAAGATATTGAAATGTATCTGGAACGTGAGGTTCCCATGCAGTATGCAAGCTGGATGATTCCGACACGACTGGCTTATCAGAAAGGAGCATACTCAGAGCCAAATTCCACAATGACCTCACTCAATATGGTTTGTGCCCGGCAGATTATAGAGGAACTGCCCAATGATTTAGTCAGACGAAATCCGTCCAAATACACTTCGCAATACATCAACCGCCTGATGTCCATGTTTCCCAATTGGAAACGGAGTGAACAGGAGAAGGTCAAGGGGCTGCATCCAGCCTACTGCGATAAGACGGGACGGACGAAATACCCATGGGTGAGGGTGGACGCTCCAAGTGAAGAGTCCTGCGCAACTCTGCCAAGTGAACTGGAATTACCATTCTAATTTCAAAATAAGGGAAAAGAAAAAACTAATGTCCCCTTGTCCCCCTTTTGCCCTCGAAAAAGAATAAAAACAGGAAACAAACAAAATAGAAAGTTATAAAAATGCTTGGGATACGGGACAATATAAATCACAATATGAGAAAAGAAAAACTTATCAAACAACTACAAGAACGTGCCCCGTTGTTGGCAAATGCGGTCAGCCACATGGTTACGTATGTTCAAGACCGTTATCCCTCCACCTTTCCAAGCAAGGAACAGACCGAGACGGTGAATAATTACCTGCGAAGTGTCCATGTCGATGGAGACGGAAGTACATCAGAACGGAATTGTGAACACCGCCGTATCGCTTCACAGAACATTACCATTGCCGCCATCCGTATATTAGACAGCCGTCAACTTGACAGGCTTCAAGATGTGCTTGACCACATTGCATACGACAAGGAGTATTATATGCCGGAGAGAGGTTACGGTATGCACCGCTGACTTTCTCTTTTGGCTGCACCATTTATAAACCATCTTCAAAATTGACAGACGATGAAAACAAACTTGAATTATTGTATAGTGCTTTCGTCAGAGCAACTTGCATATCTGGCAGGGAGCAAGTATGGCATTGACCGCATGAAAATTCTGCACCAACTTATCGAAGCGGCAGTGCTGGAAGAAAACGATTATGCCATAAAAGGATTTTCCACAACCTTACAAGTGGGGCAAGCCATCCTTTCGGAAGTGGATTTGTCCAGTAAATTGGATTATGACAAGAAAACCATATCCCGCGTGTTGGACAAGATGAACCAGTTGAGAATTGTCGCATCTGCGCAAAGCAACAGAACAAGTGTCCACACGCTGAAATGTATATCGGCATGGATGGAAAATGGCAATCGCATAGACAATCCTTTCTATGTTCGAATCAAAAACCGACAAGAGGAAGGAGAGAATACAGGCGCACTATCCAATGATGCGAAGCCTCTTTTACCACCCCCCCCCGCTGGAGGAAAACGTTTCCAATTCTAATGATTACAGTCAATCAGAAGTAATGAATGAGGGCTGTATTTCTGACACTGATTTTTCCTTTGAAGACAAATTACCTGTTATATCAGACAAAGGGGAACTACTCTCGTCCTCTTTTTCTTTCCCTTCTGCTTCGGTTTCTCCACCGCCTGCGAGAGAGGAAGAATCTAACGAGGATGTTTCAGCAGATGGTCAGACATAATCATATTGGATATGGCGGTAGAGCCTATATTTTGTGCGGGGTCTTGCAAGAAGTTCCTATGTCGCACAAATTCGTTACACTCATCCGTACTACATAGGCGTATTCCGGCAGTCGCAAGCTCCCACCCTGCTGTCCCTTTTTAGATTGATGTCTCACCCATAACATAACAAAACATGAAGAAAAAGAATATCAACAATGAAGCTGACGAAGAAAATGACAAGAAAGTTATAAAGCGTACCCTGCGACTTGAAGCCAGAGTAACGGAACAGGAATACGCCAAAGCGAAAGAACTTGCCAAGACCTGCGGTTTATCCATGAGCAACTATGTGCGCCGCACTGCTTTAGGGCAGCATCCACGGCAACGGTTGTCTGAGCGTGAGGTAGAAGCCTTATGCAGTCTGACGGATGCAAGGGGCGACCTTATCCGTATTACGGCAGCCGTGAAATCCATCCAAGCGGACAAACGAGCCATATACTTCCGCGACACACGCTTTGTAGAGCGATGGATGATAGCAGCTACACAGCTTATTAACCGCTGGGGCCAGATAAAGAATTACCTAACAGAATAAAAATCCTTACCTATTATGATAGCAAAAGCCAGTACCATTCCACATGGTGCAAATGCCATAAGATATTCCGTCAATAAAGACAGAGCGGATATAGTCAAAGCCAACCTGTTGCCCGATGATATTTCACCGGAAGCGATGTACGGTCGGATGATGCTCGTGCAGAAGATGTTTACCGAGAAAATCAACAAGGGCAGACCTCTTGGCAGAAACGTGATAAGAATTGAAATTTCCCCGTCCGAAAAAGAGAGCCGAAACTGGACAATGGATGACTGGGCTCGTTTGGCAGATGAGTTCATCCGGGTATTCGATTCCATAGACCTTTCCCAAAAGACCAAACGGGCTTCCTCAAAACAAACCAATCTCAAAGGTTCGCAGTACATAGCCGCCCTGCATCGTGATTCTAAAAGTGGCATTCTACACCTGCACATTGATGCCAACCGTGTGGATATGAATGGGAAAATAAATGATAGCCATAAGATTGGTGAGAGGGCAGTCATGGCTGCGAATATCATCAACGAGAGACGTGGCTGGGTGCAGTCTGAAGAAATAGGTATACGGCACAAGCAGGAAATCTCAAACTGTTGTATGGAGATACTTCGTACAATGGACAAATTCAGTTGGCGACAATATGAAATGGAACTGACAAAACGAGGTTACAAAGTACACATACAAGAAAATGATAAGGGAAAAGTTTATGGTTATTCCATCAAACGGGGTAACTCAAATTATAAATCATCCGTGTTGGGTATCGGGAGAAATCTGACTCCATCAAAGATAGAGGCTACTTGGGCAAAACTGCATCAGCAGGAAAGGAAATCCGAGCCAACAAAATCTATTCCTCAACAAACACGGACAGCAGATTTGACTCCTATTTTACTGCCTGTTATAAAGCATTACGATATTGCGACAGACGAATATCACAGCTACCATGTAGAGATACCCGAAGCCGCTGACAATATCATCCGGCAAGATTGTTCTTTGAAGGAAGCTCATCCGTTAGCTAAGATTAAAGAGATACAACACACGGCTCTTTTACTCTTTGCAGGATATATGGATGCTGCTACCAGTATAGCTGTTTCAAGTGGCGGTGGCGGTTCTGACACTGGAGGTTGGGGAAAAGACAAGGACGAGGATGAACTTGAATGGGCACGCCGTTGCGCACGAATGGCAAACAGCATGTGCAAACGCAGGAAAGGGCTGCACAGATAATTCACTTTTTATAAATACAAGAACATGGGTATAGGAAAATCAAGAGGCACATCGCCTATAAATGTCAATGACATGCTGGAGAAGGTTGAAATGAACCAACAAATTGAGTCAGAAAAGCAAGAAATTGATAAACTTCTCGTAGAAATCAGAGAGGCAAAAGAAACGCTGATAAAGTTCAATGAGGATTTGGAGAAAGCTATCGCTGCCGAATGTCACATTGAGGGTGCGCTCAAAGCGGCAGTTGGCAGTTGCGATAATATTGTCAATGGCATCTGCAATGCCATTGTGAAAGCTGAACGAGACACGAAATTCAAAACAACAATTACCCCTGACCAACTTGCAAAGCTTAAGCAACTGATAGACCATTCTGTAGAAAGTTGGATTTCGGTATTGGCAAATCACCGTGCCGAACAATCGAAACTTATTACTGAACATGAATCCAACATGCGTAAAATCCTCAGACGGAATGAAGGCGTTTGGTTCTCGGATTTTTGGATGAGAGGCTTGGTGATATTCTTACTCGTTTATACGTTGGGATTAGGGCTGGTTGTATATTATGTAACATACAACTAACAGGGACGGTGTTCCGCCCCTGTTATAGTCTACTTATTGTGGTTTTTGTGTTTATCGGCAAATTGCCAGCAAATGAAATGTGAGCAAAATCGCACTGATACTCAATAATATACATCCGAATAGTTGCTTTTCGGCAAATTGCCGGCAAATGAAATTATGCCTAAGTTTCTGTATACCGAAATCAAGATATAGGATAAGATGCATGCCAATAAATCAGAATTTAGAAGCGATGGTGAAGCAACTCTACGACTACTGGTTTGTACAGTTTGACTTTCCCAATGAAGAAGGCAAACCCTACAAGTCAAGTGGTGGTGAAATGGTCTGGAATGAGAAACTGAAACGAGAAATACCCAAAAGGTGGAAAGATATTACACTTAATGCCTTTATAGATAAGAATAAAGGTGGAGATTGGGGATATGATACGTCTAAAGATGGAACAATCAAAGTAGGCTGTGTGCGTGGAGCTGATATTATTAAGCTAAATGATGTGCCCACAAGACATATTACATCGAAACACTCTGACCGACTTTTAGAAGATGGTGACATTGTGATTGAAATTTCTGGAGGAAGCCCAGTCCAAGCGACAGGTAGAGTAGCTTTGATAACAAAAGGAGTTATAGAAAGAAATGGAGGAGCTCTGGTCTGCTCTAATTTCTGTCAATCATTTAGTATGAAGAAACGAGTGCTTTCAGAGTACTTTTATTATCTATGGCAAAGCCTCTATGATAATGATAATATGTTCAATTTTGAAGGTAAAACCTCTGGTATTAAGAACTTTCAAACAGATGTATTTCTGGCAAATCATTGGTTTGAAGCTCAAGAACAACTAATTGAGAAATTTCATGCTATTGTTTCTCAATATCACTTAATGATTGATAAAAATATAATTGAGAATAATAACTTGACTAAGCAGCGAGACGAACTATTACCACTTTTAATGAACGGTCAAGTGTTGGTAAATTCTGATTTATCGACTCTTTTTAACCCGTTGTGCTGCTAAATTACTATTCATATATACATGGGCATATTCCCACATGACCTTTAATAATTACATTATGAGGTATAGAATTATTCGAAAGAGATTCCTTAGAATCGTTTGTGAATGTTGTGGACATGAGTTCTATGCAGAATCTAGTGTCAATTGCTGTCCTGAATGTGAAAGGCATTGGAACGAAGACTAATTAAAAATGCACAAGAGAGGCTATCAGGTCTCTCTTGCTTATATTCTATATTATAATACATCATTTTTATAGAATTATGAAAGAAAACATCATTCAGGCAATAGTTGCGGAGATGCAGCGTGACTTGGACTGCCGACAAATGGCACGGCTTAAAACTGTGCTTGCATCAGAGTTACATAATGTAGAAATAGTCGAAAAAGAAGATTGTTCCAAACAACAAGCGCAAGAGAATGAGCATCTTCTAAGCTCGTTTATTTCGGCAAAGAAGATAGAGGGGTGCTCAGAGAAGACATTGGCATATTACCGTAATACTATTGAGCGATTATTACTTACGCTTTCAGTAGCGATTTGTCATATAACAACATCAGATATTCGAGCCTATCTATCCGATTATCAGGAAGAGCACCAATCCAGTAAAGTGACCATAGACAACATGAGACGCATCTTCTCCAGCTTCTTTGCATGGTTGGAAGATGAAGATTATATTGCCAAAAGTCCCGTTAGACGTATCCACAAGGTTAAGACAGATTCGCTTGTTAAGGAGGTGCTTTCTGACGAGCAGCTGGAGCAACTGCGGGATAGTTGCACCAACAAACGAGACCTTGCCCTTATAGACATTCTTTCTTCCACGGGCATTCGTGTGGGTGAATTGGTTAAGTTGAATCGTGAAGATATTGACTTCCATGAACGCCAGTGCGTGGTATTTGGCAAGGGCAACAAAGAACGTGTTGTTTACTTCAATGCCCGAACTAAACTACATTTGCAGCAATACCTTGATGAACGCACAGATGACAATCCTGCTTTATTCGTTTCCCTCCACTCACCTCATACTCGCCTAACAATTAGCGGTGTAGAAGTAAGAATCCGGGAATTAGGAAAGTCCCTTTCTATGCCTAAGGTTCATCCGCATAAGTTTCGTCGTACACTTGCAACAATGGCTATTGACAAAGGTATGCCCATTGAACAGGTGCAACGTCTGCTCGGTCATGTGCGTATAGATACTACCTTGCATTATGCCATTGTGAACCAAAACAATGTAAAGTTAGCCCATAAGAAATACTTGGGATAAGTAATCATGCTGGATTCTGCTTGAAAATGTGTAACTTTGCATCCAAAATAGGATGCAAATGGATAAACAGAAACTGGGAGATATTGCCACTGTAGAAATTAGTGGGGTTGACAAGAAAACAAAAGACGGCGAACAAGAAATCCGGCTTTGCAACTTTGTTGATGTCTATTATAACTGGGCTATAACCACAGCTCAGCATGATGGCTTTATGTTTGCGACTGCCCGTCCCAATGAGATTTCCAAGTTCCAATTAAAGAAAGGTCAAGTAGCTTTAACCAAGGATAGTGAGACTCGTGATGACATTGGTGTTCCCACTTATATTGCCGATGATTTTGATGATGTTATCTTGGGGTACCATTGCGCCCTGATTACTCCAAACAAAGATATTTTAGATGGACGTTACCTAAACGCCCTTCTGCATACTGACTATGCAAAGAAATATTTCGCTTGTAATGCTTCTGGAAGCGGACAACGCTATGCGTTATCCGTTGAAGTGCTCAATTCGTTTCCAGTTCCAATGATTCCATTACGTAATCAAGAGCGAATTGGCGAAATATTCTCTGCATTGGACAAGAAAATTGAACTCAACCGTCGGATAAATCAGAATTTAGAGGCTTGATAAATTCTGGTTGTATCCTAAAGGCATCGGCATATACACGCATTTGGTAAAGATTGATGTGTGGGTTCAGTTTCTTACGAACAAACTGAATTATTTTTTCTTTCTCTTGCTCATCTATGTTGACACCAAAATAGATAGACTCAAAGCATTCGCCTTTCAGTGGCATATAGTGGCGTATCTCACGCCAATCCCATATTTCCTTTGTCAGCTTTGCCTGTTGAGGAGTAAATGCTGCATATATTGGACTTGGTTTGGGTATGACTAATCTAACCTCCTGCTCATATTCCCATTCCTTTGCTTTTGTCTGCCATTGATAACTGAATAAATCTTTTGTGGTATGATATGCGTTAGGACGCTCTATTATATCCTGATATTGAACATCAAGAACAAGCGGTTCAAGATATATTGTACCAAACATTGGTGGAACAGATTCCAACACTTTGTCTATGTCAAGTCCAATACAAATACCTTTATGGTTATAACAATAATGGCTCCACATGAGTAATGAATCATTGATTTTTGATAAACTACATAGCCATGTATCATTACGCAAATTGAGTGCATCGTTTTCTTCTTTCTCTATCCACCATTCCTTAGGTATCCATCCTTGAAGTTTAGTATTAGGTACATTTGAGTAGTCAATTAGTTTTGGATGACAATCGAAAGGATCGTTCAGTTGAGACGCATTAGTGAATTGGAGATTCTGGTTACCAATCATGCACTTTGCGCCAACTATATCTAAATATTTGTAGAGTATGCGAGGCATTTTTATTCTATTGTTATTTGTCCATTCATTAAAAGTGGTAAAAGTTCGTCACGCTGCTTGATAAAATTTGATATTTCCTCTTGCAACTTCACTATCTGCTTAAAGATTGGTGATATAAGTTCCTCAAATTTATCCGCAATATCTTTATTATCAGGTATGGCGATTGTGCTTTGTTGTAAATGGTCTTGCGTAATATGTCCCATCGTTGTTTTCCTTGCTTCTGCCATTTTCTTGAATACATCGACATAATCCAAAAGTTGAAAATAGTAGAATGATTTCGGGAAATCATTTGCAGATGTAACCTTAAAGATGTGCTGATTAAGTCCTCCAAGCCCATAAGCCCAGAGCATAACTTCCAGTGATGCCGACCATGAAAATAGCACGTCACCATTATACACCTTTACTGATTCTGGTATATTTGACGTTACCTCTTCAGTGTCAACAGAAATACCATCGTGCATTTCTCGTATCTTGATGACAGGTAATGGCACTTCATCATCCTTTGGTCTGAATTTCTGACAAGCCAAACCATTTGTAAAAACAGCAATTTCAAAGAGGTTCCCACAATGCCAGCCAACAGGAATGTTGCGTTTTAGCTTCTCATTCCACACCATTTCGCCACCGCTCGACTTATACGGTTTACCCTCTTCATTAGGAAAGTCAAACTGCACGAACCAGTAATCGTAGAGCTGCTTTGCCATCGCCTCTAAATTCTGATTTATCGCTCGGTTAAGTTCTATCTTGCGGTCAATGGAGCGCAATAACTTACCGATGCGTTTTTGCTCAGATAATTCGGGAATCCACACTGTGCAATCCTTGATTTTATCAGGTGAAGTGTGACGAATTTTAGTCTGTTGGGCAGCAGCACTTAGCTGTTGCTTAACGAGGGCGGAGGATATGAGATAAAATGCGAAATCCTTATCTAACAAGTCTTCCTTGCAGATAATCTTTGCTACATCTTGACTTTGTATGTATTTGCCGCTTTCAGGAATAATGGCAGTAGAACCAAGCAAGCCTATTGCCTGTTCTGTCAAAGGGGTAATAATATCTCCCTCTTCCATTAGAAACTCAGATTTGAAGTCTCCGACATAATAAAGATTGTCCTTGGACTTGTTCTCCTTAAAACAGTTGTTCTGATAGTCGAAATTGCCACAAGTCAGACGGATATATTCACCCTCAGTGGCGTAATACTCGCCACTGAGACTTGCACCTCTTGTAACATCAAGGATTTCTCCCAATTTATATTTCGTCAAAATCATAATAATCTATTTTGATTTTTTAGATATGATTTGGCTTCATGTTCAAAGCAATTCAAAAAGTATTCTTGTCCATTTTTTACATCTTCTTTATGCTCTGTAGTCCAATATGGATTTTCTTCAACTTCTTTTTTCATCTTAGCTTTTAGCCATTCTACACCATCGTGCAAGTCTTTTTCGGATATAGAGTAATGATTGCCTAACATTTCATTTATCGCAAATGCAGACAACTGAAAACCACCATTCACATTCAATCCCATAGTGGTCATATATTCGGTTATTTTATCATAATCTATCATATTTTTCTTTCAACTTTTATCTTTATTGCCCAATTTTGCTTCTATCTCTTCAATCGTTGGTATTGTTCCATCCACCTTTTTAGGATAGAGTTTAGATAACTCATATTCAGATATTCCTAAAGGAAGATTACTTCCCTCCAATGCGTATTGCGCAAGTAATGAATCCTTTTGACGACAGATGAGTAAACCGATTGTAGGATTATCTCTTCCCTCTTTCTTGAGGATATGATTGCATGCAACCACATAACCACTTAACTGACCCAAGTCTTGAAAATCAAACTCACCAATCTTAACCTCAATTACCACATAGCATGATAAATTTATGTTGTAGAAAAGCAAGTCAATAAATTTTTCCTTTTGTCCTATCTGAAGTCGGTATTCTTTGCCAACGTATGCAAATCCCGTACCGAGTTCCAGCAGGAATTGGGATATGTTGGCGAGCAATGCATCTTTGAGAATTTGCTCATTGTAGGGTTTCGTTATTCCTGTAAAGGCAAAATTGTAAGGGTCTTTCGTCAGTTCTTGTGCGAGGTCGCTTGCCTCGTCTGGCAATGTACGTGTGAAGTTTGTCAGGGCCTTGCCCTCTCGTTCATATAGTCCTGAGTCCATAAAGTTGAGAAGCACATCACGACTCCACCCCTCTTTCATTGTCTTTTTTACATAAAAGAAAGCCTTTTCTGGTTCAGTTCCATATCTGTCAATCAAATAACGATGGTGTCCCCAAGGTATTGAAAAAAGCATCTCTTTCAATTGTCCCACAGGCTGTGGGACAACTTCAGAAGAGTCTTCCGCAGATTGTGGCCCATTTTCATCCTCTAATTGTCCCACAGTTTGTGGGACAACCTTTAGGTGTTGAGAATAAAGCAAATAGAATTTTTTTGCATAATAGATGTTAGTACGAGAAAGCCCCGTTGAATTCGGATTCTTGAGTTGTAAATCCACAGAGAGATTCTTAATGACACTCTGTCCCCAACGCTCTTCAACGTGCATTTCTTCTATGTCTCGACCAAGTTCCCAATAATACTTGAGCAATTCTCGGTTTACTCTTACGGCGGCTTTGATTTGACTTTGCCGATAACGCACACTAAGATTTTCTACCCACTGGGTATAGTCCTTGTCTATGATGGTCAATCCTTTACTCATTGTCGCCTACATTTACGTTGAATTGCAAAGCATTCAACTGTTTCATGATTTCTTCTTCCAACCGATGGCTTTCTGCAAATTGTTCGGAAAGGGTTTGCTTATAGTTAGCCATACGTTGGTTAAATTCCTCCTCGGTAATATCTACATAATCAATCTTGATGTCGAAATATTGTCCGGCTGAGAGCGAATATCCTTTTTCCTTAATCTCATCGTAGGTAACGGCTACAGAAAAATCATCTACGGCCTCCTTGCGTTGGAATGTGCCGACAATCTTTTCTATCTCCTCATCGTTTAGACGTACTTTCTTCAATCCGTTGGCATCCTTGTATTCCTCACCCAATTTGCTGGCATCAATCAGAATTACCTTATCTGTGGTTGCCGACTTGTCGAAGAATAACACACTTACATTCGTACCCGTATTGGCAAATACATTGCTTGGCATGGAAACACAGCCATATACAATCTTATCATCTACTATTTTATGAAGTATCTTGTTCTCAATACCACTTTTAGCTGTGATAAATCCGGTTGGGATAACAATCGCACCCTTGCCTGTCTTTTTCAGCGAGTTGATAACATGCTGGATAAAGCAAGTATAGATTGCCATTGATTCTTTTTTCTTAGCAGGCACATTAGGCACTCCTGCCCAGAAACGTGCAGGCATGGCAGCTATCTTTTCTCTTGTATCTGAGAAATCCATCTTGAAGGGCGGATTGCTGACAACAAAGTCGAATTGGCGCAGTTGCTGTCCGCCATCGCTCTTATGATAAGGATTAACAAGGGTATCACCTTGAATAGCATTGTCAAGTGAAGAGACAAGCCCATTAAGCAGCAGATTCAGCTTCAGCATCTTGTTGCTTCGTTGAGAAATATCTTGCGAGAAGATGGTACAACGGTCTTCACCAATCTGGTGACTAAGTGCCATAAGAAGGGTTCCTGTTCCTGCTGATGGATCATAACATTCCATACTATGAAGGTCAGCATTGTCACCCACCAAAAGACGGGCCATAATCGTGGCAATAGCATGAGGAGTATAGTATTCCGCGTACTTACCACCTCCGGCTGTATTGTAGTCCTTTATCAGGTACTCAAATATACTGGAGAAGAAATCGTAGTTTTGAGCAAATGCCTCTTCAAAAGAGAAGTTCACAAGCTTGTCCACCAAAGCACGAGCGAATGGCGCACGTTGTGCCGTGTCAGTCACAAACGGTGTTAAAGCCTCAAACAAAGGAATCTTTGTGTTGGCAGTTGTTTGCGTAGAGAAAATATCCGCATTTTGCTCCGCAATGTCTGTCATCGTGGAATCAAAGATTGTATCGAAATCCCCTTTACTTTGCTGGTTCCAAAGGTTAGCTATCAGGTGATAAGGCTCAAGCATAGGAACATCGGGCGAAATGGCACTTTGGATAAGCATACGCTCATCATCCGAAAGGTTCTCGTATGCCGTTTCCCATTTCACATCCCCTATCAGTTTCTTGGCAATATCGCTTTTGGTGTTTTTCAACTCATAGCCAAACTTGTCGTTCAAGAATTTATAGAGAAACACCTGAGTGATTATCTTATATTCGTTGCCATCGTTGCCCATACCGTAAGACTGGCATGTCGCTTTCAGTCCGTCAATGAGCTTTAATGTTTTTTCTTTTATATCTGACATAATTCCTTCTTTTTAAGCCATGCCGTATGTGGCATTGTATTGGTTGATATATTGTTGTGAAATTCGTTGCTGGATGAACTTATAATCGTCCATTTCCGGCCTTATTTGTGGAAAATGATACAAGCACCCATTGATAAGAGCCATTACCGTGCGCCCGAAGTATGCATCTTTTTTCAAAATATCGTTACGGTCATATACTTTGGCATCCACATCCTCTTTGATAATATTGAGAATGGCTACAATCTCATCATCAAGGAATGAGAACATCGGCTTCTGCCCTTTCTCTTCTCTTTGTTTGTTGACCTCACGGATGCGCTTGTGTACTCGGGCAAACTTCTCATCCCCTTTATATTTCTTTACCAAAGCATTATTTCGTTTTTGCAAGTCCTGCAAACGGGTTATGATTTCATCCAAAGCCTGAGTCTCTTCGTTGAACTTGGCTATGCTGTCAATCACAAAGCCATGCTCCTTGAAGCGTTCCATAAAAGCATCACGCAGCGACATAAATTCAGGATCGTCTTGGTCGAAGTTCTGGGTAAACGAGGCAATGGTGCGTTGCCATTTCTCTTTCAGCTCCGCTCCACCCGAAATAAGGCGCATTTCTTCCTGTCCAATCTTAGAGAAGGTGAACTCTATATCCATCATCGCCTCATTGATTAGTGTCTTTGTTTCATCACCGATGCTAAAAGCTTCCTTTTGGTTGATGATGCCAATACGCCTTTGTACTTCGGAAAGCAACTGAGGCAACTTCGTGATTTCAAGTTTAGCGAATTGTTCCTTCATGTCCTCATCGCCGAAAGTACGCACGAGGTTTGCCATATTTTTCGCAGATTCCAAAGCCTGTTTTAGGTCAAGCAGAACAGCCTTGTCTTCTTCCGTGGAAATCTCCGAAGAAAACTCTTCCGCATTATCGTAGGAATAATCGAAGAGGGTCTGGCGTACTTTTTTCATTTGTGCCACAATCTCGTCCTTGTCCTCAATCACTTGAGTGAAAGTGTCTGTGGCATTGCCGTCACCAGTCTCTTCCACATCGTTAAAACGATTCAACTCTTGCAGATAAGCCTCGTTTGTTTCTTTGAAGTTACGTTTAATGTCGGCAAAGTCAATGACAAATCCGTAACGCATTCCCGGATATGGACGATTTACACGGGTAATAGCTTGAAGTAGATTATGGTCTTTCAGCTTACGACCGAAATACAAACGCTTCAAACGAGGTGCATCAAAACCAGTCAATAGCATGTTGAAGACAATAAGAATATCTACGGTCATATTCTTTTTGAAATCCTTGACTGTCTGTTTTCTCGTTTCCTTGTCGTCTGTGTCGTGGAGAATGATTCCGGCTTTCAGTGGTCTATACTTTGATTTGTAATCCACTTCGGGTTCACCTACCACAAACGTCCCGTCAGGGAGCTTAATCTTGATAGGCTTTGGTTGGTATTTCTGCCACTCCTCTTGGAATACATCATAAAGCCGTCTTGCTTGTTCACTGGTTTCGCAGATGACCATACCGCCTAATGTATCGTCTCCTTGTATCTTACGGAACTCTTTCAAGTCCTGCATGATATAGTGAGCCAGCTCGTTCACATAGCTGGGGTGCTCTATGATTTCCGATTTGCGGATGTCTTTCTTTTGCACCAATGTGTCCAGCTTGTCGTACACGTCCGAAAGTCGCTCTTTGTAGGATGTTTCTATATCCTCACGAATGATTTTCAGCGTATAACCGTCTGCAATGGACTTGTCATAATAATAGGTATGCAGGTAAGTGCCGAAGACCTTGCAACTTGCACGTTCCTCTTTTAACAGCGGAGTACCCGTGAGAGCTATCTTTATCGAATCAGTGTCCGCATCAAAAAGGTTGGCAAGAAAACATCCACCGGGTTTATAGCCACGGTGTGCTTCATCGAGAATGAAGATACGTTGCAGATTTGTAGCATAGTCATTGATGCGTACTTTTTCCTTATCCTCTGCAAAGCGTTGTATATTCACGACTGTAATTTCAGCTTGGCCGCTTGTTCCTTGTAGTGCTTGGTTGCTGCGGAACTGCTCCATCAGTTCCGCCCTTGTGTTAGCAGTTGAAACCACCAGTCCACGGGCTTCAAATTCCTGTGTGGCTTGCTCCAATAAATCAAGGCGGTCAACAATGAAATAGAATTTGGCGACCTTGTTCTGCTTAGAATAGAAGTCATTGAGAATATAGGTCAGATAATAAGACAAAGCTGTCTTTCCACTACCTTGTGTATGCCAAACAACTCCTGATTTTATTCCCTCGGCAAGTTTCTTACGAATAGCCAATGATGCAAACAATTGCTGGTAACGCATGATATGCTTTTGGTCGGTAGATTCAATCTTGCCGTCCACCTCTCGCTCCATGCGGACGTAAGCGATACCATATCTAATGATATACAATAAGCGTTCTGGCGAACACATGGAAGTCAATATACGGTTGGTGGGCGTATTGAAATCGAGGTTCGTTTGATATTCGGGACTGGTATGGATTACCTGACAGTTGTAATCAGACAGTATTTTCTTTTCCGCTACCCTGTCAATCTCCTTATATGGATAATCATGATGGTATGGAGCAATTTTCTGGCCGCTTGGGTTTTCCTCACGAAAGCAATTGAATGGAGAATAAGTGCGTGCGCCTGTACAATAGAAAGCCCCTTGTATGGGTACGATACCACCCAACGCATCGTATTCCATATTATTACTGAAAATCATCAGTTGGGTTATATTGATGAAGCGACGGAACTTCTTATTCGGGAAACGCTCTTTGTTCATCCGTGCGCTTTCTGCCAGCATACCACCATGATTATTTGGTTTCTTTACTTCTACGAAGCAAAGCGGCAGTCCGTTTACAAACAGGGTGATGTCTGGCCGGAACTCATCCTGACCATTCTTGCAAGTAAACTCAGCTGTAAAATGGAAAGTATTGTTTTCGATATTGTCAAAGTCAATCAGTTTTACAGGAGATACGACTTTAAGGCGGTTGTAAAAGCCACGTCCAAGGTCATCATCGTTCAGTTCTTTGCGGATGTCTTTCAGCACTTGCATCCATTCACCCTCATGACCAGGGTTCAGTTTTTTGAACTGTTGCTCAAAAACAGGTAAAAGAATATTCGTGTCACCGTCATAGACTGTGCCGTTCTTATCTTCACTCAGCTTACCAAAGTAAGTATATCCTATTCGGGTAAGATGAACCATTGCAGGCATCTGTACCCGAGTCGCTTCAGAAAACTGCTTCATGCCTTTTGAGACAATATATATGATTTATACTCGCGAACTATCAATTCTTTAATATCTACTTCCAACAAATCTGCAATCCTTAGCAAACTGGTTATATCTGGCTGCGATGTGTTTGTACACCATTTTGACACAGTTGATGGATTAACCCCCATTTGTTCTGAAAGCCATTTGCTGGTACGTTTTTTCTCTACTAAAACGAGTTTAATTCTGTTTACGTCTTCCATTATTGCATCTTTTGATTGCAAAAATAATGATTATTTTTCATTTTCGTTATTGTTTGGAAATAAATTTATTAACTTTACACTCGAATATTTAAATCAGATAGGCTATATGAATATTATATTTACTGCCAAAACAATTATTGATGGAAACTTTGCACTGAAAGAGCCAGTACAGATATTATATTGTTTACATAAAATTAGTTTATATCTTGAGGGCGGAATGTACATGTTATCTGTTTCCAAAGAGATTAGTATTGAGCATTCAGATTTAGTCGAATTGTCTAAAAATGGAGAAAACAAATCATTTACCATGAATGTGGACAAATACCTTGACAGTAGGATGCTTGATATATTTCGTAATATAGAAGTTTATGGTGGATTTCAACATGGCATAATGAAAGTCTATTATAATGAATACTTAGACTTATCATGGACAGACAAGGCTAAAAACGAGTTATTGTTTTCTATGAGAAAATCATTAAACAAACAGAAAAAGATATTAATTACTAGTGACAATTTCTCTAAACTAATGCTTGATAAAACATTTATACCAGAAGCCAAAGTTCCATATAATTTCTTTCGAGAAGCTAATAGCTATCTAGACAAACTAGATTATATTTCTGCTTATATTCATTTTTACATGATTTTAGAATATTGTTTTGCAAAGGGTAAATTTTCTGGAGAGCAAAAACAGAATTTTAAGAAATCTAACATGCTTAAATATGCTGTATTATCGACAATAAGCATGATTAAAGAGCGGAACTATGATTTGTATTTAGAGATTAAACAGGAATGCACCGATAAACACAAAGAACTGAATTTTGATTCTCTTATTGACATAATGTATTGTTATCGCGGAGAATTGTCACACGCAACGAAAAGAGCTGTTTATGAAGAAAAGCAAGAATTGGTAAAACCAATAACACTCTTCATTTCATCTGTTTGCTTTTCTGTTTGTGGCAACATAAAAGTATATTGTGATAAATTTGTTTCGGAAGATACACGAAAACGCAGAGTGAATGATCACATTCAAGAATTAGAAAAGCGACTTGGACTTGAATAACATCAAATTCTACCCAATAACAAATAAAATATCACAGAGATTAACTAATATTCTATTTGTAATAATGTGAAACTCAAACCTTTTGTTTTCGCATTGTTTTCGCAAAACGAAAATCAGCGATTTACGCACAAACGTAAGTCGCTGATTTCTAAAGTGGACCAGCCTGGGCTTGAACCAGGGACCTCCAGATTATGAGTCTGTTGCTCTAACCAACTGAGCTACAAGTCCGATGTATCCTTTGTTGGATGCGGTGACAAAAGTAGTATTTTCCCTCGAATTATGCAAATCCTTTTGATAAAAAACTACGATACTTTATTTTTAGAACTTATATTTGCGCTTCGGGTTCTTGGGGAACCATCCTTTTTGTACCCGTTCTTCCTGTTCGAAGACCTCTTTAATCGTCCAGAAGGAAGAAAATGCAAACACGCCAAGCAAAGAAGATAAAATCACATTATCGATGCTTAATGAGGCGACCACACCGGCTATGCCGAGTACCAGGAATATCCACCAGCATTTTGTACCCCAATAGTATTCGGCCTTTACCACGACGGGGTGAAAAAGGCCGATAATCAAAAAGGTACATATTCCGATGAATAACCCCGCAAGGTGATATTCATTTAGAAATTCCATCACAATTATTTTTCAACGCGGATGGGGATTTCTTTCTTGATACTCTGTTCCAGAGAAATCAATGTCTCGGTAGCTACCACACCCGGTATTTCTTGCATTTTGTTATTCAGCAAATCCATCAGATGTTCGTTGTCGCATGCATAAAGCTTTGTCAGCATTGTGTACGGACCTGTAGTGAAATGACATTCCACAATTTCGGGAATCTTTTGTAGTTCCGCTACGACAGATTTGTACATGGAGCCTTTTTCCAGTTTGATACCCACGTAGGTACAAGTTCTGTATCCCAATGATTTCGGGTTCACATGGTAACCAGAGCCTACAATGACACCTAGGTCAATCAGTCTTTGCACACGCTGATGGATAGCTGCGCGTGACACTCCACATTCGGCTGCTACGTCTTTAAAAGGGATGCGGGCATTCTGGGAGATAATCTCTAGGATCTGCCTGTCGAGGTTGTCTATTCTTTCCATAATAATAAATTGTAATTTCCTGTTGTTATCAAATAGTAAGCAAATATAGAGATTTATTTTAATTATTCTTCTTTTCGGAGAAAAAAAATAGGAAAAAGCAAAAAAAAGAGGCACAAACGTTTTGCACCTCTTTCCTTTTTCTATTTAGAAAAGAACTTTCTTATTTCTTATCTTTTTCGATGCCCAACAGTTCAACTTCGAAAATCAAAGTAGAGAACGGTTTGATTTGGTTGCCAGATTCTCTTGCACCGTAAGCAAGTTCTTGCGGGATATAAAGTTCCCATTTAGAACCTACAGGCATCATAGTCAATGCTTCTGTCCAACCTTTGATTACTTGGTTAGCACGGAAAGTAGACGGTTCGTTACGTTTGTAAGAGCTGTCGAATTCTGTTCCGTCGATCAAAGTACCTTTGTAGTTCACTTTCACTTTGCAAGTGTCAGCAGGAATTTCACCTTTACCTTCAGTGATTACTTTGTATTGCAGACCGCTTGCAGTTGTTTTTACGCCGTCTTTAGTCTTGTTTTCAGCAAGGAATTTTTCGTTTTCAGCTTTATAGTCAGCATATTTTTCTTCCAAAGCTTTTGCTTTGATAGTTTCCATAGCTGTACGAGTATATTCTTGAGCTGCTTCCATAGTCATTACGCCGCCTTTTTCCAAAGTACCTGCGATGAAACCTGCCATGAAGTTTTCTTTGCTGATAGTTTTAGTAGAGTCTGTACCAAACAATTCTTGGTTGATACCTTTCATCATCTGGTTGCTGATTTGCTGACCGATTTGCAGACCTGCCATGTAAGCGATGTCTTTTTTGCTAGTCTTGTTTGCGCCTTCGTTCAAACCTTTGATGAATTCTGCCATGTAAGTAGTATCAACATCCAGACGACCTGTCAGATAGCCTTTCAGACCTTGAGTCTGAGCCATACCGATAGAATACGACAGTGAGTCGATGTCTGTTTTCAGATTTGCTTTAGGAGCTTGAGCTGTACAAGAAGCAAGGCTTGCTGCAGCGGCGATTGCCATAAAAATACTAACTTTTTTCATTTTGCTTTGAAATTTTTTATTTATAATACTTCGAGTAATTCTACTTCAAAAATGAGTGTGCTGTGAGGAGGAATCATTTCTCCGGCACCTCTTGCGCCATAAGCGAGTTCTGACGGAATATACAGTTTCCATTTGGAACCTTCCGGCATCAGCTGCAAAGCTTCCACCCATCCCGGGATTACTTGGTTGACGCCGAATACAGCCGGTTCTCCGCGTTGGATAGAGCTGTCGAACAGTGTACCGTCGATCAATGTACCTTCATAGTGGCATCTTACCTGATCGGTAGCTTTCGGCTTTTTACCTGTACCTTCTTTGATGATTTCATATTGTAGTCCGCTGGGAAGGACAACTACGCCCGGTCCTTTTTTGTTTTCTTCGAGGAATGCCTGTCCCTGCTCAATAGCAACGGCACCCATCTTAGATTCCAATTCTTCGAAATATTTGTTCACTATTTCGCGGGCTTCATTGTGGCTGATAGCCGTCTGATTACCTTCTAATACATCTTTGATTGCTTGTGCGAAATCATCTACCGCAAGGTTTCCGATTCCCATGCTTGATAAGTTTTGACCAATTCCGAGGCCAATAGAGTAACTGAATTTATCCATATAATGTTTTTTGTTGGCGATTGAAATGTATCACCTTCATGGTTTTAGCTTTCAATCAATTGCAAATTTATGAAACGCAAAAGTACGTGTTTTATTTGAATGATTTAGCATTTGCTATTTAAAAATTCTTATATCTGTGAAAGTTAATCGCTTTTCTTTAAAGAATTAGTTTTTTGTTCGTAGGATTTAATCGGCTTATTCTGATTATTTAGGTTTGTTTATGCAGATAATTAATCGTCTGACTATAGTTTACTTTTCGTCTAACTATAGTCAGACGAAAGAATAACTATAGTCAGATGTAAATATAACTATAGTCAGACGAATAAATCTTAGTATGTCTGACACTAACTATCTGTATCTTTCATCTTAAAGTTTCGTATATATCAGGTTAGATTAAGCGTAAGAAAGTCTTCTTTTATTCGATGATTCTGATTACATTTGTGTGGCTATTAAAAAAAGAAGGAGGAATAGTAATGAAAAATCTGGTAGTTTTGACGGGTGCCGGTATGAGTGCCGAGAGTGGGATCAGTACATTTCGGGATGCGGGCGGTTTGTGGGATAAATATCCTGTGGAGCAGGTGGCTACTCCTGAAGGTTATCAGCGGGACCCGGCTCTGGTGATTAATTTCTATAATGAACGCCGGAAACAGTTGTTGGAGGTGAAACCGAACCGTGGACATGAGTTGTTGGCGGAACTGGAGAAAAGTTTCCATGTAACGGTGGTGACACAGAATGTTGATAATCTGCATGAACGCGCCGGAAGTAGCCACATTATTCATCTGCATGGCGAACTGACAAAAGTATGTTCCAGCAGAGATCCATATAATCCTCAATTTATAAAAGAGCTGAAACCGGAAGAATATGAAGTGAAGATGGGAGACAAGGCCGGTGACGGCACTCAATTACGACCTTTCATTGTATGGTTTGGAGAAGCTGTGCCGGAAATTGAAACAGCTATCCGCTATGTGGAGAAAGCGGATATTTTCGTCATTATCGGTACATCGCTTAATGTATATCCTGCGGCGGGGCTGCTTCATTATGTACCGAGAGGAGCAGAGGTGTATCTGATTGATCCGAAACCGGTAGATACGCATACTTCCCGTTCGATACATGTAATTCAGAAGGGAGCTTCTGAAGGAATGGGTGAATTGAAACAATTGTTGGGAGTTTGAGACTTCTTTCCCTCCGTTTTATTCCAGTTCGCTGGCAAAAATATGATTATTCCGGAGTACTTCCGATATTTCGAGTGCAGTGATACCACTGCACTCGATTCTTAATATTTTCTCCCAGTCCTCAAAGTCCACATTCCATTTGTCTATTTGAGGGAACTCTGCCAAAAGTTTTCCTATGCGTTTGATGTCACATCTTTTGGTGATAGAAGTTCGAAAAATCAGAATCTTATTTTCTTTTTCCATATTCTTTAGCGTTTTATTTTAGTGAGCGGAACTCCCGGATCGTCATACTGAAATGCAGCCTGAAATTGCGACTTAACAGCGAAAGGCTGCTAAAGCCGCAAAGGGCGGCAATTTCGGTGGCGGAAAGTTCCTTGTTTTGTTTTAATAATAGGGCTGCTTTTTCAATCCGGGTGCGTTTGATATAATCCGTAGGCGTTTCGCCGGTCAGGATTGTAAATACGCGGTGGAAGTGGAAAGGAGAAAAGCATGCGATACCCGCCATTTTCTGTAATGATAACGGCTGGTCAATGTTTTGATGGATATAGTCGGTCACTTTGTTGATCCGTAACTGATATTCTTCCTTATTTATATCTTTCGTTTCCATATCTTCTGCAAAATAAAGGATAATAAATGCCGGAGAGTTATCCTATCTTGCTAACTTCTCCGGCAGATAGTCAATTATCTTTTTTGTCCTATATAGAATACATAGCCGTAGTATTCCTTATACTTATTATATAGGCTCTCTTCGTGTCGTTGACCGGCGATGAGGTCTGCGGCAGCTTCATTTCCTGCATATTCCTTCAGAAAGGCTTCCTGAACCGGGAATTGGGGAGCATAGAAATGCTCGGTCCAGCAATTTTCCGGTAAGATGAAATGGGCTGTCGGGATATATCCGGCTTTCTCCATTTGTGCTATTTTTCTCGGAATCGTATCGATTTCCGGGTAATTAGCCATCCAGAAGTCGTCTATTTCGGAGGGGCGTTCCGGGGTGAACCAGGATGCTTCCGTTACAGCGATGAATCCGTTCTTTTTCAGGAACTTATTCCATTCATTCATGCCGCGTTCGAATCCTATATTATAGATAGCTCCTTCGGACCAGATCAGATCGAGTTCTTCCTCTTGAAACGGCAAAGCGTCCATAGAACCGACAATGCCTTTTACTCTGTCTTCGCAATGGGCTTCTATTGCATTTCTGTTGAATATTTCGATGAAGTCGGGGAAAAGATCGATGCCTGTAATTTGCCCTTTCGTATAGTTGGCTAATGCCATTGTCTGCCCGCCTGTGCCACAGCCAATATCGGCTATTCTGGCATTGTCAGACAGTTCGTTGGTGAAACTTAAGGCTTTTTGTGTGACTTCAGGGCTTCCCGGACCTTGACGTTTTAGTCCTTTGAAGTAATTACATATCAGTGTAAAATCGAATTCGTGGATTGTTTTTAATTCGTTACTCATTGTTTTTTAATGTTTTAGCAGTACGGTAAATGAAGGCATGTGACGATGCTTGTGACCATTTGACCATACAAATAGTTTAAAATTTAGATATAGAAAATAACTCTGACAAGAATATGTCAGAAAACATAAGGGATAATCTGTAATGAGAGGAAGGCTTACAGATTATTTACAGAACGGAATCCTTATGGAATGAAAATGAGTTAAACATCCAATTTTTCTTTTAGTTTGTGACAAAGATAGGATTTTAGGTGTAAAACTCAATGATAACTTTGATGAAAAAATACTGTAAACCTGCATTTTAGCAAGAATCGTCAAATAGAGACCCGTTTGTCTGTCCGGTTGTATGGATGAGATTGACTGCCCAAATTGATTGAAACTACCTATTTTTGAATTACATTTGCAGGATATTAGATACAAATCTCTCATTTAATGTATAATACCGATGAAAAGCAAATTATTACTCGCATGTACCATTCTGTTTTTCTGTTCCTCTTTTCTGTGCGGACAGAATCAAACATCTAAAGTTGCAAACTCTGCTGAAACGAATAATGGAGCTGTCCGGCATCCGTGGCAAGGAAAAAGAGTGGGATATTTAGGAGACTCTATTACAGATCCCAACTGCTATGGTGACAAAATAAAGAAATACTGGGATTTCCTGCAGGAATGGCTGGGGATTACTCCTTATGTATATGGTATCAGCGGCAGACAATGGAATGATGTGCCCCGTCAGGCCGAGAAACTAAAGCAGGAACACGGTGGAGAAGTGGATGCTATCTTGATTCTGATGGGTACGAATGATTTTAATGACGGTGTGCCTATCGGAGAGTGGTTTACGGAAACAGAAGAACAGGTGATGGCAGCCCGCGGACAGGTCAAAAAGCTGGAAACCCGCAAGAAACGTACGCCTATAATGGATGGAAACACGTATAAAGGACGTATCAACATCGGAATCCACAGGCTGAAACAACTGTTTCCGGATAAGCAGATTGTACTATTAACCCCGTTGCACCGCTCACTGGCGGATTTTGGAGAGAAGAACGTGCAACCGGATGAAAACTATCAGAATAGTTGTGGTGAATATGTGGATGCCTACGTGCAGGCCGTCAAGGAAGCCGGTAATGTGTGGGGAGTGCCCGTAATTGATTTTAATGCGGTAACCGGGCTGAACCCGATGGTGGAAGAGCAACTGATTTACTTCTACGACGCAGGATATGACCGTTTACATCCTAGTACAAAGGGGCAGATACGTATGGCACGTACGCTGATGTACCAGTTGCTTGCGTTGCCTGCAACATTTTAAAGAGAACCAGCTTTACCGGTGAATCACCGCACGGATCACAAACCATATATGATGTGCTACGGTGCCAATCAACCCGTAGTGCTTTGCCATGATGCGAAATCTCTCTTTCAGGGAGGCTTTCTGATTGCGGGTAGTCATTCCTTCATCCAGATAATCGATAATCGTCAGATGGGTATTGTGTAAGGTGCGCGCTTTCTTCATAATACGGATGCACCAGTCGAAATCGGCAGAAAAACGATATTTCAAGTTGTAGGGCTCTACCAGCGTATGACGGGGAAAGAATGCCTGATGGCAGACTAACATACCCTGTTTGAAACTTTTCCAGGTAAGCGTTTCGGGAGCGGACAATCTGCGCATCCGCAGGAAATGCCTGTCCTGGTCTACGATAGCGGTTTCTCCGTAAAGCACATCGGGCAGTTCGCTGCCGTTGATGGTATGCACCATTTGTTGCAGTGTGTCGTCCTCGTGAAAACAGTCGCCCGCGTTCAGGAAACAGAGATAATCACCGCTGGCAAGGGCGATGCCCTTATTCATGGCGTCATACAGTCCTTTGTCGGGTTCGCTGACGACGGTGTGTATGCGTGACCGGTAGCGGTTGATAATAGAGAGGGTTCCATCCTTGGAAGCTCCATCCACGATAATGTATTCTATATGATGATAGGTTTGTGAGATTACACTTTGAATCGTGTCTTCCAATACCTTTTCAGCATTGTATGTCACCGTAATGATAGAGAACTTGGGAGTAGGATGGACACTATGCATATTTCCCCGTTATTTTATTGTAGACATCTGTATATTTCTTTGCAACGATACTCTCCGAATAATTACCCAGAACCTTGCGGCAGGCCTGTGCAGAGAGTTCGTTGTATTCCGGTTCCGTCAATATCCAATGTATGCCGTTGGCAAAATCTTCCGAGGATTTGTATTGTGCCACGTAGCCGTTGTGCAGATGATCGATCATTTCGGGGATACCTCCCACATTAAAACCGACACAAGGCACTCCACAGGCCATTGCTTCCATAATCATATTGGGAAGATTCTCTTCCAGAGACGGGATGGCGAAGAGGTCTACGGCATTGTAGATATTCACTACTTCATGCTCATTTTTGATATAAGGGAGCGGGTATACATGGAAAGGAAGTTGTTCCTGTAACTGCTGCGACTGGTTGCCGAATACGACTACACCCAGTGAGTCTTTCCATTCCGGATGCTTTTCTGCTAACAGTTTGCATGCCCCAATCAGATAGTCGACCCCTTTTCGTTTATCGGTGATCTTTAATGAGCCGAACAAAACTAGTTTCTTACCTTCCGGCAACATGAATTTGGCACGCGCTTCCTTCTTGTTCATGGGTTTGAACAAGTTGGTATTAATAGCGTTCGGAATATTGGTCACGCTTTTCCCTTCAAATAATGCACTGGTCTGGGCTTGTTCCTTCAGCCAATGGCTGCACGTGACGAAATGAATGGGAGCGTAGCTGTATAACTTCTGTTTTTTGCGGAACGTGCGATAGGATAAATCCTTTCGTCCCCCGCCTTTGTAGATGTACGGACAGTCGTGACATTCCTGCTGATAGTTGTTGCACTCCCGTGCGTAATGGCAGATGCCGGTGCATGGCCACATATCGTGCATGGTCCAGACTACGGGTTTGCCGGAGGTCAGTATCTTTCGTATATCGTTCAGTGAGAGCATTCCCTGGTTGATCCAATGCAGATGGATCACGTCGGCCTGGCGGAATTCCGGGAGTGAGGTGATGTCTGTACCTGTGTTGGCGATGTCTACGTCAAACAAATGGTAACGCCGGAAACGGTTGGCACTCCAGATCACAATCCGTTCCCACATGAACTTCCACACTTGCAACCAGTTACTTTTTAAGCGGACAACACTGATTTGGTCGGTCTGTTTGTCACGTACCAGCATTTTGGCTTTGATGCCGTTGTTTTTCAGTGACTCCATCAACCGGCTTGCTGCGATGGCTGCTCCTCCTATTCGTTCAGATGTATTTATAATCAGGACTCTCATGGGCAAAAGTTTATGCAAATGTACGGTTTTTAGAGGAAATGTTTGATATTTCCAGCAAGCTTTCTGCTATTTCGCGTGAAAAGATTTCGAGGTTGAAACGTTCTTCCGCCAGTTTGCGGGCATTCTCTCCCATGCGCCGTGCCTCTTCGGGGTGGTCGGCGATGTAGCGGATAGCGTCTATCCAGCCTTGTACGTCGTTATATTCTACGGTGATGCCTATTCCTTCCTTGTCGATGTCTATTTCGAAGTTGGGGTTGCGCGAACAGATGACGGGGATGCCGAGGGCGAATGCTTCCACGAGCGTGGTCAGTCCTACGGTATAGGGGAAGTCCAGGCAGCAGATCACGATGCAACTTTTGCGTGCCACCAGTTTCCCCAGTTCGTAGGGAATCACTCCGTCGGTATAATGGATGCGAATGGAGTCGGGCAATGCATACGGGTCGATGATCTTTTTATAGTTGATGTTACCGCATGAGACGGCAATGTACAAATCCAGTTTCTCGTTCGTTGCGGCAAATGCCTGGAGCAAGGTGTCTACGTCCCGGTTTTCTTTACCGGTGGAGATAAATCCTTCGGGCTTCCGGTCGGGCATTTCTGCAAGCAGGTGGTCGTAGAAAGGAAGATCCGGTCCCCAATGGATGAGTTTCAGTTTGTGGGACGGTGCTTTCCGGGTTTTCTGCGAGTCCTGAATCAGTTTCCGACTGAACAGGAACATTTGGTCTATACCTTTGTAGAAAAGGCGGGAGATTTGTTCGCGCCACGGTTTGGGATTGGTCACGACTGCCGTATGATGCCAGATCACGATGGGCTTGCGGTACAGTCCCAGTGCACGGAGGAAGATGACGGGCTCTATACCCCGGAAAGAGGTGGCGTAGAGGACGTCGTATTTCTCCTTGCAGAAGAGAATCTCTTTGGTGGCGTAAAGCATGAGTTTCAGACGGCCGGAGAAATATTTGCATTTGTGCATCACGGAGTGTATTCCGTAATTCTCCAGTAAAGGAAGTCCGTATAAGATGTGTCCGGGGAATTTATATTCTTTCCATTCCTCGTAGCTTTCCCGTGTGAGGCGGGTATGGTAAAAATAAATAGTAAGCAACTTATTTAGTGGTGCTTGTTTCTTTTCAGCCATTTGTTGATTCGGTTTTTGACAGCTTTCGTAATGATGGAGAAATTGCCGTATTTCAGGTTGAGGAACAGTTCTTCGAACGAACGTCCGATCTTGATCCACGGATGATCCCAGCCCATGATGCGGTAAACGCTCTCTTTGTAGGCAACGTTTTCGATGACGTAGCGGGGATGTTTCAGTGGAAAATCCACCTCATAGCGCTTCATCGTGAAGATGCGGCGGTAACCTTTGGGCAGGGTATGAATCGAGCCGGCGAAATGGGTGGAATCTGCCGTTGCTCCCAAGTTATTAATCATGTTGCGGGTAGGCACGATGCTTAGCCCGGAGTTGAACAGTATGGAGGCGTGGAAGATCGTTTCATAAAAGGCTTTCTGCTGTTCCCGGTGACGCTGGCACATGTAGATAAAGTCGCTCCGGAATTTGCGTTCCTTGATAAGCTGTTCCAGTTGTTGCATATTGAAGAAGTCGTCCAGGAAGTTGTAGAACTCATCCCATTGGTCGACTACCCGTTTCCAGCTTGCCCATCCCCAGATAGAGAAGGTGGTGGTAAAGAAATAGTCATAGGGCATATCTTGGGTGATTTCTTCGGGGTTAAATCCGGCAATCATGCTGATGCGGGTGTCATATTCGTATTTATCCAGCATCTCCTTGCAGAATTGGAAAAAGGAGACGGCGGGCACATCGTCGTCTTCCAATACGATGCACTTGTCGACTTTCGAAAAGGCCCATTTCTGCGAAATGTACTCCGAAGGGTCGCAGCCGAAATTCTTTTCCTGATAAAGCCGTTCTACTTCACATTCCCAGTCTATCTGTGATACGATTTCACGGCAGGCTTCTATTCCGGGCAGGTCACGTTCGTTTCGTGCTCCGTCCTGATAGAGGAAGAGGCGGGACGGACGCGCTTTCTTCACTTGCTCGAACACTTGCGACAACTGTTGCGGGCGGTTGAAGAACAGGATAAGTACCGGGACGTCTACTAAAGCGGATTTCATATTCATAGTTCTTGTTTTGGGGTTGTACTGAATGACAGGGCGGCAGGATAGTGGTTGTTCACTTTTTCCTGCTCTTCTTCTGTAAATCGATGCAGGGTTGGATAGTTGTAACGCAAAAATCCTTCCAGGTCGTCGGGGGCGGTCACTGTGAGAGGGCCGAATTTCACGGGTTGCAGGTGGCGGATGCTTTCTACGGTTACGTGGTCGGCAGTGGCCATTACGTTGTTATAGTAACGGGTGTTTCGTGAGTTGAAACAGCTTTGAACTGACACCAGCATGCGGTAGATTGCTTTTTTAGAGAAAAGCAGGTCGACTACCCTGTTCAGGAAACAGGAGAAGGCTCCCCGGTTCGTGGGGTTCTCTATTTCACATGTACCGAAGTGTTTCCACATCCATATCTCTTTTCCCATCAGGCAGCATTTGAGGAAGCCGAGTGCTTCGGATTGTATTCTTCGCAGCAGCTTGTTGTCGGGAATTTTGTCGAATGGGAATATATCGACAAAAATGCCCGGATGCATCGGGACATTCTTGAACATTTCTTCTACAAAAAGGGTGTCGTTTTTCTTGACTTTGGCAAAATAATACGGAGTATGAGGGTCTGTCTCTATCCATGAAAGGAAGTAGGAAGGACCCAGTTCCTCGGGAGCTACTTTCAGAAATTTGTTGTAGTTCTCCCGCGTCATGCCTATGTCAATATCATCATCCCAGGGGAGAATCGCTTGGTCGTAGAGTGCACCGATTGCCGTGCCGCCAATCACAAAATAGGGAATGTTGTGCTTCTGACACACCCGGATGGTTTCTCCCAATATGTCGTAGAGTTCGGCATGTAATAAATCAAGCTCTTCGGCTGTATATTTCTTGTTCATCGGAAATGGTTAATGCACGTTGTGCTACAAAAGTAGTAATTATATTGCTAAGTTACTATAACTTTAAGTTTCCTTGCATAAATTCGGTGGCCACTTGTCCGCGTCCCGGTATGGGAAGGACGGATGCTTGCGGAAAGTCCTTGAGCAGACAGTCTGCCGGATTGATGTCCGGATAGAATTTCTTCAATAGGAACAGGCTGGGGCCGGTAGTGATGCTTCCTATAAAGACGGAGGCGTCCATCAATATCTGTATCGAGGAAAGGAAACGTGCCATTTGTCTTTGTTTCAGCTCTTTGGTGGTCTGCGTGAAAGCGCTGTTGACGTATCCTTTTTCGTCGGGGCTGCAAAGGGTGTACCAGTGTATGTCCGGGGCAAGGGTTTGTACTTGTTCGAAAAGGCGGTAATCGTCCGTTAATACAAAGACGTCGCGTAGGGCGGTCTTTTCTTTAATAAGCCGTATGTAATGTTCCGGTGGAAGCAGGTTGGTTTCGGTGATCTTGTCTCCTCCCCGTATCTGGCATCCTGCGTATTGGGGTGGAAGTTGCAGGTCGGCGGCACATTGGCGACATTCCTGTGCGGTGGTGTCGTTGAGTTTCCAAGTGATTTCCGTCAGTTTTTGGAAGGTATGGAGATAGTCGCCGTCTATTCCCAGTTCGGGAATATGGAAGTGCTGATTGGGGTTGAATGTCAGTTGAAAGTTGAGCAAGACCGGTTTGCCGTATGTGAAAAAGGCAATCGTTTTTCCGATGATGTTCTTACAGGTTACTTTCAGTTTCCATTTCAGTAACTTCGTCTTAGGCAGCTTTTTGTCTTTCATCAATGCCTGCCAGGAGGGGAGGCGATGGGTGTTATAAGTGTGATGAAACGGTTCGTGCACTTGCTCGCAGAAGGGGGCGAAACAATCTTCCCAACCTTTTTCCCATCCGAAGTTGGCGTCGTCGGAGTAAAGCTTGAACTGTATTTTGTGTTGCAGGCAATAGAGCATTGCATGGAGCATATAGGTATATTCGGTAAAGAATCCGGCGTCTATACCTATGTGATAAATCATCGTCTTTTTGAAAGAACTATTCAGAAGATGGTATCGGGTGGCAAGGTCATTTGGGTTCATGTGTCTTCTTTTTGATGAAATATTGAATGCTTTCTTTAAAAGTAACCGATCGGCTGCCCCACATGGTTGCTACGTAGAGTGCTGCAGCAAGCACTATCTTGCTTGCCAGGCGGAGATAAATATTCTCGATGGAGCGGGTGGTGTAATAGGTGATTACCATAACCGTAGCCGCAATGGCAGCATAAGGAAGTATGTCCATCAGGGCATGGCGAAGCTTCAATCCTATTTCCTGCCATACAAAGTAGTGCCATATCAGTAGCCACAGTATATTGGTGGATACATAGACGGCGAGCATGGCATAGATACCGTGTGAGTGGACTAACAGAACGCCTGACAGTAGAATTATGCCGAGCGCTATGGTGTTCCACATATAGATGCGGGATTTTCCTTTACTGATAATCAGTTGTTGATAGAGGTATGCGATGGGAGCAAAGGCTCCGCTGATACACAGTATTTGCATGATTAATATGCTGGAATACCACTTGTCGGTGATGGTGATGATAATCAGCTCTTCCGATACGATTCCCAATCCCAACATGGCGGGAAACGAGACAAAAGCGGTGAAACGCAGCATTTTGCGAAATACCCGTTTTTGCCGTTCAAGGTCGTCGGACACTTTGGTGAGTACCGGTTGCGCTACTCCGTTTATCATGCCGGAGATGAAGAGTTGTCCCATGCCGCACCATTTATTGGCTTGGTTGTAATATCCTACTTCTTTTTCGCTGTAGAATTTACCCAGTATCACGGAAAACAGATTGTTATTGATGTGATTGAATACATTGGTAACCAGTAGTTTCCCACTGAATCCGAACATTTCCTTAATCGGGGTGAAGTTGAACTGCAAGCTTGGTCGCCAACGGGTGAAATGCCAGTAACAGGCTGTGTTGATGGTTACGTAAACGATGCTTTGCGTAGCAATTCCCCAATAAGAGAAACCAAAGTAGGCAAGAGTGACTCCGGTGATTCCGGACACGGTGAGTCCGATAACCGAAGACAATGCCCGCTGTTTGACCATCAGATTACGCAGGAGATAGGCACTGTGGGATATTCCCAGACTGGCAATGAAGAAGCCGATAAAAGAATAACGTGCCAGTGGTGTCAGTTCGGGAGTATCGTAGAAGTCAGCGATAAGCGGTGCACAGAGGAATAACAGCAGGTACAGCGACAGACTGATGGCCGCGTTGAACCAGAATACGGCATTGTAATCATTGTGCGTCACTTCTTTCTTATTAACAAGGGCAGCTGTGAAACCACTTTCTTGTATCGAGCTGGCAATGAGGGAGAAGATGGCCAACATTCCCACCATTCCATAATCTGACGGAGTGAGTAATCGCGCGAGGAATATTCCGAAAAGTAGGTTTAGCAACTGCTGTATGCCGTTGCTGAATCCTCCCCAAAATAGTCCTTTGGCTGTCTTTTCTTTTAGTGACTGATTCTCGCTCATGTTATTTGCAAAGAATACATGAAAAGGCTATGCGTGATGATAGCTTTTCATGTATTCCCTATTCTAGTTTTATTATTTTACTTCGCTGCCCGGCTTCACTTCACGTCCCGGCATGATAACTGCCAGACTGCCGTCGTTGTTTTCGGCACTAAGAATCATGCCTTCGCTGACGATTCCTTTCAGTTTGCGCGGAGCGAGATTAGCGATGAAGCAAACTTGTTTGCCTACCAGCTCTTCCGGTTGATAATGCTTGGCAATACCTGATACGATGGTACGTGTCTCCAGTCCGTCATCGATTTTGAATTGCAGCAATTTATCCGCTTTCGGTACTTTCTGACATTCAAGAATGGTACCTACACGGATATCCAGTTTCGTGAAGTCGTCGAATTCGATGTTCGGGCGGATAGGATTAGCTTTGTAGTTGGCTTCTTCATTTGCCTTCTTTGTATCGAGCAGCTTTTGTACCTGTGCTTCGATAGTAGCGTCTTCGATCTTCTCGAACAATAACTCCGGTTTGTTTAACTGATGGCCTACAGGAAGCAGGTTATCTTTTCCCAGTTCAGACCATTCGAAAGTATCCATGTTCAGCATTTTGCGGAGTTTTTCCGAGCTGAACGGCAAGAATGGGTCGAAGGCGATGGCAAGGTTGGCAACCAGTTGCAGGGAAATGTTGAGGATGGTTCCTACACGTTCCATATCTGTCTTAGCCAGTTTCCACGGTTCGGTGTCGGCCAGGTATTTGTTTCCGATACGTGCCAGATTCATGGCCTCTTTCTGTGCATCGCGGAATTTGAATACGTCGAGCAGTTTTTCTACTTCTGCTTTCACGTCTGCGAATTCTTTCAGCGTTTCCTTGTCGTAGTCGGTTAAGCTGCCCTGTGCGGGTACGCGACCGTCGAAGTATTTTTGAGTCAGCACCATTGCACGGTTTACGAAGTTGCCGTATACGGCTACCAGTTCGTTGTTATTGCGTGCTTGGAAGTCTTTCCAAGTGAAGTCGTTGTCTTTCGTTTCCGGTGCGTTGGCGGTCAGTACGTAGCGGAGTACGTCTTGCTTTCCGGGGAAATCAGCCAGATATTCGTGCAACCATACGGCCCAATTGCGGGAAGTAGAGATCTTGTCTCCTTCGAGGTTGAGGAATTCGTTGCTCGGCACGTTGTCCGGCAGGATATAGCTGCCTTCTGCTTTCAGCATGGCAGGGAATACGATGCAATGGAATACGATATTATCTTTTCCGATGAAGTGAATCAGACGCGTTTCTGGATCTTTCCACCATGTTTCCCAGCTGTCGGGAAGAAGTTCTTTGGTGTTGGAGATGTATCCGATCGGAGCGTCAAACCATACATAGAGCACTTTTCCTTCTGCTCCTTCTACGGGAACAGGGATACCCCAATCAAGGTCACGGCTCACGGCACGTGGTTGCAGACCCATGTCGAGCCAGCTTTTGCATTGACCGTATACGTTCGGACGCCATTCTTTGTGATCTTCCAGAATCCATTTGCGCAGCCATGCTTCGTGTTTGTCGAGAGGAAGATACCAGTGTTTGGTTTCTTTCATTACCGGTTTGCTACCGCTGATGGCGCTTTTCGGGTTGATAAGATCTGTAGGAGAAAGTGAGGTTCCGCACTTTTCGCATTGGTCGCCGTAAGCGCCTTCCGAATGGCAGTGAGGACATTCTCCGGTGATATAACGGTCGGCAAGGAATGTTTTTGCTTCCTCGTCGTAATATTGTTCGGATGTTTTTTCGATGAATTCTCCTTTATTGTATAATGTTTTGAAGAAATCCGAAGCCAGTTGGTGATGCGTCGGTGAAGTGGTGCGACTATACACGTCGAATGAGATACCGAACTCTTTGAATGATTCCTTAATCAGCGAATGATAACGGTCTACTACATCCTGTGGAGTAATTCCTTCTTTCTTGGCACGGATGGTGATAGGCACTCCGTGTTCGTCCGAACCTCCGATGAATAATACATCTTCTTTTTTCAGACGCAGATAGCGTACATAGATATCTGCCGGCACGTATACACCCGCCAGGTGACCGATATGGACAGGACCGTTCGCATACGGCAGTGCCGATGTGACGGTGGTTCTTTTGAATTTCTTTTCCATTATATAGTGTGATTTTTGTTGTTTTCAACTTTGCAATGTGCAAAGATAATGACTTTTCACCACAGATTACACGGATTAACACAGATTATTTCATTGAAAAGTGGTCACAGAATGAAACAGGAACGTTTCGTAATAAAAAAACAGGTAAAAAGAAAGTGTTTTACCCTGATATAAGTTGGCTAGAAAATAGCGAATTTGTATCGGGGTATTTTTATATTTTCTATTATGTTCTATTTTTAAGATTGAAACAGATTAGGAGTATCTAAATTGTATTCTAATAAAAGAAGTGACGTATAAAATACTGTATGAATATGCGGAATAAGTAATCTTTCTTGAATACAAATGAGTGAATATTCATGATTGTTGATAGAATCATGAATCATTGCTTTTAAAGGAAGACTTCGTTCCTTTTAAAGAAACGGTTTATTGGTCAGTGAGAAGTACTTTCTTGCTTTTAAACGAAAGGACAAAAGGGCATTTAGAATACTTGTTTTGTGCTGGTTGCTGTCGAATAGGTAACATGTGAGTTGTTTCTATTTGAACTTATATTTGCAATAATCTGCTCCTGAAATTAGGAATTTTGCCTTTTTGATGTTGAATCGAATGATTTAAAGTCTGTTTTGTGTGAATATGGATTATGCAACTTGCTTATCCTTCAAGTTTTCCAATATACTCCGGACTCATCTTGTATATTTTTGATTCTGTATGAGTTTTATGTCCATTTTTTCTGCATAAAGTAATATTCTGTTCTAATGATAAGAATTACATGGTAAGATTATAGCTTTGCATTTCAATAAGTCAGTATAATCTATATAATTTCTTGCTCATTTCCTCTTTTATCATCTATTTCCATCTATATTTCTCCCCTTTTTCTTTCTTTTTTCTCGTAAGAAAGAATATATTTGTACCTAAGTTAAACGAAAACCAAAGCATGATATGATAACAACCCAGTTGCTTCGTCCTGAAAGCATTGTCGTAGTAGGGGCATCGAATAATGTGCATAAGCCGGGTGGCGCAATATTAAAGAATTTGATAAATGGAGGTTATCGGGGAGAACTTCGGGCGGTGAATCCGAAGGAAAAGGAAGTACAGGGAGTTCCCGCCTTTGCGGACGTGAATGATCTGCCGGACACAGATCTGGCGGTGTTGGCTGTGCCTGCCTCGATGTGTCCTGATATGGTGGAAACATTGGCTAGCAAGAAACAAACCAGGGCATTTATCATACTCTCGGCAGGTTTTGGTGAAGAAACTCACGAAGGAGCACTGTTGGAAGAACGTATTTTGGAAACAGTCAATAAATACGGTGCTTCGCTGATTGGTCCTAATTGCATCGGATTGATGAATACATGGCATCATAGCGTGTTCAGCCAGCCGATTCCTAACTTAAACCCCAAAGGGGTGGACTTGATTTCTAGCTCCGGTGCTACGGCGGTATTTATTCTCGAAAGTGCCGTAACAAAAGGTTTGCAGTTCAATTCAGTCTGGTCGGTGGGAAATGCCAAGCAGATCGGCGTGGAAGATGTATTGCAATTTATGGATGAGAACTTCGATCCCGAAAAAGATTCTCATCTGAAACTACTCTATATTGAAAGTATTCAGAATCCGGACAGGTTGTTATTCCATGCTTCGTCTTTGATTAGAAAAGGGTGCAAGATTGCGGCAATCAAAGCCGGAAGTTCGGAGAGCGGAAGCCGGGCGGCATCTTCCCATACAGGAGCAATCGCCAGTTCCGATTCGGCAGTAGAGGCTTTGTTCCGTAAAGCAGGGATTGTGCGCTGTTTCTCTCGTGAGGAATTGACTACCGTAGGTTGCGTGTTTACTTTACCCGAATTGAAAGGAAAGAATTTTGCCATTATCACTCATGCCGGAGGCCCGGGAGTGATGCTGACAGATGCCTTGAGTAAAGGCGGACTGAATGTGCCTAAGCTGGAGGGAGAAGTAGCCGAGGAACTAAAAGCCCAACTATTCCCCGGTGCTGCCGTTGGGAATCCTATTGATATTCTGGCTACCGGAACACCGGAACATCTGCGCCTTTGCATTGACTACTGCGAGGAAAAGCTTGATAATATAGACGCCATGATGGCTATCTTCGGAACTCCGGGATTGGTTACTATGTTTGAAATGTATGATGTGCTTCATGAAAAGATGCAGACTTGCAAGAAACCGATTTTTCCCATTCTTCCTTCCATTAATACAGCCGGAGCGGAGGTTTCCGCCTTCCTGGCAAAAGGGCATGTGAATTTTGCAGACGAAGTGACCTTGGGTACTGCCCTTTCACGTATCGTCAATGCTCCTAAACCGGCAGTTCCTGAAATAGAATTGTTCGGAGTGGACGTTCCGAGGATTCGTCGTATTATTGATTCTATTCCGGAGGATGGTTATATCGCTCCCAATTATGTACAGGCATTGTTGCACGCTGCCGGTATTCCGTTGGTAGATGAATTTGTTTCCGATAATAAAGAGGAGATAGTAGCTTTTGCCCGTCGGTGCGGATTTCCGGTAGTTGCCAAAGTGGTTGGCCCTGTGCACAAATCAGATGTCGGCGGTGTCGTTCTGAACATTAAAAGTGAGCAACATCTGGCACTGGAATTTGATCGTATGATGCAGATACCTGATGCAAGAGCAATTATGGTACAGCCGATGCTGAAAGGTACGGAACTGTTTGTTGGCGCAAAATATGAAGAGAAGTTCGGTCACGTGGTACTTTGTGGTTTGGGAGGTATTTTTGTGGAGGTGCTGAAAGATGTATCTTCCGGTTTGGCTCCGCTTTCTTACGAAGAAGCTTATTCAATGATTCATTCTTTGCGTGCTTATAAAATCATTCAGGGAACACGTGGGCAAAAGGGAGTCAACGAAGATAAATTTGCTGAAATTATTGTCTGTTTGTCCACTTTGCTACGTTTCGCTACAGAGATCAAAGAAATGGATATAAATCCGCTCTTGGCAACGCAAAAGGCCGTTGTAGCAGTTGACGCGCGTATCAGAATAGAAAAATAGGACTATTCTTTCATTCATTGAGACATATTTACTATCTTTCCGCTGTGATTTTGCCTACATTTGGTAACTCAAACGGAAGGATAGAAAACACGTATGTTTATGAAGAAAGTTCTCATATTTTTAATCTGTTTAATCGGCTATCAGATCGGCTGCCATGCGCAAATGGCGGACGAGCATTATTATTTCAAAAATCTTAGTGTACAGAACGGGTTATCTCAAAATACGGTCAATGCGATTTTGCAGGATAAGCAGGGCTTTATGTGGTTCGGCACAAAAGATGGTTTGAATAGATATGACGGTTTGTCATTCCGCAAATTCAAACATGATGACCGCACACGGCGGAGCATTGGTAATAATTTTATCACAGCTCTTTATGAGGATGCAAAAGGAAATATCTGGGTAGGTACGGATGTAGGACTTTATATCTATAATCCGGAAAAAGATTCTTTCCGGCATTTTGCTGAATTGAGCGCAGAAAACACGAAAATAGAGCATACCGTAACTGCAATCTCCGGAGACAACAAAGGATGTGTCTGGATAGCGGTAGAGTCGCAGGGGCTATTTTGTTATGATCTGGAGGAAGGAATACTCCAGAACCACACATTGAAGAACTTTTCTTTTATCTCCACCAATGTCCAGTCTTTTGTTTTCGATAATAGCGGAACCCTTTGGATTGGCTGCTATGGTGATGGACTTTTCTATTCGAAAGACCGTTTGCAAACCCTTCATCCTTATGTATCACCTGTAGACGATCAAAAAACTTATGAGAATGATGTCGTGATAGGCCTGGTGAAAGGAGCATATAATTGTCTATATATAGGCTCTTTAAAAGGAGGAGTGAAAGAACTGAACCTGACCTCTAACAAACTGCATGATTTACTCTCTAAAGATGAAAGTGGAGAGTCTGTTTTTTGTCGTGAACTGCTGGTTGCTTCTGACAATGAATTGTGGATTGGTGCAGAATCGGGACTCTATATTTATAATCTCCGAATGGGTAAGTATGTTCATTTGCGCAGTTCGATCAACGACCCTTATTCTTTATCCGACAATGCTATTTATTCATTGTGTAAGGATCGCGAGGGTGGCATCTGGATTGGCTCTTATTTTGGCGGTGTGAATTACTATCCTCGTTTTTATACGTATTTCGAGAAATATTATCCCAAAGGGACTGATAATGGTTTGCGTGGGAAACGAGTACGTGAGTTCTGTCAGGATAATCAAGGTATTTTGTGGATTGGTACGGAGGACGGTGGTCTGAATCGTTTCAACCCCAAGACCAAAACATTCTCCTTCTTTACGCCCAGTAGTGCTTTTACCAATGTGCATGGTTTATGTTTAATTGGAGATCATCTTTGGGTAGGAACCTTTTCAAAAGGAGTGAAAGTAGTAGATACGCGTACGGGAGCTATCGTGAAAACCTATCAGAAAACGGATTCTCCCCGTTCATTGATAGATAATAGTGTTTTCTCTATTTGCTGCACAACGACTGGTGATATTTACTTGGGAACTTTGTTCGGCTTGCTCCGATATAATAAACAGTCTGATGATTTCGACCGGATACCGGAACTGAACGGTCGGTTTGTGTATGACATAAAGGAGGACTCCGGAGGAAATCTATGGTTGGCAACTTATGCTAATGGAGCCTATTGCTACAATGTGAGTGAAAAGAAATGGAAGAATTATTTGCACGATGAAAATAATCCGAAGAGCCTTCCGTATGACAAGGTCTTGAGCATCTTTGAAGATTCTCACCGGCAAATCTGGCTGACTACCCAAGGAGGAGGATTCTGTCGTTTTCAGCCGGATACGGAGACATTTGCCAACTATAATTTATCTGCTGGTTTGCCGAATGATGTCGTATATCAGATTGTAGAAGACAAGGACGGTCTTTTGTGGTTGACAACCAACAACGGTTTGGTCTGCTTCCAGCCCACAACCGGAGTGATGAAAGTATATACCACTTCCAATGGATTGTTGGGCGACCAGTTTAATTATCGTTCGAGTTTTGAGGCCGAGGATGGTACGATTTATTTGGGTAGTATCGATGGATTTATCGCTTTTAATCCCAAGAATTTCTCGGAGAACAAGTTTCTCCCGTCTATTGTAATTACTGATTTCTTTCTGTTTGGAAAGGAAGTATATGCTGGTGAACCGGGCTCTCCGTTGGAAAAGAGTATCACTTTCTCTGACCAGCTTGTTCTCCAGTCTAATCAGAATTCTTTCTCTTTCCGTGTAGCTGCGCTGGATTTTCAGGCTCCTAAGACAAGTCGGATTATGTATAAGTTGGAAGGCTTTGATACAGACTGGTTGACAGTTGGTGAAAGCCCTATTGTTACCTACTCCAATCTTCGATATGGTGATTATACCTTCCGGGTGAAAGTTGCCAATAGTGATGGAGTATGGAGTGACGATGAAGTGATATTGGAAGTGCATATTCTTCCTCCTTTCTATCTTTCTATATGGGCGTATTGTGTGTATGCTTTGCTGATTATTGGCTGTTCTTTATATACAGTTATGTATTTCAAGAGGCGTAGTAACAACAAACACCGCAGGCAGATGGAAAAATTCGAGCAGGAGAAAGAACGTGAAGTTTACCATGCAAAGATTGATTTCTTTACCAATGTGGCCCATGAAATACGTACGCCGTTGACATTGATTAAAGGTCCGTTGGAAAACATTATATTGAAGAAACAGGTTGATGCGGAAACACGGGAAGACCTGAACGTAATGAAACAGAATACGGAACGATTGTTGAACCTGACTAACCAGTTACTTGACTTCCGTAAAACGGAAAGTCAGGGATTCCGTTTGAATTTTGCGAAATGTAATGTAACGGAGGTCTTGAAGGAGACTCATGTACGTTTCACTTCCCTTGCCAAACAAAAAGGTTTGGAATTCACCTTGCAAGTGCCTGAAAAGGACTTTTATGCACATGTGAACCGGGAGGCGTTTACGAAGATTATCAGTAATTTGTTGAACAATGGGGTGAAGTATGCTGAAAGCTACGTACACATATCTTTGGAAGTGCCGGAAGCGGATGATAATAATTCATTCCGTATTCGTACAGAGAATGATGGGGTGATTATTCCCAATGAGATGAAGGAGGAGATATTTAAACCTTTCGTTCGTTTCAATGAAAAAGAAGACGGAAAGGTGACCACTGGAACAGGAATCGGCTTAGCTCTTTCCCGTTCATTGGCAGAACTGCATCAAGGAACCCTGGCTATGGGAGCAGGGGAAGAAAATAATACCTTCTGTCTGACTTTGCCGATAGTTCAGGATATGACAATCACTTTAACACCGGAACCGGAAGCAGGAATAGACAGGATGAGCGAAATTCCTGCTGGAGAGGCGGAAAAGAAAGATAACCGTCCTACAGTGCTGGTTGTGGAAGATAATCCGGATATGCTTGCCTTTGTAGTGCGTCAGCTATCGAAAGAATATGCTGTATTGACTGCTACTAACGGGGAGGAAGCGTTACAAGTGTTGGATGGTAATTATGTGAATCTGGTGGTTAGTGACGTTGTGATGCCTGTGATGGATGGTTTTGAACTGTGCAAGACAATTAAGTCAGATTTGAATTATAGCCATATTCCCGTTATACTGTTGACTGCGAAGACGAATATCCAGTCTAAGATAGAGGGAATGGAACTGGGAGCAGATGCTTATCTGGAGAAACCTTTTTCTGTGGAATATTTACAGGCTTGTGCTTCCAGCCTTATTCAGAATAGGGAGAAACTGCGCAAGGCTTTTGCACAGTCTCCTTTTGTGGCAGCCAATACGATGGCGTTGACAAAAGCTGACGAAGATTTTATAAAGAAGTTGAATGAGGTTATCCAGGTGAATTATAGTAATCCGGAATTTAGTATGGATGATATGGCGGATAGCCTGAATATGAGCCGTTCTAATTTCTATCGGAAGATAAAGGGAGTCTTGGATTTGAGTCCGAATGAATATCTTCGACTGGAACGTTTGAAGAAGGCTGCTCAATTATTGAAAGAAGGAGAAAACCGGGTAAATGAGATTTGCTATATGGTAGGGTTTAATTCTCCGTCTTATTTTGCCAAGTGTTTCCAGAAGCAATTTGGAGTGTTACCCAAAGATTTTGTAAGTTAATATTAATTTATAGCTATAAAGATAAGGTAAAAAGGAGCTTTTAAAAGAATGATTTGATGAAAAAGTATGTAAATTTGTTCGTTTTCGTATTCATGATAGGTGCTTGTCTTTCGCAGGGGAGAGCACAGACAAAGTCTGCAGTGAGTTATAAGAATCCGGTTGTAGATATTGCCATGCCCGACCCTACGGTGATTAAAGCTGCAGATGGTTACTTTTATGTGTATGCTACTGAATCTACCAGAAACGTTCCGATAATGAAGTCGAAAGATTTGGTGGAATGGACGTATTGCAACACTGCATTCACGAATAAAACTCGTCCCAGGTTTGAACCTAAAGCTGGAATCTGGGCACCTGACATTAATTATATTAACGGTAAATATGTGCTTTATTATGCAATGTCGGTGTGGGGAGGAGAACAAACGTGCGGCATTGGGGTGGCTACGGCCGACTCTCCGCAGGGACCTTTTACGGATCATGGCAAGATGTTCCGCAGTAATGAGATCGGTGTGCAGAACTCGATCGATCCCAGTTTCCTGCAGTATGAGGGGAGAAACTATTTGGTATGGGGCAGCTTCCGGGGAATATATGTTATTGAACTGACTGCGGATGGGCTGTCGATCATGCCGGGAGCGAAAAAAAAGAGAATAGCGGGAACTGCTTTTGAAGCTGTTTATATCCATAAGCACGGCGATTATTATTATATGTTTGCCTCCATAGGAAGTTGTTGTCAAGGAGTGAAAAGTACATATAAAGTCGTAGTGGGACGTTCCAAGAAAGTATGGGGCCCGTACAAAGACAAGACCGGTAAACCGATGTTGAAGAATGGTTATTCTTTGGTGATAGGTGCGAATGATCATTTTGTAGGCAATGGGCACGGTTCGCAGATTATCCGGGATGATGCCGGACAAGACTGGCTTCTGTATCATGGTTTTTCAAGATCGACCCCGGAGAACGGACGTATTCTGTTGTTGGACCAAATCAAGTGGGACCAAGAAGGTTGGCCTTACGTAGAGGGAGGATCTCCTTCTTACGAAACACAAAAAGCACCTGTATTTAATAACTGATTTTCAAATAAACCAATTATAATCTTAAATACCACAAGCATGAAACATACCCCTATTAGCAGGCGGGATTTTCTAAAGAATTTAGGCATAGCCGGGGCTGGCACTCTTCTTGCTGCAAGCCCTTGGCTTTCTGCTTTTTCGGAGGTGACGAACACCTCAAACGAAAAGTGCCGTCTGGCAATAATCGGTCCTGGTTCCCGGGGACGTTTTTTAATGGGATTTCTGGCTAAGAACCCCAAAGTCGAGATCGTAGCATTGTGCGACATTTATAAACCGTCTATCGAGAGCGCATTGGAACTTGTGCCTAATGCCAAAGTGTATGGTGACTACCGAGAAGTGCTGGAAGATAAGTCGATAGATGCCATACTCGTAGCTACCCCTCTTAGTTCGCATTGTAAAATCGTCTTGGATGCTTTCGACGCAGGAAAGCATGTATTTTGTGAGAAGTCGATAGGTTTTACGATGGAAGAGTGTTACCGTATGTATCAGAAACATCGTAGCACGGGAAAGATTTTCTTCACTGGTCAACAACGTTTGTTCGACCCTCGTTACATCAAAGCGATGGAGATGATTCATGCGGGTACCTTTGGTGAAATAAATGCAATCCGTACCTTTTGGAACCGGAATGGCGATTGGAGACGCTCGGTACCTTCACCCAATCTGGAACGCCTGATAAACTGGCGTCTTTACAAGGAATTCTCGAAGGGACTGATGACGGAACTCGCTTGCCACCAGCTTCAGATCGGAAGTTGGGCTTTGCGTAAGATTCCCGAGAAGGTGATGGGGCATGGTGCCATTACTTATTGGAAGGATGGCAGGGATGTGTATGATAATGTGAGTTGTGTATATGTCTTTGATGATGGGGTGAAGATGACGTTCGACTCCGTTATATCCAATAAATTCTATGGACTGGAAGAACAGATCATGGGTAACCTTGGTACGGTAGAACCGGAAAAGGGAAAATATTACTTTGAGAATGTGGCTCCTGCACCGGCTTTCCTGCAGATGGTGAATGATTGGGAAAACAAAGTTTTCGATTCTCTTCCTTTTGCCGGAACGAGTTGGGCTCCGGAAACTGCAAATGAGAACACTGGAGAGTTCATTATTGGAGAACGTCCTAAGAGTGACGGTACGTCCTTGTTGCTGGAAGCGTTCGTTGAAGCCGTCATAACACAAAAACAACCGGAAAGAATAGCGGAAGAAGGATACTATGCAAGTATGCTTTGTTTGCTGGGACATCAGGCACTGGAGGAAGAGCGGATGCTCTACTTCCCCGATGAATATAAAATAGATTATCTGAACCATCAATCTGTAAAAACACCCGAAGCAGTATGAAAGACACGATTGTAACCGCACGACGAAAGAAAATAGAGTTAATTACTTTACTCGTTTGTTTCGTAGTATCCAATTTGATACACCTCTATGCAATTATAGCTTATCATGCGCCATTTACGGAGATGATAACTTCTATTTTTTATATCATCATATTTACTTTTGTGCTTTATGCTTTTTGGGGGATTTTGCGTCTCTTGTTTAATGGGCTACGGGCATTGTTTACTCGTTCACGAACTTAATCAATATCAATGAAAATAAATAACTTATGGTAACACGAAGAGATTTTCTGAAAACGATGTCAATGGCTTCTGCCGGATTGGCGTTGGGGGCAGGTGACTTACTGCATGCTCAAACGATTTCACCCAAGAAAGGAAGAGGTGACAAGGTAAAGATAGCCTATATCGGCATTGGTAACCGCGGTGAACAGATTATTGAAGATTTTGCGCGGACAGGTATGGTAGAAGTGGTAGCGTTATGTGATGTGGACATGGGTGCCAAACATACGCAAAAGATTATGGCTAAATATCCGAAGGCAAAACAGTTTAGAGATTTCCGCCAGATGTTTGATAAAGCCGGTAATGAGTTTGATGCTGTGGCGATTGCTACTCCCGACCATTCACATTTCCCGATCAGTATGCTGGCATTGGCATCCGGAAAACATGTATATGTAGAAAAACCGCTGGCCCGTACTTTCTATGAAGCGGAATTGTTGATGCAAGCTGCGCTTAAACGTCCTAACTTGGTTACCCAGGTAGGAAATCAGGGACATTCTGAAGCAAACTATTTCCAGTTTAAAGCTTGGATGGATGCGGGAATTATCAAAGACGTAACTGCTATCACTGCCCACATGAATAACCCGCGCCGTTGGCATAAATGGGACACTAATATCTATAAACTTCCTTCGGGACAGCAACTGCCGAAAGATATGGACTGGGATACCTGGCTCGGAGTTACCCCTTATCACGAATATAATAAAGATTATCATTTAGGACAATGGCGTTGCTGGTATGATTTTGGTATGGGTGCATTGGGCGACTGGGGGGCGCATATCCTCGATACGGCTCACGAGTTCCTGGAACTGGGGTTGCCTTATGAAGTCACCATGCAATACGCAAATGGTCATAATGATTATTTCTTCCCTTATTCTTCCACGATTCTCTTCCGTTTCCCGCAACGTAAAGGGATGCCACCGGTAGACATTACTTGGTATGACGGTCTGGATAATCTTCCTCCTATTCCTGCCGGTTATGGAGTTTCGGGATTGGATCCGAACATTCCTTCGACGAATCAGGGAGATACTCCTTCGGCTAAATTGAATCCGGGAAAGATTATCTATACGAAAGATTTAATCTTTAAAGGGGGGAGTCATGGAAGCACTTTGTCTATCATCCCGGAAGAGAAAGCGAAAGAGATGGCTGGCAAATTACCGAAGGTTCCTAAAAGTCCTTCCAATCACTTCGAGAACTTCTTATTGGCATGTAACGGCATTGAAAAGACGCGCTCACCGTTCGAAATCAACGGTGTTTTGAGTCAGGTGTTCTCACTGGGTGTAATGGCTCAACGGCTTAATACACAGCTGTTCTTTGACAGCCGCACGAAACAGATTACAAATAATGAATTTGCTAATGCAATGTTGGCGGGACTTCCGCCGCGTAAAGGTTGGGATGAATTTTATAAATTATAAATAGAAACAGCTTTTTCCATTCCTTTCTTTAGGAGAAGGGGATGGAGAAGGACCAATAAATAATCATGAAAAATATTGTATTAACTTTACTTTTATTTTGTGCCGCTTCGTTGGGCGCACAAAACTGGGAACCTCTTTTCAACGGGAAAAACCTGAAAGGATGGAAGAAATTGAATGGCAAAGCCGAGTATAAAATTGTAGATGGCGCTATTGTCGGTGTATCTAAGATGGGAACTCCCAATACATTCTTGGCAACGACAAAGAATTATGGTGACTTTATCCTTGAATTTGATTTCAAGATAGATGATGGTTTAAATTCCGGCGTACAGCTTCGCAGTGAAAGCAAGAAGGATTATAAGAAAGGCCGCGTACACGGTTATCAGTTTGAGATTGATCCTTCGAAGCGCGCTTGGTCGGGTGGCATTTATGATGAGGCACGTAGAAACTGGCTTTATCCTTTGACGTTGAATCCGTCGGCAAAAACCGCTTTTAAGAATAATGCATGGAATAAAGCCCGTATTGAGGCTGTTGGTAATTCGATTCGTACCTGGATAAACGGAGTACCTTGTGCTAATATTTGGGATGATATGACTCCTGTGGGCTTTATTGCTTTGCAAGTGCATGCTATTGGAAATGCGGCAGATGAAGGTAAAACAGTTAGTTGGAAAGATATCCGCATTTGTACGACGGACGTAGAACGCTATCAGACTCCTAAAGCGCAAGCTGCACCCGAAGTGAATCTGATTGCCAATACAATTTCACCAAATGAAGCACAAGACGGATGGGCGCTTTTATGGGACGGAAAAACGACTGAAGGCTGGAAAGGTGCTAAACTTTCTACTTTCCCCGCGAAAGGTTGGAAGATAGAAAATGGTATTCTGAAAGTAATGAAGAGTGGTGGCGCTGAATCTGCTAATGGCGGTGATATTGTGACTACCCGTAAATACAAGAACTTTATTCTGAAAGTAGATTTTAAGATTACTGAAGGTGCCAATAGCGGAATTAAATATTTCGTAAACCCGGATATGAATAAAGGTGCGGGCTCTGCTATCGGTTGCGAATTCCAGATTCTTGACGATGACAAGCATCCTGATGCAAAACTGGGTGTGAAAGGCAACAGAAAGCTGGGTTCGTTGTATGACTTGATTCCGGCTCCTAAAGATAAACCTTTCAATAAGAAAGAATTCAATACTGCTACTATCATTGTAAAAGGCAATCATGTAGAACATTGGCTGAACGGAGTTAAGCTGATTGAGTATGATCGTAACAATGATATGTGGAATGCATTGGTAGCATACAGTAAATATAAAAACTGGCCTAATTTCGGAAATCCGGAGGAAGGTAATATACTTCTTCAGGACCACGGAGATGAAGTATGGTTCAAGAACGTGAAGATTAAAGAACTGAAATAGTTCCGTTTTCTAGTTATTAGGAGATACGTCAAAACTCCTTTATGATTTTTATTCAGGCACGGATTACACGGGTTTCACGGTTACTCTAATGAAATAAAAACCGCGTAATCTGTGTAATCCGTGCCTAATTTGTGTTTTATACGATGCAGACCACTATTCAACATCTATACAAACCGTCAAATGATGGTAACTCCTTGTTTTATGCCTGGTTCCTTTCCATGCATACACGGGTGGATATTATCTTATGCAGCCGGAAACCGGAAGGGGAGTTGCTGCTTGTGGTCAATCGTATTTATGATGCATTGTGTCGGCTGGAAAAGATGGCGAACTTTTATGATCCGGCCAGCGAATTGTCTATTCTCAACCGGACAGCCTCTGTTTCTCCTGTTGTTCTTAGCGAAGAACTTTATTCAATGATCGATTTATGTCTGGAATATAATGGCAGGACTTTGGGATGCTTCGATATCACAGTTCATTCGGAGAATTACAACCAGAACACTATACATTCAGTACATTTATCTGCCGGAGATCGTAGTGTCGCTTTTTCACAGCCGGGAGTAACTATCAATTTGTCCGGCTTTCTCAAGGGATATGCTTTGGAAACAATCAGAGGTATATTGAATGAGGCTCTGATAGAAAATGCATTGATAAATATGGGAAACAGTTCTATTCTTGCTTTGGGTAATCATCCGGTAGGTTCGGGATGGAAAATTAATGATATACTTCTTCACAACGAATGCCTTACAACCTCCGGCAATGACTCTCCCAACGGTCGGCACATTGTTTCTCCCCAAAATGGAAAATTGGTGGAGGGCGTCAAACAAATTGCTGTAGTAACAACTAACGGATCAATAGGGGAAATCTTGTCTACCAGTTTATTTGCTGCTGACAGCGAACAGCGTAAGGCTTTGCTGGCTGAATCTTCTTCTGTATTAAACCGTTTTTTCTTTATTGGTTACTAGGTATTTTTTTAGGGCGTGTGGTATTGCTTGATAGAGTTTACTGGGATGATAAAGCTTGGCCTAATCTTTTGGGTAACGGTTCAGCTGTAAAGACTGAAACAGATAGGTAAAAAGAATGTGAGGTATGTTAAAAAAAACTTTCATTATGGAATTTTTGATATACCTTTTTCATTATTCGGAATTTATTTTGTCTTTGTAGGAACATTATCGTCTATGCCGAAGGTGCGGGGTAGACATTTTGAGGATTCGTCGCATTATTGATTCTATTCCGGAGAATGGTTATATTGCTTCCAATTACGTACAAGCATTACTGCATGCTGCCGGTACTCCGCTGGTAGATGAGTTTGTTTCCGATAATAAAGAGGAGCTAGTAGCTTTCGTTCGTCGGTGCAGATTTCTGATTCATTCACTGCGTGCTTATATAATTATTCAGGGAACACGTGGACAAAAGAGAGTCAAAGAAGATAAATTTGCTGAAACTATTGTTCGTTTGTCCGCCTTGCTACGTTTCGCTACAGAAATCAAAGAAATGGATATAAATCCGTTTTTAGCTGCGCAAAGAGCCGTTATAACAGTTGATGCGTGTATCCGAATAGAAAAATAGGACTATTCTTTCATTCATTGAGACATATTTACTATCTTTCCGCTATGATTTTGCCTACATTTGGTAACTCAAAACGAAAGGATAGAAAACACATAGTATGAAGAAAACCCTGACTCTTTTAATCTGTCTTATTTGTTATCAGATACTCTGTCACGCTCAAGTGGCAGACGAACACTATTATTTCAAAAATCTAAGTGTACAGAATGGATTATCGCAGAATACAGTAAATACAATTTTACAGGATAAGCAGGGCTTTATGTGGTTCGGCACCAAGGATGGACTGAACAGATATGACGGTCTGTCATTCCGTAAATTTAAGCATGATGACCGTAGTCAGCGGAGCATAGGCAATAATTTCATCACGGCACTTTACGAGGATGAAAAAGGAAGTATCTGGGTGGGTACGGACGTAGGGCTTTATATCTATTATCCGGAAAAAGATTCTTTCGAGCATTTTACCAAACAAAGTGTAGAGAATACAAGGATAGAACATACTGTGACGGCTATCTCCGGAGATAATCAGGGGTGTGTCTGGATGGCAGTGGAATCACAGGGATTGTTCTGTTATAATCTGGAAAAAGGAGAGCTTCAGAACTATACCTTACAGAACTTCTCCTTTCTTACCACCAATGTTGAGACTTTTGCTTTTGACAATAGCGGAACCCTTTGGATCGGCTGTTATGGCGATGGACTTTTCTATTCGAAAGACCGTCTGAAAACTCTCCATCCTTATTTATCGCCTGTGAATAACAAGGAAATTTATGCGAACGACGTAGTGACCTGTATTGTAAAAGGTGCATACAACTGTTTGTATATAAGTTCTTTAAAAGGAGGAGTGAAAGAATTGAATCTGACTTCAAACAAATTGCATGATTTACTTTTCGAAGATGAATCCGGGGAGTCTGTTTTCTGTCGTGAACTGTTGGTTGCTTCTGACAATGAACTATGGATTGGTGCAGAGTCGGGACTTTATATCTATAATCTCCGGCTAGGTAAGTACGTTCATTTGCGCAGTTCGATTAATGATCCTTATTCTTTATCCGATAATGCCATTTATTCATTGTGTAAAGATCGTGAGGGTGGCATTTGGATTGGCTCTTACTTCGGCGGTATAAACTACTATCCCCGTTTTTATACGAACTTCGAGAAATATTATCCGAAAGGAATAGAGAATGGCCTGCACGGGAAACGAGTGCGTGAGTTCTGTCAAGATAACCAGGGAATTCTATGGATTGGTACGGAAGATGGTGGCTTGAATCGTTTTAATCCTAAAACCAAGACTTTTTCTTTCTTTACGCCAAGTAATGCTTTTACAAATGTTCACGGACTGTGCCTGGTTGATGATAATCTTTGGGTGGGAACTTTCTCGAAAGGAGTAAAAGTGGTGGATACTCGTACAGGAGCTATTGTGAAAACCTATCAGAAGACAGACTCGCCCCGTTCATTGATAGATAATAGCGTTTTCTCCATTTGCCGAACGACGACGGGGGATATTTATCTGGGTACTTTATTCGGTTTGTTGCGCTACAACAGACAATCTGATGATTTTGACCGGATACCGGAACTGAATGGCCGGTTTGTATATGATATAAAAGAAGATTCGGGAGGAAACCTCTGGCTGGCCACTTACGCAAACGGTGCTTACTGTTATAATGTAAGTGAGAAGAAATGGAAGAATTATTTGCATAATGAAAATAATCCGAAAAGCCTTCCTTATGATAAAGTGGTAAGTATCTTCGAAGATTCTCACCGGCAAGTTTGGTTGACAACTCAAGGCGGAGGGTTCTGTTTGTTTCATCCGGAAACGGAAACCTTTACCAGCTATAATCTGGCAGACGGATTGCCAAATGATGTCGTTTATCAGATTGTGGAAGATAAAGATGGACTTTTCTGGCTGACAACGAATAATGGCCTCGTATGTTTCCAACCTACTACCGGAGCAATGAAAGTATATACTACTTCCAATGGTTTGCTGGGCGATCAGTTTAATTACCACTCCAGCCTGGAGACGGAAGATGGTACGATTTATCTGGGAAGTATCGACGGCTTTATCGCTTTCAATCCGAAGACCTTTTCAGAGAATAGGTCGCTCCCATCTATTGTGATTACGGATTTCCTATTGTTTGGCAAAGAAGTGTATGTCGGTGAACCGGGATCTCCATTGGAAAAGAGTATCACTTTCTCTGATGAACTTATTCTTCAGTCTAGTCAGAACTCTTTCTCTTTCCGGGTAACAGCATTGGACTTTCAAGCTCCAAGAATGAGTAAAATCATGTATAAATTGGATGGTTTTGATGCGGATTGGCTGACAATTGGCGAAAGCCCTATTGTTACTTATTCCAATCTGCGATATGGCAATTATACATTCAAAGTGAAGGTTTCTAATAGTGATGGAGTATGGAATGAAAATGGAATATCATTAAAAGTACATATTCTTCCTCCTTTCTATCTTTCTGTTTGGGCTTATTTTGTATATGCTTTGTTGATTATAGGTTGTTCTTTGTATGTAATTATATATTTCAAGAGGCGTAGTAACAACAAGCATCGCAGGCAGATGGAGAAGTTTGAGCAGGAGAAAGAACGTGAAGTTTATCATGCAAAGATCGACTTTTTTACGAATGTAGCTCATGAGATACGTACACCGTTGACATTGATTAAAGGTCCGTTGGAAAATATCATACTGAAAAAACAAGTGGATGCTGAAACCCGTGAAGACTTGAACGTCATGAAACAGAACACGGAACGATTACTCAATCTGACCAATCAGCTACTTGACTTCCGCAAGACGGAAAGCCAGGGATTCCGGTTGAACTTTGCAAAATGCAATATAACAGAGGTATTGAAGGAAACTCATGTACGTTTCACTTCTCTTGCAAAACAGAAAGGGTTGGAATTTACCTTACAGGTACCAGAAAAAGATTTCTATGCCCATGTTAATCAGGAAGCATTTACGAAGATCATCAGCAACTTGTTGAACAATGGAATGAAATATGCCGAGAGTTATGTACATGTAATGCTGGAAATACCCGAAACTGATGATGATAATCTATTCCGTATTCGCACAGTAAACGATGGAGTAATCATTCCTGATGAAATGAAAGAGGAGATTTTTAAACCTTTTGTTCGTTTCAATGAGCAAGAGGATGGAAAGGTGACTACTGGCACTGGAATCGGTTTGGCACTCTCTCGCTCGTTGGCTGAATTACATCAGGGAACTTTGGCTATGGAGACAGGAGAAGAAAGTAACATTTTCTGTCTGACTTTACCGGTCGTTCAGGATATGACAATCACTTTAACCCCAGAGGCGGAGGTGGAAATTGATAGGGTAAACGAAATCCCTGCCGAACAGGCGGGAAGGAAAGATAACCGTCCCACTGTGCTGGTAGTAGAAGATAATCCTGATATGCTTACTTTTGTTGTTCGTCAATTGTCGAGAGATTATACAGTGTTGACAGCTACTAATGGTGCAGAAGCATTGAAGGTGCTTGATGGTAACTATGTGAATCTGGTGATAAGTGATGTTGTGATGCCCGTGATGGATGGTTTCGAATTGTGTAAGACGATTAAGTCGGATTTGAATTACAGCCATATTCCGGTTATCCTGCTGACTGCCAAGACCAATATACAATCAAAGATAGAGGGGATGGAACTGGGAGCAGATGCTTATATTGAAAAACCTTTCTCTGTAGAATATTTACAAGCGTGTGCTTCTAACCTTATTCAGAATAGAGAGAAACTGCGTCAAGCTTTTGCGGAGTCTCCTTTTATAGCTGCTAATACAATGGCTTTAACAAAAGCTGATGAGGAATTTATCAAAAGGTTGAACGAAGTAATTCAGATTAATTATGCCAATCCTGAATTTAGCATGGATGACATGGCAGATAACCTGAATATGAGCAGGTCTAACTTTTATCGGAAAATAAAGGGAGTGTTGGATTTGAGTCCGAATGAGTTCTTACGCCTGGAGCGTTTGAAAAAGGCAGCTCAATTGTTGAAAGAGGGAGAAAACCGGGTGAATGAAATCTGCTACATGGTGGGATTTAATTCTCCGTCTTACTTTGCTAAATGTTTCCAAAAGCAATTTGGGGTATTGCCTAAGGATTTTGTTAATTCGAAAGAAGAGTAGATTATATATAGAGTTGTATTTCACTCTATATCATCTGTTATATTGAGGATTTATAATTTATAAGTGTGAAAATTTTAATAATACGATAAGATATGATGACCAGACAAAAGACTTTGTGGTTTACACTATTACTAATTGGATTGTATACCAGTTTTCTGAATGCCAGTGAGATAACGAGATGGGTGATTACTTCACCTGACAGTATTTGCTGGAGAGTGAATGGTGTGCATAATGACCATATTGAAATGAGTGGACTGAAAGTTTCAACAGTATTGCGCTATGGTGTTAATGAAGCTGGTGAATGGGTGATTGACCGGAATATGGTTTTACCTACTTTTCGTACTATCCCTAATGATACCCATGGTAGTTTGCAGCATCATTTTAATGGAGACTGGGCACATTTATGCCTTGTAAATGGCCAGCCGTTAGTAGGTGAAAAGGTAGAGACTGTATCGCTGAATGGAATTATGACTGTAAAGAGTGTATATGCTACTAGAGGGATTTCGTTGACACGTACACTTTTTCCTTCCACGTCACAACCGGCCTTCTGTGAGAAATATGAGTTGGAGAATACGACAGATCACCCACAGACAGTTCAGCTCCCATCGACCACTCTTTCTTATTATACTGATGAGGCAAAAGGAGTGGAAGGCAGTTATACATTAACGGCTACCCTTTCTTCTCCGGTAAAAGATGGTACTTATCTACTGAAAGCCGGAGAAAAGGCCTGGTTTCAGGTAATCTATGCAGGATATAAGAAACATGATCAGGAGTTGGCGTTGGATGTTAATAATGAACTTCTGGCACGTCGGAGATTTTTGAGTCAGATACAGGGTAACCTTGTGTTAGAGACTCCGAGTGACGTAATCAATACTATGTTTTCTTTTGCCAAGATACGTGGTTCGGAAAGCATATTTGATACTAAAGGCGGATATATGCAGAGCCCAGGTGGAGAAGCTTATTACGCTGCTGTTTGGGCGAATGATCAGGCCGAATATATCAATCCATTTTTTCCATATTTAGGTTATCAAGCCGGAAACCGTTCGGCTATGGATTCATTCGGGTTGTTTATGCGCTATATGAATGATGAGTATAAACCTTTACCTTCATCTATAATTGCAGAAGGGATTGATTGTTTTGGTGTTGCGGGTGATCGTGGTGATGTAGCAATGGTTGGCTATGGCGCAGCACGTTATGCTTTGGCATCCGGTAATTGTAATGAGGCTGAAAAATTGTGGCCGCTGATTGAATGGTGTCTGGAATATTGTCATCGCCAGCTGAATGCGGATGGGGTGGTAAAATCTGATTCTGATGAACTTGAAAATCGTTTTCCTGCCGGAAAAGCCAATCTATGTACATCTTCATTATATTATGATGCCTTGGTTTCAGCTGCTTATTTGGGAAAGGCACTGAAAAAAGAACATAAACAGATAAAGTCTTATCAGGATAGGGCTGCTGAACTTTATAAGAATATTGATGCATATTTTGCCCGTAATGTAGAGGGGTATGATACCTATCGTTATTATGATGGTAATACAGTGCTGCGTTCATGGATTTGCATTCCTCTGACTATGGGTATTTATGATCAGGCGAAAGGTACTGTGGAGGCTCTATTCTCTGATAAACTGTGGATGGAGAATGGGTTGTTAACTCAATCGGGTACTTCTACTTATTGGGATCGTTCTACACTCTATGCTTTCCGGGGGGCTTACTCTTGTGGTGCCAGAGATATAGCTACTGAATATTTGGATAAATACTCTGCTACTCGTTTGTTGGGTGATCATGTTCCTTACGCAGTGGAAGCGTGGCCGGAGGGAAACCAAAGGCATTTATCCACAGAAAGTGCTTTGTATTGTCGCATTATGACCGAGGGGTTGTTCGGTATCCGTCCCATTGCATTGGATGCTTTTATGATGACACCGCAGCTACCGGAAAGTTGGAATACGATGTCATTGAAACGTATCTGTGCATTTGGTTCCATATTCGATATTGAGGTGAAGCGCGATAAAGATGACAAACTGTTGGTTCTGATAAAAAAGGATCATAAGATTGTAAAAAGAAGTAAGATTACGAATGGAAAACCGATTGAAGTACGTATTTAAATAAGATAAAATAATCTGTCTTTTGATTTAAGCCAATTTTGGTAACAAAATTGGCTTAAATATTATTTTTAGTACGCTTTTGGTTTATTTGTCACATCATTTGGTCAGGTTATTTCCTAATGACTGGCAGATACGCCCTATTTTTGTGTCGGATGTCATTAACAAATTAAATATCTTATTTTTTATATGAGAAATCTATTTATCGTATTTTATTGTCTGGTATCAGCTCTCACTATTAAGGCAAATGGACAGGATAGTTTGTGGAAGATACAGACAACTGATTATCACGGAACTTATTACGGGGCAACAGTTGCCAATGGGGGGATTGGTATCCTGCCGTGGAAAGAACCGTTTTCTATTCGCCATGTCATGCTAAACCATGTTTTTGATTCTGCTACTCCTCAAGATGTGAGTCGTGTTTTACGAGGAATCAATCCATTCAATTTGCAAATGCAAATTAATGGACAGACTGTAAATGGTGATAATATTTCGAGATGGGAACAGTGTATAGATATGAAAGAGGCTACCCATAATACGCACTTCACTTGTGATGGAAAAGCGGATGTATCTTATAGCATCTGTGCTCTAAGAAATTTACCTTATGCAGGACTGGTTCGTGTGGAGGTTGTGGCACTGGGGGATATGTATTTGACAGTGTCAAATCCTATTGAGATACCTGATGAGTATAAAAACATAGGTTCGAAACTGGTCAATGTGAATGTTAATGGGAATGATATAAAAATAGTGCGTACTTGGGCTTTATCAAAATACCGCGAACAAAAAGTTTCAGCTTCTTCCGCATTTATTTATGATAAGAATTCCAGTGTGCAGCAACAATATAATGGGAGTGGTCAGATTTCTATTTCATTAAAGAAAGGAGAGAAATTCTTTTTTACTTTATTAGGTGCTGTTTGTACCGGACGTGATTTTATAGATCCATACAATGAGTCAGATCGTGAAGTGATTTATGGTGCGAAAGAGGGATTGACGCGTCTGATGGATGGGCATCGGAAACTCTGGAACGAGATGTGGAAAGGTGATATTGTGATTGAGGGGGATGATGAAGCACAGCGTACTGTGCGTTTTGCACTTTATAATCTGTATTCCAATGCACGCAAAGGAAGTCGGTTGAGTATACCTCCTTTTGGACTTTCTTCACAGGGATATAATGGGCATATTTTCTGGGATACCGAATTTTGGATGTATCCGCCTATGCTCTTTATGAATCAGGGCATTGCACGAACAATGATGGATTATCGTACAGATAGGCTGGAAGCTGCTTGCCAGAAAGCATTAAGTTATGGATATGATGGGGCTATGTTTCCTTGGGAAAGTGATGATGCAGGAGAAGAAGCGTGTCCGACTTGGGCGTTGACTGGTCCTTTTGAACATCATATCACAGCTGATATCGCCATTGCGGCCTGGAATTATTACTGTATGAGTGGCGATCAGCGATGGTTGCGTGAAGAAGGATTCCCTTTAATGGAGAAAGTGGCAGAATTTTGGGTAAGTCGTGTAGAAAAGAATGACGATGGTTCTTATTCGATTCGTAATGTGGTTTGTGCCGATGAATACGCAGAGGGTGATGATAATGCCTTCACGAACGGTACTGTTATACGCGCATTACAGGATGCTGCTAAAGCTGCTTCCATATGTGGGCTTAAAGCTCCAGTAATTTGGAAGGAAATAGCAGCAAAGTTGCGCATCCCCAAATTTGAAAATGGAGTGACTATGGAGTATGATGGTTATAATGGACAGGTTATCAAGCAGGCGGATGCTAATTTACTGGTATATCCATTGAACCTGATTACCCGTCCGGAAGAAATTCGTAAGGATTTGGAGTATTATGAGGGAAAGATTGACAAAGGAGGCCCCGCAATGTCATTCTCTGTATTGGCTTTGCAATATGCACGTCTTGGTGAAGGGGATAAGGCTTATGAATTATTTGTGCAAAGCTTCCGTCCCAACCAGCTACCTCCGTTCGGTGTACTTTCTGAAGGTGCAGGAGGTACTAATCCTTATTTCTCAACTGGTGCGGGAGGACTTTTGCAGGCTGTAATCAATGGCTTTTGTGGTTTGGAAATTACAGATAGCGGTATTAAACAATTGCCTTCGAAATTGCCAGGACATTGGAAGAAGTTGGTAGTTAAAGGAGTCGGACCGGATGGTAAAACATATGTCCGGCTTCAGAAATGAGTTCAATTTTTTCGGTTGCGTAAATAAGAGTCAGAAGATGTATACTTTGGGAGGGAAATTGAGACTGGAATTTCATTTATTGACCTGTTTTTAATATCCTAAGCTGGTAGAATTCCATACTTTTGTTGCGTATCACACAGGCTACAAAATATTAGCTGTTGCTCAAGTTTGAAAATGAATTATTAGTGTATTAACAGAACCAGTATTTATTTTATTACTGATTCATTTAATTGAATTTACATGAATTTAAAATGCTTATTTTGTGGAATACTTATTGGGTTATATGTTGAGGCTGTTGAAGCCGTCAATTATACTCCAGAAAAGATTTCAGCATCTATTTCCTTAAAAGTACCGGGAAATGAATCGGAAAAATACTCGCTGGATATGCGGCAGTTGAAGAATGACTGTTCATCTTATCTGTTGGAACCTTCCAAAGGTATTCCGATGGTAATAACTCAGAGAATGGAGGATATGAATGGTAAGTTACGTATCAATGTCAGTCTAACTGCATTAGAGGATGTTTATTTTAATTTTAGCGAGCAGTTGTCAACCGGTTTTAATCATGATGATTGCCAGTTCTATATGCCGGGGTTCTGGTATCGTCGCAATCTGCGATCTCCTAAGGAAGCACCTTCATTTCATACATCAGACAGCTGGTTGGTGCGTGAGGATAGATTGAGTGCTCCTCTTACAGGTATTTATTCAGAAAAGGAAAAAAGCTTTGTGACGGTGAGTCGTATAGACAATTTTGCTAATGAGGTTTTGTCTACTCATCGAGAGGGAGAAATCATTCTTTCAGGTAAAACTTCAATAGGTTTTACTGGATTCGAAAATCAGAATGGAGTGGCAACACTTTCTTTCGGTTTTCCTTACCGTGAAGCACCTAAAAGCTATATTCGAAAATTAACATTGGCTCCGGCGGTAGAGGCTTTTCAGTCTCTGAGAAAAGGAGAAACAATGTTACTGACATGGGAGATCTTGGAGAATAAAGCTGATGATTATTCTGATTTTATTCGGAATGCGTGGGAGTATAGCTATGACACTTATGCTCCGGTTCCGGTTGATACTCCTTATTCTATTGAGGATATGAAAGAAGTTATGAGCCGTTTTTTTGTGAATAGTCTGGTGACTGGTAATTCGTTGACTTTTAATTCGGGTATTCATTTGCGGACTGCTGATTGTCAGAGTAACGGTCAGGCAGAAGTTGGTTTTATTGGCCGTGTACTCCTTAATGCATTCAATGCTTGGGAATATAGTTGGCAATGTGGCAGAGAAGATCTGAAAGAAAACAGTATGAAAGTATTCGATAGTTATTTGAAGAATGGCTTTACCCAGGCTGGTTTCTTTAAAGAATCGGTAAACTTTGATAGAGGGTATGAAGATCCTGTACATAGTATTCGTCGTCAATCAGAAGGAGTTTATGCTATGCTTCATTTTCTTGCTTATGAAAGGGAGAATGGCCGTCGTCATCCTGAATGGGAACAAAAGATGAAAAATATGCTCGATATACTTCTGCAGTTGCAACATGAAGATGGCAGTTTCCCCCGTAAATTCCACGATGATTTTACAATAGTCGATAATAGTGGAGGAAGTACACCCTCGGCCACTTTACCTTTAATAATGGGATATAAATATTTTAAGGATAAACGTTATTTAGCTAGTGCTAAAAGGACAGCAGATTATTTGGAGAAAGTCTTGATATCTAAAGCTGACTATTTTTCATCTACTCTCGATGCCAATTGTGAAGATAAAGAGGCTTCTCTTTATGCTGCTACGGCAACTTATTATCTTTCGTTGATAACGAAAGGAGATGAGCATCGTCATTATGCCGACCTGACAAGAAAGGCTGCTTATTTTGCATTGTCATGGTATTATGTATGGGACGTTCCTTTTGCTCAAGGTCAGATGTTGGGTGATATCGGTCTAAAAACTCGTGGTTGGGGTAATGTTTCTGTAGAAAATAACCATATTGATGTGTTTGTTTTTGAATTTGCTTCGGTACTGCAATGGTTGTCAAAGGAATATAAGGAGCCACGTTTTGCCCATTTCGCGGAGGTGATTTCTACTTCCATGCGCCAATTGTTACCTCATGAAGGGCATCTATGTGGAATTGCCAAATCCGGTTTTTATCCGGAAGTCGTTCAACATACCAACTGGGATTATGGCAAAAATGGGAAAGGGTATTATAACGATATCTTCGCACCGGGATGGACAGTCGCTTCTTTGTGGGAGTTATTGACTCCGGGGCGTGCGGAACATTTCTTAAAATGACAGAAATAGGTCAGAAGATATCTCAATTATATTTTAATTTCATTTTGAACGATTTTTTTTAATTATTGGTCTATCTATTTTATTGCATTTTGTATTAGTTGTCTACTTTTGCTCTCACTCAATATGAGATAAAGTATTTATTATGAGTTTTTTAAATTTAATATTATGGACTTGAAGAAAGCATTGTTTGTTTGCTTGTTGTTCTATTATGGAACAAGCGCTAACTCCGCTTTACCGGAACATTCTTCTATGTCTGGTAAGACTAATATGTCGGAGCAAGCGAAAGGTATTCGTATCAGTGGTACGATAACCGATAAGGACAAGAATCCTCTTCCTGGTGTGAATGTACGTGTACTGGAACAGACAGGGACTGGAGTGATTACGGATATGGACGGACATTTTTATTTGAATGTACCCGGAAAGAATTCTGTAATAGAGATTTCGTATATTGGCTTCAAAACTCAACAAATAAAAGTTGGAAGTAAGATTAATTTTGATGTAATTTTAGAAGAAGATATTGAAGCCTTGGATGAAGTTGTAGTTACTGGATATGGTAGTCAGAAGAAAATGTCGGTTATCGGTTCTATCGAGACATTACAGCCTAAGAAGTTACAGGTTGGTGCCACACGCTCTTTGTCTAATAATCTGGCAGGACAGATTGCCGGTGTGATAGCGGTTCAACGTTCGGGAGAACCGGGTTACGATTCCTCGAATTTTTGGATTCGCGGTATTGCTTCTTTCTCCGGTGGGCAATCTCCGTTAGTGTTGGTAGATGGTATCGAGCGCGACTTGAATAATATAGACCCCGCTGAAATTGAATCTTTCTCAGTATTGAAAGATGCATCGGCGAGTGCTATGTATGGTGTACGTGGTGCAAATGGTGTCATTGTTATCAATACGAAGCGTGGTAAAGTAGGAGCTCCTTCTGTCAATTTGCGTGTGGAACATTCTATTGCAGAGCCGACAAAACTTCCGGATTTTATTGGGGCAGCCGATCATATGGCATTGATAAATGAAATAACAGAGAATAAGTCGCGTTTGCCTTTCAGTCAGGAGCAGATTGACAGAACGAGATATGGTTATGACAGAGATTTGTATCCGGATGTAAATTGGCTGGATGAAATAACAAAGGATTATGCTTATTCTACTCGTGCGAATCTGACTGTATCAGGTGGTTCCGATTTCCTGCGCTATTCGTTGGTTGGTTCTTATTTCGGTGAGAAGGGAATCATGGAGACGGATAAGTCTTTGCCTTATGATACAGGAACGAAACTAACTCGTTATAATATGCGTGCGAATGTTGACTTGGATGTGACTAAGACAACAGTGCTGCGTTTAAATGTCGGTGGGTTCCTCCAAACACACCGCAAACAGGCATTTAGTACGGACGATGCTTTTGATAGAGCGTTTATAACTTCTCCTTTCGTGTATCCTGCCCGCTATTCAGATGGGACTATTCCAATTATGGCTATTAATGATGTGAACCCTTGGGCAGCGGTGACACAGCGAGGTTACGACGTAGTTACAGCTTCACAGATTCAGTCACTCTTTGCTATTGAACAGAATCTGAAGATGATCACGCCGGGATTAAAAGCGAAAGTAACCTTTTCTTTCGACCGTTGGAATCAGAGTTCGATTACAAGGGGAAAGGATGCTACTTATCATAGTATTGCTACCGGACGTGACATTGAAGGTAATCTGATTCATTCTGTACTTAAATATGGAGATGACTCTTTGGGACATGGAAATAAAGGGGAATATGGAAATTCGAGGGTTTATTTTGAAGGAACATTAACGTATGCTCACACTTTCGGAAAGCATGACGTAGATGCATTGTTTCTGTATAATCAGCAAAGTTATGATAATGGTAGTGTACAACCTTATAGAAAACAAGGTATTGCGGGTAGATTGTCTTATACTTTCGATAGCCGTTATGTGACGGAGTTCAACTTTGGATATAATGGTTCAGAGAATTTTGCTAAAGGTAAACGTTTCGGCTTTTTCCCTTCTGTGGCAGTCGGATGGTTATTGTCTGAAGAACCTTTCATGGATCGTTTCAGAAATACATTGAGTAAATTGAAATTAAGAGGTTCTATAGGAAAAGTTGGTAATGATGATATCGGAGGACGCCGTTTTGCCTATATAACAACATTGAATACCAATGCAGATAAGTATAACTGGGGTGATACAGGACAGATTGGTCGTACCGGTATTTCAGAAGGAGAAGTTGGAGTTGAAAATCTTACCTGGGAAACAGCTCTGAAAATGAACCTTGGTTTTGAACTGGGATTATGGAATGAATTGGAATTACAGGTAGATGTTTTCAAAGAAAAACGTACCAATATCTTTATGCAGCGTAAGATTATTCCTTCACAGACAGGATTCTTGACTAACCCTTGGGCCAATTTTGGTGAAGTGACTAACCGCGGTGTGGAATTCTCCTTAAACTATAATAAACAAATTAATAAAGATTGGTTTGTAGGTTTCCGTTCTAATTTCACATATGCTATTAATAGGGTGGACGAATACGATGAGCCAGAAACTGTGAAAGGTACATACAGAGGATTGACAGGCCGTTCATTAAATACTTTGTATGGATTGCAGGCAGAAAGATTGTTTACAGAAGATGATTTCGATGCGAATGGTAATTTGAAATTCGGTATACCGACACAGGACGTTGGAGCTTCAAAAGTACGTCCCGGTGATATCAAATATATAGATATGAATGGCGATGGCATTATCACTGATGCGGATGAAGGATACATTGGTGGAACGGTAGACCCGCGTATTGTTTATGGTTTCGGAGGTAATGTGAGCTACAAAAACTGGGATTTGAATTTCTTCTTCCAGGGAACAGGTGATACTTATCGTGTGATTGGTGGAACTACGTATTTCATTCCGGGCAGTGGACAAACATTACAAGGCAATGTCTACTCTAATTATAACGACAGATGGACAGAAGAGAATCCTTCCCAAGATGTATTCTGGCCGAGATTGACGGAGGAACCTAACAGACAGAACTACCGGAATTCTACATGGTGGAAAAAGAATATGCGTTTTATGCGTTTGAAAACGCTGGAACTTGGATATACTTTACCGCAATCTGTAACTGATAAGATACATTCTAAAGCTATTCGTTTTTACGTGAGTGGTAATAATTTATTCTGTTTCTCTCCTTTCAAACTGTGGGATCCGGAATTAAATACGAACACCGGTCTGCGTTACCCGGCTATGCGTTCTGTAATGTTTGGAGTTGACCTGAATTTCTAATTAAAAAAAATGACGATAATGAAACTTAAGAAATATATAGTTGCTGGTTTAATAGGCATCGTATCGTTGGGTTCCTGTACGTATCTTGATAAAGAACCGGATACGGAAATTGATATAGACATGGTCTTTGAGAATAAGACAAAAGTAGAATCATGGCTGGCCAATGTATACAGCCGTATCCCTAATCCGGGTAATGACTGGTTAAATACGTATGGTTGGGAAGTGTTTGCAGATGACTTGACTGCTTCTGCACGTTGGCAGCAATGGGACTGGCCCAATATCACCAAGATTTTTGGTGGATGGACACCGAATACACAATGGGCAGGAAATTTCTGGGATGGTCTTCCGAGAAAAATACGTCAGGCTTATATTTTTATAGAACGTGTACATGCATTACCTGATTCCGACCTTCCTCAGAGAGAAGTGGATTATATGAAAGCGGAAGCACGTTTCCTTGCGGCCTATTATTGGTGGCAATTATTGGAGACATACGGTCCTATCCCATTTAGACCGAATTACATTGCTCCGACTGACTTTACTCTTTCAGATTTAATGGTCGGACAAAGACCTTTTGATGAGATTGTCAGCCATTTGGATAATGAGATGTTGGAAGCATCTAAACAATTGCCTGCTGTATGGCAGAGTGTGGAGAAATATGGTCGTATAACTTCAGTTATGTGTCTAACTGTTCGTGCGAAGATGTTATTATTTGCTGCAAGTCCGTTGGTAAATGGAAATGAGTGGTACATTGGACATAAGAATAAAGAAGGTGAGGAATTGTTCAATTCTACTTATAGCCAGGAAAAATGGGTGAAAGCGGCAGAAGCCTGCAAACGATTGCTTGATGTAGCAGAGCAAGCCGGTTATCGTTTGTACGTAGAATATAATGATGAGGGAGAAATAGACCCGTTTACTTCGCTTGAAAATCTTTGGTTTACGAAATTTCAAGATGGAAATAAGGAGATATTGTTCCCATATACAAAAGAAGATGCTTATCAAAGTTACCAGTTCTATACGAATAAAGCTGTAACTAAAGAATATGGTGGTGGAAATGGTTTAGGTGTATATCAAGGTTTGGTGGACGCGTTCTTCATGAAGAATGGGCTTCCGAAAGACGATGATAATTCGAAATATGTAGAAGAAGGTTTTTCAACGGAGACAGAAACCCGATCTACTAATTGGACTGGTGGTACAGGGCAAAAGGGAGAAATAACTGCCGAAGGTACATATAATATGTATTGTAATCGCGAACCTCGTTTTTATACTACAGTAAGTTATAATGGTTCTTGGTATGCTTTGGCAGAGCGTAAATTCGAATTCTTTAAGAATCAGAAAGATAATGATTATACACATGATGCACCCCAAAATGGTTATTTGGTTCGTAAGAAAGTATATTCACAGGATAATCCGAAGAATGGTAGTTACAAATGGCGTCAAATGTTCCTATATCGTTTAGCTGCTTCCTATTTGGATTATGCTGAGGCTGTTAATGAGGCTTATGATAATAGAGCATCTCGTGAGGATGCATTAAAATATGTGAATAAAGTCCGTGAACGTGCAGGCGTGCGCCAATATACGTTGGATGCCGTAGCGGCAGATGATGCAAAATACATTCATGTAGATGACAATCAACTGGCAGTACGTGAGGCAGTTCGTATGGAACGCCGTGTTGAACTTTGCTGTGAAGGATCACGCTGGTCGGATATCCGTCGATGGAGAATTGTGGAACAGCTCCCGGAGATGTGTGGAGATGATTATGGTATGAATTTCGCAGGAACAAATAGTCAGGAATTTTATAAGAGAACCGTATTCCAGACACGTGTGTGGAAAAGGGCGATGTACTGGTTCCCGGTATATATAGATGAAATGAATAAGAACACGAACTTGGTTCAGGCGCCTTTCTGGAATTAATTAAATGAAAAGCATAATTATGAATAAGATAATGAAACTAATATGCTTGCTCTTTCTTATGTTGATAGTAGCGAGCTGTAATAAAGATCCGGAGTATTACACGCTTGAAACTCCTGTAGATCAGATGCTTTTGAAGGCTTCTTCTTCTGAAATTACTTTGGAGAAAGAAAAAGAGAATGAAGCAGCTGTTATATTTACATGGGATGCTGCAGCTCAACGTGGAGGAGCTGATGCTACTATCACCTATTTTTTCAGAATGTATATGGCAGACTTACACTCTAATGTGACAGATTTGTATGAGATTGAATCGGAAGAGCGTTCCATTAGTTTCACGCATAAGGAGTTAAATGATATACTGGCTTCTTGGAGTATACTTCCTGGGGATAAGGTGACTATTGAAGCAGAGGTTATAGGACAGGTCAATTCATCTGTAGAATACTTGAAACCGGAGTTGTCGAAGACGCAATTGAATGTGATCGGATATGATAAGAATGCTACTGCGATATATATGGTGATGGTGGATGATGCTGGAGAGAAAACTGTTCGCCGAATGACCGAGAAGGTTGTGGGTTCAGGAGTATATCAGTCGACAGCAGAATTGAAGCCATGTGAGTACTTCTTTGCACTTAGTCCGGATTCTGATTATCCATGCTACATGAAAGCTGAGAATGGAGATAATTCTTTGCAATATGTGGCAGAAGCAGGGAATGGTGAGATGTTTGAAAACACAAAAAGCGGTACCTATACAATAGTTGTGGACTTAAATCGTTTGGATGTGAATATCGTTAGTATTTACCCTTTACCGCAAGGTGGGATTTGGATTGTTGGCGATGCCAGTACCATCGGATGGGATTGGGGTAAAATGAAAAAGGAAGGTGCATTTGTGAATAATGATCCACGCCATCCAGAACGTTGGACGTATACAGGTAACTTTTATGGCGGTAAAGAGTTTAAGTTGGCGTTGGAGCCGAATGGAGCAGATTTTGCAGGAAAATTCTTTTTTGCTCCTTCACAAGGAGCAAATCCGGGCGTAGAACATGAACTCGGAGAAGCAAGGTATCAGGATAATGGCGGTGACTTGAAATGGATTGTTGCTGCTGATGGTAAATACATTTTGACAGTAGACCTTAATGAGATGAAGATATATTTGGAGCCGACTGAATAATCTCCATAAGAAGTAAATTAAAATATGAAAATCATGAAAAAACTGTTTATAATACTATATCTGCTTACTAATATATTTGTATTGGGAGCATGTGGAGATGTGGAAAGTGAGGGTGACCCACAACCACGTGTACCGAGAGTAGAAGTGGAATCTGATGATTATTATGTACAGATTACACAGGAAAATATGGATGGGGTTGCTTTTGTCTACCGTTGGCTGGATATAGAAACAGCATCGAAGTATGTTATGACTTTAGGACTGCAGGTAGATGGAGAAATAACTGAAACAATGGGTGTGGAAGATAAAAGCATACTTACTTATAACGGAGTACGCGAACAGCTTTTTACCAATCAACAGATAATGGAATATATGAAAGCTTTTGGAGTGGACGAAAAAGAAGCTCAGTTTAGCATTACATTGAAAGCGTTTCAGTCGGATGGTATGCCAATTACTTCAGAAACGGACAAAGAATCAAAGACTTCCATAATCCATATTGTATTGGGACCTGGTGTTGAATTGAATTCGAGTATGGAATAGATTAGTAAAATTAATAAAAACTGAGAACTTATGTTATACTTACAACATACAATTACGCTTGGAATATTTTCCCTGCTTACATGGGGGTGTGGTAACAGCGATAAACAGAAAGGTGAAGCAGAACAAGCTCCATTGGCAGACAAAGTGTGGTATTCAAATCCTGTCATCGATTCCGATAATCCGGATCCGACAGTGATAAAAGCGGAAGACGGATATTTCTATTTGTATGCTACCGGAGGAAATACATGGATACACAAATCCAAAGACTTGGTTCACTGGACTTATGTGGGCGGTGCTTACGAGGATGATAAAAAACCGTCATGGGAACCGGAAGCAGGTATTTGGGCACCGGATATCAATTATATCAATGGAAAATATGTGATGTATTACTCCTTGTCCAAGTGGGGAGGTGGAGCAACTTGTGGTATTGGTGTTTCTGTTTCGGACAAGCCGGAAGGACCGTTTACCGATCAAGGCAAATTATTCCGTAGCAATGAGATCGATGTTCATAATAGTATCGACCCTTTCTATATTGAAGATAATGGTAAAAAATATCTTTTCTGGGGAAGCTGGTATGGTATTTGGGGTATTGAATTGACTGAAGACGGTCTTGGACTGAAAGGAGGTATTGAAAATGCAAAAGCGACAAAAATACAGGTTGCTGCCAATACTGGAGGTACCAATGCTTATGAAGGATCATATATCTTGAAAAGAGGTAAATACTATTATTTGTTCTGCTCTACAGGTACTTGCTGTGACGGTGCAAATAGTACATACCAAACAGTTGTATGTCGTTCCACCGAGCTTTTTGGTCCTTATTTGAATAAATCAGGTGACAACATGAATGATAATAAACATGAGGTACTGATACACAGAAATGATGCGTTTCTGGGGACAGGGCACAATGCTGAAATAGTGCAGGATGATGAAGGTAAAGATTGGATTATCTATCATGCTTACCGGACTGCCGATCCATCTTTAGGTCGTGTAGTATTGCTTGATAGAGTTTATTGGGATGACGATGATTGGCCGTATCTCGTAGGGGACGGACCGGTTGTGAAGGCGGAAGCTCCGACTTTCAAGAAGAGTAAGTAGTTGACATAGGGTGGTTGTAGCTATGATAACTGCAACGACCCTATTTTATTCTCGAATTATAAATTTATTGCTTTTAAATGTTATCATGAAAAGAGGATTATTGCTTTTACTCTGTGTCATGCAGAGTTTTATATTTGTATTGCATGCGCAAAACACACAGCGAAATATTGCTTATACAGATGGCAATGTAAGATTTACAGTCATTTCTGATGGAGCAATCCGTCTGGAATATGCACCGGATGGGAAATTCGTGGACGATAGATCTCACATCGTTGTGAATCGTAACTATCCCCAGGTAGATTACAAGCTAAAAACAAGAGGAGGATGGGTTGAAATAACGACTTCCAAAATGAAGATGCGTTATAAGAAAAAGAGTGGACAGTTTACAGATAAGAACTTGGTTATCACTGCCTCTAAAGAAATATTACCTTTTACTTGGAAACCCGGTATGCAACAGAAGGGCAACTTGAAAGGAACCTATCGTACATTGGATGGTATGGATGGTGATACACAGACACAAACATGGGTGGCTGATACAAAGAAAGGTGATAAACTGAAACTGGAAGATGGCCTGTTGGCTACGGACGGTTGGACTCTGATTGATGATTCTCAGGGACTTTTGTTTGATGATAATAAAGATTGGGATTGGGTGAAAGAGCGTCCGGCTAATGGCGGACAGGATTGGTATTTCATGGCATATGGACATGACTATAAAGCTGCCTTGAAAGATTATACCCTCTTTGCGGGAAAAGTACCATTACCTCCCCGGTATGCATTTGGTTATTGGTGGTCACGCTATTGGTTATATTCTGACAGGGAGTTCCGTAATCTGATTGATAATTTCCATACTTATCAGATTCCTTTGGATGTATTGGTGGTAGATATGGACTGGCATTATACAGAACAAGGAAAAGGTGGTTGGACCGGTTGGACATGGAATCGTGATTTATTCCCGAACCCAAAGGAGTTTTTGGGATACTTGAAACAGAATGATGTGAAAATCACCCTTAACTTACATCCGGCGGATGGAGTAGCTTCTTATGAAGAAAAATATTCTGGATTAGCAAAAGATATGGGAGTTGATCCTCAGTCCAAACAGACTATTCCATGGATAAATTCAGATAAGAAGTTTATTAAAAATATGTTTAAGAATGTATTGACGCCAATGGAGAAAGATGGTGTTGATTTTTGGTGGCTGGACTGGCAACAAAGGATATATGATCCGAAGGTGAAGAATTTGAGCAACACTTGGTGGATTAATTATGCTTTCTTTAGTAATATGGAAAAGAACAGGGACACACGTCCGATGCTATATCACCGTTGGGGAGGTTTGGGTAATCATCGCTATCAGGTGGGGTTCTCCGGTGATGCAGTTGTTTCATGGAAATCATTAGATTTTCAGCCTTACTTCAACTCGACAGCTTCCAATGTATTATATGGTTATTGGAGTCATGACCTAGGAGGACATATCGGTGAAAGTATAGATCCGGAAATGTACACTCGTTGGTTGCAATTCGGAGCCTTAAGCCCGATTATGCGTACACATTCTCAAAAAAGTGCCGGTTTGAATAAGGAACCATGGGTATTCAACAAAGAATATTGTGATGTTCTTCGTAAGACAATCCAGCAACGTTATGAGATGGCGCCTTATATTTATACAATGGCTCGTAAAGGTTATGATGAAGGATTATCACTTTGCCGTCCGATGTATTATGATCATCCGGATAATAAGGAAGCATATGAGTTCCGTAATGAATATATGTTTGGAGATGATATTCTGGTTGCTCCTGCCACAGCTCCTGCAAAAGATGGTTATGTACAAGTGCGTGTGTGGCTGCCCGAAGGTGAATGGTATGAGTTGCATACAGGTACCTTACTGAAAGGAGGACAAATAGTGGAACGTCCTTTTGCTATTGACGAATATCCGATTTATGTAAAAGCGGGAGCGGTATTGCCGATGTATACAAGAAAGGTGATGAACCTGAACGGTAATGATGAGGAGGTTGTTGTTACCGTATTCCCTGGTGGAAATGGAATTTCGTCCTTTAATTTTTATGAAGATAATGGAAATGATAAGAACTATGCTTCGGAATATGCTGTGACTAAATTAACATCTTTCAGCCAAGGGCAGGAACGAACGATTGTTATCGGTAAACGTGATGGCCGATATAAAGATATGCCTGAATCTCGTTCATTCAAAGTGAAAGTGCTCTCATCACTTGTTCCTCAGTCTGTCACTGTAAATGGTCAACCTGCCAAATATGAATATTTGGGTGAAGAGTTTGCTCTTTCGGTTGATTTGCCTGTTTTGTCATGTGATCAGGAAAAGGTTATTAAAATAGTTTATCCTACGGAAACAGCTGATATGAACGGCTTGTTGGGAGTATCTAGACGAATAGCTAAATCTATGGAGCAGTTAAAATACCGTGATTCATATATTTGCTTTAAGGAAGAATTTGGTAAAATGGGAAGTCTGAGTGAAGCGGTAATCTATGCACCGGAGAAGATCTCTTCTTTAGTTTCCGATTTTTGGAAAAGTTATACTGACCTCCCGGAGGTTTTGAAGCGTCAGGGTTTGAATGACGAAAATAAAGCTTGGTTTTTGCAATCTATTTGCTGGAGCAAGCAATAGTATGAGAAATGTAATAGTGGGGTGATAAAAGCTCCCACTATTTTTTTATATAAGTAATGAAGGGCAAGCCAGATACTACTGTAGTTGATATTTTCTGATGTTGCTCCATTTTAGAAAGAGTTTGTATTTTTATGACCATTTATACAACTATGCTATATGTAATATCACTTTCGGGGGGGGAGATATAGGTTGGATGATAATAGAGAAAAGCACACAACATAAGCTAAAATAGTAAAAGTGCTCCAAAACATACTAGGATAGCTGTTTTATAGGTTTTTGACCTGTTTTTGTCATTTATTGAACCGTTATTTTTATTCTATTAATAGGATAGCGTTTTATTTTGCATTTCGTTAATAGTGCACATTGGAATAATGCATAGTTATTTTTTCTTTTGATTTTTATATTTATTGTTTAACGAATAATTTAATACAATGAAAAGCCTTTTTAAAACAAAAAAAGGAGGGAAACAGGTTAGGTTTGTATTGTTTTCCTTGATTTGCTTGGGTGGATTGGGTAGTTGCATGGACAAAAATGTGGAAGTAAATCTTCCGTCTTATGTAGCTTCTGATCCTAATGTTGAAGTTGTTTTTACTGACTATTCTCCTTTGGAAGGTGCTGTACGCACGAACATGTTTATCAATGGTAGTAATTTTGGGACTGATCCCTCACTGATACGAGTGGTTGTCGGTGGTAAGGAAGCGAAGGTTGTTAGCTCTTCCGGTACACAGATTTATTGTATTGTTCCTTCCCGTGCGGATGGAGGGTCTGTGCAGGTGGATATATTGAATAAAGATAAAAGTTTGAATGCTACCTATACATTTGACCAAAAGTTCTCTTATCAGTATAATGTAGTTGTCGGCACGTTGTGCGGTGTAGTAGATAGTGAAGGCAATACTTCTATTACGGATGGTAATTTTGATAAAGCAGGAACTCAAACTCCTCTTGCCATGTACTATGACGAATCATCAGGCGAACGTTGCATTTATTTTTTCGAGAATGAACATAGTTTACGTAAAATTTATCTAGATAAGGATTCCATAGCTACTGTGATTACTAATGGTGCTGCTGGTTGGAGTAGTGCTCCGAGTGGACTTGGCTGGAATGTGGACAGGGATACTATGTTTGTGAACTGTCCGCAGGGGAATGTAGAACGTGCAGGAGCTTATTACCTACTTCGTAAAGAAAATTTTAAAAACTCTTATCCGGCTTTAAATGGAGATGATTTCAATACATTATTCACGCATCCTATAGATGGTACTATCTTTTTGTGTCGTGGTCGTGATGCTACGCTTCATAAAGC
>NZ_JBDFVF010000023.1:0-114657 GCF_040913205.1 Bacteroides sp. MSSM.1001136sp1_RTP21357st2_D2_RTP21359_211015 | reverse complement strand
GCGGAGATTGATATCAAATATCTTGAGCTGTCCGTCTATATCGGGCATCGTATCCAGAAAGCGATTGATAGTGGCACGGCTCACTTCATTACGTTGAGCCAGCGAACCGAAGCAAACAGCACGTGTGCTCAAGGCCAGACGTTTCAGCTCATCCGTAAAGGGAATGTTGTCCCACGCCACGCCCTCTTTGATTTCGTAACAAGGCACGCCCTCGTCATCGAGCGTCACCTGCACCGTACCGGTAGGATAATCGACCTGTTCAATCTGCATCTTCAACTTCTTCTCGTTGAATACTTTCAGAATTTCTTCTCCCAGTTCATCCCTGCCTACGGCACTCACTACACGACTGTCAAAACCAAACTGTGATACATGATAGGCAAAGTTTGCCGGAGCACCACCGATTTTCTTTCCTTCGGGCAACACATCCCAAAGTGCTTCGCCCATTCCTACAATTATATTATTCATGATATACGGGTTTTATTGTTTCCAAAGTTATAAAATTATTTTCTGATACGGAACGTATAATACAAGAGATAAAGCACGCCCACCGTCATTACGGCAATAGCACCATTCTGTCCCATGGAAGTATCCGAAGCTACTCCCATTGCCAACGGAAACACCGTCCCGCCGAAAAGTCCCATAATCATCAAGCCGGAAACTTCGTTTTTCTTACCCGGCAAATAGAGCAATGCCTGCGAGAAGATAACGGAAAACACATTGGAGTTACCGAAACCAATTAAGGCAATGCAGGCATAGATAATTGCCTTTTCATGGAAGATAAACAAACCGATCATGGCAATCAACATCAGCACCACACTAATGCCGAAGAAAGATTTCGGAGACATCTTACGCAAGATGAAAGAACCCAGAAAACAGCCCGCCGTACGGAAAATAAAATAAAGACTAGTTGCAAAAGCAGCATCATCCAATCCCATACCGATGCGCTCCATCAGAATCTTCGGGGCGGTAGTGTTCGTACCTACGTCAATGCCGACATGACACATGATACCAATAAAACAAAGCAGGATAAACGGTTTACCAAGCAGGGCGATGCATTGTCCGAAAGTAGACGGTTTGCCATCTTCTTTCTCCTCTTCAATCTGTGTGACATTGAGCAGAAGAATAGCGATGACGGCCACAATCATATAAATAGGGAACAGGATGCGCCAGCCTAAATCGAAAGTCGGAATGGCCTGTGTCGCTCCCCACATGGCGATATAAGGTGCCAGGAAAGAAGCAATGGCTTTCACAAACTGGCCGAAAGTCAGGCTACTCGCCAAGCGGTCGCCACGCACGATATTGGAAAGTAACGGATTCAGAGAAGTCTGCATCAACGCATTTCCAATGCCCAGGAGGGAGAAGGAAATCAACATCAGCATATAGCTGTCGCCGAAAACGGGTAGCAACAGAGAAGCGAAAGTCACAATCAAACTAAGCAATACGGTTTTCTTCTGACCAATGCGGCTCATCAGCATGCCGGTGGGTACGGAGAAAATCAGGAACCAGAAGAATACCAGTGACGGAAAGATATTCGCCTGTGAGTCCGACAGCCCAAGGTCTGCCTTTACGTAATTGGAGGCAATGCCTACCAGGTCAACGAATCCCATGGCGAAGAAGCAAAGCATCACCGGGATTAGTTTGGAGAGGGAAGAGTTTTTACTGTTTTCCATTATTTTTTCTTTTATATGATGAATTCTGTTTCCATAGGGCGGAACACATAACCCTACGGCAATGTATGCATCAGTCCTTTATATAGTTGGTGTATCTCCCGTTCCTTGTTACTTTAAAGCTACGGTATTGTTGGGTTACCACGGCCGTGACGAACTAACGGAACCGTGGCTTTGAAGAAAGTGTCTCCGCACTTTAGTAGAACTCTTCCACTAGGACAGACGTACTCTTCCATAAGGAAAGAAGTATTAGTCTATAGGGAAAGAAGTATTCTACTCCAAAGAAACGAGGAAAGAACGCATAGAGTAAGGAGAATAAGCTTATTTCTTCAACTTGTAGATCACAAACGAATCTACTTTATACGCTCCTCCTTTACTGTAAAAGTCGATATGAGTGTAAGGTTCCGACGGGAATACTTGATTAGTCATCACAAAACGTCCGCCATCACCAAAGGCTTCCACACTGGATTTGTCAACAAACAGACGGAGTTTCAATTCGTCTTTTCCACTTTCAATGGCCGTCCAGGTCAACATTGGGAAATTCTCATTGAAGCTGACCTCTCCGCTCTTGCGACGATCCATCGAGAATTTCTTTTCTTTCATGTCATACTGCATATCCACTTCTTCGCCTTTGTCATTGTAGAGACGGAAGCCGATTACGTCTGCACGTTGATTTTCGATTGTCAATTCTATTTCGTATGCACCGTCATTACCGGGAATCATTTCTTTAATTGTGCGTGTTCCGTCTACTTTGAACGAGCGTTTCTTGGAAGCATCACGCAAAGCCAGCAGTTCGGGAGAGGGAGCTGATTGGAGGTAAGTCTCACCATCTACGGTAAACAGGCTCAAGTCACGGGGAACGGAGTTCGGGCTACGGTATTGGGAGGTAGGAACATCGTTTGCGTATTGCCAGTTGCTCATCCATGCGATAGCGATGCGGCGGTTGTCGGGAGCGTCACTCCAAGTCACGGTGGCATAATGGTCTTTTCCCCAGTCCATCCATTTGGTTTTGGAGGGTGATTCGTTTACAAACTCTTTTCCGTTGAAGGAGCCTACAAAATATTGAGTGGCCGAGTCACCGAAAGGACCGTCGCCGAGGCTGCAAAGCAGTACCCATTTCTTTTCATTTGTTCCTTCTACCGGGAGTTCGAATAAGTCGGGACATTCCCAAACGTTTCCGTGTGCGCCGTGTCCTTTGCCGAAGCTGCTTTCAAATGTCCAGTCTTTCAAGTTGGGGGAAGAGAAGAATTGCATTTCCTGCCCTACTGCCAATACCATGATCCAGCGTTTGGTGCCTTCGTACCAGAATACTTTCGGGTCGCGGAAGTCACGTGCTTCAGATACTAATACAGGATTGTTTTCGTATTTGGTAAAGGTACGTCCGTTGTCGGTGCTGTAAGCAATGCTTTGCACCTGACGGTCGCTGTTTTGTGTATAGATGGCGACGATGGCGCCTGCACCGAAGCCGGCGGTATTATGATGATCTATCACGGCGGAGCCACTGAAGATAGTACCGAATGCATCCGGGGCGATTGCTACGGGGCGATGTTCCCAGTTTACGAGGTCTTTGCTGATGGCATGTCCCCAGTTCATATTTCCCCATTTGGAACCGTAAGGGTTGTATTGGTAGAAAAGGTGGTATTCGCCGTCTTTGTATACCATTCCGTTCGGGTCGTTCATCCATCCGTAAAGGGGAGAGAAATGATAAGTGGGACGGAACTTTTCACGATTGCTTGTATCGAACGTGTCGGACAATTTCATTTCCTTGCAGCAAGCGGTGTTGTCCGGCGAAAGGTTGACACGAACCAGGTCGTTGGAGTTCATTTTAAATTTGAAAGAAATTAGTTTGCCGGAATAGTCGGAAAGGTCTACCGGAACAAAGTAATCGACTTTATGGATGGCCAGACGGACATCGAAGTTCTTTACCTCTTTATTATTAACAATCAGGCTGATACGCACATCGGGCGATGCATCTTCTACGGGCAACAACAGATACTTCTGGTTAGTGTTGACACGTACGAGGCAATGTCCTTCTCCTAAATCTTTAATTAATAGAGGAGAGTTGTCTGCACGGGCGGATAGAGAGATATTCATCACAATCATACAAAATAAAACCGCGAAGGTTTGAATTTGTTTGGAAGAGAGTCTTAAATTCATGCTTTATGGTATTAAGGTTGTTACAGTGCAAAGATAGGCGCTCCGGGATGAAACGCCTATCACTTTTGTTTCAAACACTGTAAAAGATGTTACTTTTCTATTAATAGGTGCTCACTTGAATATCTGATACAGTGATTTCACCTTTATAACAACAGAGTGACCACGGATTCTTCTGCATTTGATAGATGCGGTTCGTGAAAGATAACTGGTCGTTGATGTAAGTCACACAAATCGATTGGTCACTGTAAATCGTCACACGGTATTCATTATCCGCCGGAATATTGAATTTGTTATCAAACAAGTATTTGGCATTGTCACCGTCTTTCTCGAAGTTGGCTTTACCCTCGTCAGCGTTGACGTGGATGCTATACCATGATTTGGAGTCCGTTCCACGGACGAAAGAGATTCCAAAACGATCTGTATTCGAGGATGCTTTTACGGTAAAGGAAATCTTGTTGTGTACTTTCAACCGGTTGAAGATAACGGAAGCTCCTTCGGCCAACGTATAGGTTTTACCGCTTTCTGTTACGTTTCCGTCTTTAGCCATCACTTTTACCTCTTGTGCGGAAGTGTATTTACGGTCGATTGCATCGGGAACTCCTAGAGTCAATGTACCGTCTTCGTGCTGAATGAGGCGTTGTGCCACCAAGTTGCCAGCCCATTCGGGTTCTACATCCCCTACGTTTCCATTATCATTACCGGCACGGGTAGGACACCAGCCCCAGATGTAACGGTTGGTTCCATCGGAAGCAGTCTTGCCTGCATAGAATGCACGGCTGTCCAGCATACCTTCCCGATTGTCCGGCCATATTCCGGCATCATTGGCGGTGGTTGCTTTCAGTTCTTCAAGTGTTTTGCCTTTGAAATATTGTACCTTGCGCATGAAGGAAGCTTGTTCCGAATAGACCAGATACCACCAGTCTCCCATCTTGAATACGTCCGGACATTCATAGAAACGGTCCCACATCATGGTCATAAATATGCCGGCAGACGCCCACTCTTTCAGGTCAGTAGAGGTGAATTCGGCAATGTGTCCTTTTCCGTTTTTACGGGTGGCAATCAGCATGTGATAAACGCCGTCTTCGGTCTGGAACAGGAACGGATCGCGGAAGTCATTCTTGTCATAGCCGTACGTATCTCCTTTCAGATAGAAAGTGCGGTTCTTGGTCCATGTTTTAAAGTCGGGAGAGGTAGCTACCATGACTACCTGTGCATTCTGGTCGGAAGAAGGTTTGAATTTATTGCCGGTGTAGAAGGTGTAGTAGAGTTTATCAACCGGATTATAGATGGTACCTCCTGTACCGATGGCAGCATCCTGTTCGTCACGACCTCCACACGGAATCAGTTCGCCGAGAGATTCATAAGTAGCACCGTCTTTGGTGGCCACCCCGAAAATGGGGTGGTAAGTAGCTTCGGGGTTCGGACGGTAGTCTTGCAGGTACATCACTTTAAAGTCTTTGGCAACCGGATCATAGAATGGCATCGGGTCACCAACAAAGCCTACCTGCGGTTTATAGTACATCGAGAAGCCATGCTCGTCGGTCGATTGGAAGTAAGTGGCTGTACCATCCCAGTCTCTTTGAGTCAATACGGGATCCATCTCATCACTGCAAGCGGTCATTGAGGCCAACAGCGTGGTGATTGCTATATGTAAGATCATATTTTTCATAATTATTGCTTATTCTTTTATTTACATAAGTAGTTGATTGCATTCAGAGTCATTTGCTCTACGTTGTAGTGGTAGTAGTCGGCAGAAGCGTCTACGCCTTTACCGTACCAGTCGTAACAACCGGAGCCGATACAAATTGTGCGTCCGCTGTTGGCGCGCGGCTCAAATTCGGCAATGACTACCGCACCGTCACCTCCACGTGCCAGGTCAATTCCTCCTGTCAGGTTACGCCATTCGTTCAAGTCGGCATAACCTCCCCAGTCTGTTCCGATATGCCATTGTGCTGTACTATTGGTTATCGCATAGCCGGCATCACAAGTATATACTGTCGATTTGTCGCCATCTTTCCATCTTAAATCCTGGAACAACGGATGCGATTCGCTACCGGTAATCGGGAAGCTCCACGGAGAAGACGTAATTTCAGGTGAGTCTTCGTTTCCTCCCCAACTGTTGTTGGGTACACGCTCGTCTTTTGCAATGCTAAGGTCCTTAATATAGAAAGTTGCATAGCGGGTCAGCAACAGGTTGCCACCGTTTTGATAGTAGACTTTAAATTTCTCTACGGCAGCTTTCGCATCATCCGGCAAAGGAGGATTATCACCATTGTCTGCGTGGAAATGCCACCAGATTGCAGTATATTTACCTAAATCTACTTTTCCGTCTACTACATCTTTGAATGAGATGTATTCGGACATGGATATATTATCCATCATCCACTGGGCAGCGGCTTTTTCTTCAGGACTTGTCAGTTGGCTCACAGAAGAAGCTGTGCCGATAAAGGCAGTCGGAATTACATTTCCTTGAGTAACTGTTACTACATAAGGAGTCACTGCCGAACGGTAAGTTGCTGTATAAGTGACAGGGTTGGTAAAGTCCTGAATGCTGCCGGATGCCGGAGTCACAGTGACTCCATCTGATCCGGTGAATGTACCTTTCAACTGGGTAATATCCACTGTCAGCGGAACAACTACAGAGATTGTTTTTGATAACTGGTCTACTTTTCCTACATAAGTATCATTCAACTTAAAGGTCAGTATCTTTGCTTCGTCTCTCTTCACGGTAATCGTATAGCTCATCTGTACGTCGCCATTCTTCACGGTCAAAGATACGGGAAGAGAAAAGTCGATTGTTTCACCAACAGCGATGCTCGCCGTAGCACCTTCGGAAAGATTGATTTCACTGACGGCCATTCGGGTAACGTCATAATCGTAAGGAACTCCCACTACGATTGTCTTATTCTGATAATCGATCGTCCCTGCGTATTCATCCAGTTTAATAGAGTTCACCCATACATCTCCGTCCAGACGAAGATTGGATTTGAAGTCATCGCCACATCCCGCAACTGTCAGGCATGTTACAGTCACCAACAGGATGGTATAGAGTTGTTTTATGATTGATTTCATTTTATTCTTTGTTTTAAAATTGATGATTACCAACCGAAATTCTGTGTATAATTTCCGTTACTGGCACTGATCTGTTCGAATGGGATTGGAAGGTATTCGTTCTTATTTTCCGTGAAACCTGCATTCTTGTAAATAGAACAACGGGCTGCTTCGGTCACATAATAAGCATTGATAACGTCTTTGGCTTCTCCCCATCTTACGAGGTCAAAGAAACGTGAGCTTTCCATACCGAACTCTATACGGCGTTCCCATTTCAGCATTTTCATGGCTTCGTCCTGTGTATATGCTTTCAGTTCATAAGGAGTTACTTTGAAGTTTACTCCGTACTCTTCTTTGTAATTGAAAATCAGCATGGTACTTCCGGCTGCACGACTGCGGACATCATTGATAAGTGAGATGGCATCGGCAATGCGTCCGTCGTTCAACTGTATCAGGGCTTCGGCACGCATCAGCAATACGTCTGCATAACGGATGACGATATGATTCAGAGAACTTGCCCAATAAGAACCTTTTTTCAAACAGTCACAATCCGGGTCTACATTCTCTTTGAGAGAAACATAATATCCGTAAAGTCCCTTGCTACGGCTCCAGTCATCATTCTTCTGAATCATGTAGCCTTCGTTGTATTTATAAGGGAAGCCCGGCATACCTACCGTGTGGAATAAACGGGGGTCTACATTGTCTGACGTAACCTCGTAGTTCTCATTATCGTAGGTATTGAACAACGGTTTTCCCTGCGAGTCGGTTTTGAAAGCATTCACCAGATTTTGGCTCGGTTTGTGGAAGTCACAGCAGCCTAGTATCTGCGGAGTTGTCAGTCCCATTCCCCAGTTCAGGTTACCGTTGTATGTTCCGTCGTTGATAGAATATTGAATCGCCCATACAGACTCTACGCCATTTTCATATTGAGGCAGGAAGTTCATGCTATAATCATTTTCCAATCCGTAACCGGCTTTGGCCATGATGAGAGGATCGGTATATTTCACTACCTGCTTCAGGTCTTCTTCGTCGATACCGGTAAGGTTGTTGTTCACTCCATCCTGACGGTAAGCCTTATATAGGTAAGTCTTTGCCAGGTAAGCAGCAGCCGCAGCCTGTGTAGGACGTCCTTTTTCTATTTGCACTTCCAGCAGGTTGTCGTAGGCAAACTGAAAGTCGTCTGCTATCTTTTGCCATTGTTCGTTATTGGTATAGGTGGTATTCGAAAGCTTGTTGTAAGCATCCGGTTCCATGTTTTCATCGTCTACTATAACGATCTTCTTAAACAGTTGCTTCAACATGAAGTGAGCATGTCCGCGCAGGAACCTCATTTCAGCAATGCGCTGGTTCTTCAACGGATAAGTCTTTTCATCCATCAGATCGAGTGATTGCAAGGCTGTGTTGGCACGGGTGATGCATTGATACAGTCTTTTCCATATATCGTTGATGTTCCAGTCGGTAGTGTTGATACCTTTAGAAATCTCCAGCGCGTTGAACACACCGCCGTCTTCCGTACCGGAACCGCCCTTATAACAATCGTCGGAACGCACGTCATAATTCCAAAGCGAGAAGGAAGAGTTGATGTCGTCACCTGTTGCCCAAATGGCGTAGGCTGAAATCACGAGGTTGTCCACGTATTCGGGAGAAGCGATCTGATCGCCGGTCACAATACCCTGCGGAACCTGACGATCCAGAAAATCGTTGCAACTGCTTGTCAGCAAGGTAAATCCGATGGTTGCTATGTATAGTATCTTTTTCATGATAGTTCGTTTTATAAATGAAGTGAATTAAAATCCGATGTTAAGTCCGAAGGTGATATTCACAGGGATCGGATAAGAAAAGTTCGGGTTTTCGGGGTCTTCTCCCGTAAAGTCTTTACTCTTGATCGTCAGCAGATTTTGTGCGCTGCAATAGAAACGTAAACGTTCCATTCTCAACTTCTTGGAGATTACTGCCGGAACTGTATAGCCTAATTGGATATTACGCAGTTTCAGGAAGGAACCGTTTTCAACAAAGTAAGTGGAAACACGCTGTTCATTGTTTGTATCGCTGCGGGTCAATGCCGGAATCGTAGAGTTCGGATTAGTAGGCGACCAGGCATTGAGCAGGCGGGTTCCCTTGTTCAGGAAGCCGACGTTGGATGCACTCCAGAAGTCACTCTTCTTCTTCACGTCACTGATGATATCTACTCCTTGAACACCTTGCCAGAACATAGTCAGGTCGAAGTTCTTATATTCCAGGTAGATATTCAATCCGTAGCTGAAAGCAGGAGTCGGATCGTAAATCCATTCCTGGTCTTTTTCATCAATCACACCGTTATGGTCGATGTCGCGGTAGCGGATACGGCCTACGGCTGCACCTTCCTGCGTAGCGTGATTGTCCACTTCTTCTTGTGATTTGAAGATACCGTCGGCAATGTAGCCCACTTGTGAGTTGTATGTATGACCGACTACACTTTTTACTCCATTACCACCAAACTTTCCATTGGCAGCCACTGTCTCCGGCAGTTCAAGAATTTCATTCCGGTAAGTGGAGATGTTTCCGTTCAGGTCGTAAGTCAGTCCGAAGGCAGTCTTGTTGCGGTAGCCCAAGTTGAATTCAAAACCCTGGTTTTTCATTGCGCCCGAATTAATCCAACGGTTGCCACCTTCTCCCAATACTCCCACTCCTGCCATTTCAGTCAGGATATCGGTTGTTTTCTTGTAATAGTATTCCAATGAACCGTACAAGGATTGCTTGAACAGGCTGAAGTCGATACCGACGTTCGTCTGTGTGGTTGTCTCCCACTTGATATTGTCATTACCGATCTGGTTACGTTTGAATCCGGAAGGCAGAGTACCGCCTCCGTTAGAACCTGTAATATCGTATGCCGTACCGTAGCTTTGACCGCCAAATGAATCTGTTGTTCCATAATTAGGAGCGTAGATAGTGTAACGGGCAAGGTTGGAGATTTCCTGATTACCGGTCTGTCCCCATGAAGCACGCAGTTTCAGATCGTCCAACCAAGTCAGTTCCTTCATAAAGCTCTCCTGTGTGATGCGCCATCCCAAAGAAACGGAAGGAAAAGTGGCATAACGATGGTTTTTACCGAAGCGGGAAGAACCGTCACGACGGAGCGTCAATGAAAGCAGATATTTGTCTGCATAAGAATAGTTCATTTTGCCGAAGAAAGAGACAAGCGAGTAACCTTCACCGGCACCATAAGCCTGTGCTGTGCCGCTACCTGCATCGGGCCACATATAGTCGGGAGTAAGGATAGAGAAATCTTCTTTATAGCCGGAGAAATGACTGTCGTCTTCCCGGTTCAGCTCCATACCTGCCATGACGTCTCCACGATGCTTGCCTATTTCTAACTGGTAAGTGGCAATGGCATTCCACATCCATTTGGTCCAGTGTTCCTGTTTGGCTTCTACGGCACTCTTGCCGTTGTTGGTCTGTGTTCCTTCCTGATAAGGATAGGTGAAGTAACGGGCTTGTTTGTTTGCGTAGTCCAAACCAAAAGTAGAACGAACATTGAATCCTTTGAAGAGGCTTAGATTCACATAAGCATCACCGAACATACGCCAGTAAGTGTATCGGTTGTCTTTGTTGTATTCAAGTACCGCGCGAGGATTACGACGGTCCGGCCATCCGCCTACCGGTCCTCCCCATGAACCATCCGAAGCATAAACGGGGATAGCGGAAGGAATGTCCAAAGCAGTTTCAATAATTCCGCCGGGAGCTTGTACTTCCGAAGTACGGTTTAAGGTGAAATGCTGACCGATAGTCAATATATCATCAATTAATTTATAATCGCTGTTCATACGGGCGGAAAAACGGTCGAAGTCTGTATCTTTGATTACACCCAGGTTTTTGTAATATCCCAGAGAGAAGAAGGAAGAACCTTTCTCCGAACCGTTGCTGACAGAAAGATTGTATTGCTGGATGACACCTGTACGGGTAATTTCATCAAACCAGTCGGTATCTGCCACAGGCATTGTATTCTTCGAGTCCAGGTATTTGGAAAGACTCATACCGTATAGTACCGGATTTCCGTTGGCATTGTAGCCCCAATTATAGTTATATCCCAAAGCATTACCATTCGGGTTCTCGCCATCGTTTACATAGGCTTGCCACATGGCACGTCCGTACTGTTCCGTATTCAACACATCCATCTTACTTTGATACATGGAAGCTGAAACCGAAGCATCAAAGTTTACTTTAATCTGACCTTTCTTTCCTTGTTTGGTAGTAATGATGATAACGCCATTTGCAGCACGCGAACCATAGATAGATGCCGAAGCAGCATCTTTCAGTACTTGAATGGATTCAATGTCGTTTCCGTTCAATTCGTGCATACCGGCTTTGGTAGGAACTCCGTCGATGATATAAAGAGGATCGTTGTTGTTCAGCGTACCGATACCACGAATACGTACGGTAGCCGATCCGCTCGGATTTCCATCTGCCGTAATATTCATACCGGGTACGCGGCCTTGAAGTGCTTTCACCGGGTTGTTCTCCCCTTGCTTCTGGATTTCGTCGACTTTCACTACGGAAACAGCACCGGTCAGGTCGGCTTTACGTTGAGTGGTATAACCTGTTACGACCACTTCATCTACCATTTGAGTGTCTTCCTCCAATAATACATTAACGATAGTAGCCGATTTTACGGTCACCGGTTTATAACCAATATACGTAATCTTTAAAGTAGAGTTAGCTGGAACCGAAAGGGTGAAATTACCATCTAAATCAGTAATTGTTCCATTAGCAGTAGCTGTAGCTTCAACAACAGAGGCGCCGATGACCGGCTGTCCGTCCGTTTTAGAAGTAACGTTTCCTTTCACTGTTATGTTTTGCCCCCAAAGGACTGACATGAAAGCAAACAGGAAACAAACGCTGCAAAGAAGTTTTTTGTTCTTCATAATACGATGCATTAGTTTGATGTTATTAAATTAAAAGTACGAATTTTATCTATATCGATAATGCAAATTACGGTTGATTTATATCAAACGACTGAAAAAAATGTTTCAAAGGCTATAACAATTGTTGCATAGCACGCTATTTTATAGGGTTTTATACATGTTTTCTTCTTGCTATGAGAAAAATGAGATTTATATTCTCTTATGTTGATTGAAAGTGGTATCTTTGTGTAGTGATATGAGCCCCCAAATTGAGAAGACTCTTCATTAAGATAACAACCAATTAAAGATTCTAAAAACAGAATTCATGACTAAACAACAAGCATTAAAGCTCTTTGAGGAAAAAAAAGTACGTACGGTATGGGATGATGAACAAGAGAAGTGGTATTTTTCGATAGTAGATGTGGTTAGCATTTTAACTGAAAGTACCGATGGACGTAAATATTGGAATAAGCTGAAACAGAGACTTAAAGAAGAGGGAAATGAAACGGTGACAAATTGTCACCAGTTGAAAATGCAGGCAGTTGATGGCAAAATGCGCCTTACCGATGTCGCCGACACCGAACAGCTTCTCCGCCTTATCCAATCCATCCCCTCCCCAAAAGCAGAACCATTCAAATTATGGATGGCTCAAGTTGCCAGTGAACGGCTCAATCAAATACAAGACCCCGAATTATCCATCGAACAGGCTCTACAAGATTATAAACGCTTGGGGTATTCCGACAATTGGATTAACCAACGTTTGAAATCAATTGAAATCCGTAAAGACCTTACTGACGAATGGAAAAAACGAGGTCTGCAAGAAGGCGTTCAATTTGCCACATTAACGGATGTAATCTATCAGACCTGGTCGGATATGACATCTAAAGAGTACAAACAATTTAAAGGATTGAAAAAAGAAAACCTACGGGATAATATGACCAATAAAGAATTGGTATTAAATATGCTTGCCGAACTTTCTACTAAAGAAATATCCGAAATCAGCGATCCCGAAACATTCAATGACCACATAGATATTGCTCAACAAGGTGGAGAAGTTGCCCGCAATGCCCGACTGGAACTGGAGGCTAAAACGGGCAAGAGAGTAATCTCTCCTCTTAATGCAAAAAGTGGTATTCTACTGAAAGGTAAATCTGAATACGAATTGAAAGACGGATTGAAAGATGAACCGAAAGATAAATGAAAAATTACCCTCAAAATAATCCAATAAATAAACGATATGAAAACAATCTCCAACAAACAACTCACGATTCAAGTATCTCCTCACGGAGCTGAACTTTGCAGTATCTTCGCCAATGGAAAAAAATATCTGTGGCAAGCCGATCCTGCTTTTTGGAAACGTCACTCTCCTGTCCTATTCCCCATTGTTGGGAGCGTATGGGAAAATGAGTATCGTAACGAGGGGATTCCTTATACGCTTACTCAACATGGTTTTGCCCGTGACATGGAATTTACGATTGTTACTGAAAAAGAGGATGAAGTGCGTTACCGTCTTGTCAGCAATGAAGAGACTTTGCAGAAATACCCTTTTCCATTCTGTCTGGAAATAGGCTATCGCATTCAGGGAAAGCAAATTGAAGTTATGTGGAAAGTAAAGAATAACGGCAACAAGGAAATGTACTTTCAGATTGGAGCACATCCAGCTTTCTATTGGCCGGAGTTCGATGCAAGCAATTCTGAAAGAGGGTTCTTCGGATTTGACAAGGAAAACGGTTTGAAATATATTCTCATTTCAGAAAAGGGATGCGCTGATCCTTCCACAGAATATTCTTTAGAGTTGACAGACGGATTATTACCACTGGACACGCATACTTTTGATAAAGATGCTTTGATACTGGAGAATGAACAGGTCCGTAAAGTTACCTTATATAATAAAGAGAAACAGGCTTATCTTAGTTTACATTTTAACGCTCCGGTAGTCGGTCTTTGGTCTCCACCTGCAAAGAATGCTCCTTTCGTCTGCATCGAACCTTGGTACGGACGTTGCGACCGCGCACATTATACTGGTGAATATAAAGATAAGGACTGGATGCAGCACTTACAACCGGAAGAGATATTCCAAGGAGGATATACAATTGAAATTGATGAATAATTAATGAATAAAAGTAGCTGCCGGATTTCACATCTGACAGCTACCAAACACCTAATTCTAATTTACAAAACCTAACTTATAAATCTAACCTATGAATCCTTAAAAAGCAATCAATACTTGTTGCTTTCACTGAATCTATGTAAACACCTATTGTGTAACTTCTATTTCTATTATAAACCCAACCGATACGCCTTGAATGAATCTACTTGAAATGAACCTCCTTTGCTATAAAAACACATACGGTTGTATGGTTCCGATGGAAAGATAAGATTAGTCATTGCTACCTTTCCTCCATTCAAGAATATTTCTACAGAACATTTATCAACAAAGACATCCAACGTATATTCATTCTCTTTCTTTATCGGTGCCCAGGTAGCTAATGCGAAATCATCTATATAATTGATGGAAGTCGTCTTTCTGCGGTCGTGAACCTCTATTTCATGAAGTACACTCTTCTTTCCGAAATCCACGATACCACTTTTCGTCCGGTCCATAACCAATCTCTTTTCCGGAAGATTGAAGTAGATATCCACCTTTTCCCCTTTATCATTAAAGAGGCTGAATCCCATAATCTCCGCTTCCCCGGCGGTAATTTCCAATGCCAGTTCATAAGCACCATCATTATCAGCCAATAAAGAATCAATATGACAATCATTGGCAACCGTAAATGCCGGAATCTCTTTCTTTTCTTTTCGCAGAGTCTTTATCTCCAGTATCGGAGCTGCTGAAAGATAAATTTCACCGTCTTGTGTATAAAGACTTAACTCACGCGGCAAAGCGTTAGCACTACGGAATTGCTTTGTCGGAACAATATTACAATATTGCCAGTTACTCATCCAAGGAACAGCAATCGTTCGTTCTCCAGTGTTTGAGAAACAAACGGTAGCATAGTGATCTTTGCCCCAATCCAACCATTTCGTGACATTCGGCTGACTGTCACAACTGAATTTCGTTCCATCAAAGTTTCCTGTAAAGTATTGGGTAGCACTTCCTCCGAAATAACATCCCGGATTGACGTTCACTATCAATGCCCATTTCTTACGGTTCAGATCTCCATCCACCGGAAGTTCCACCATGTCCGGACATTCAAATTGACAAGGCTGTGCCCCGTATCCTTCTCCAAAACTACTCATATAGTTCCAGTCCTTCAGATTCTTAGAGTCATAGAAACGCATTTCTTTATCGGCGGAGACAATCATCACCCATTTATCTTCCGGTTCATACCGGAACACTTTTGGGTCACGGAAATCTCTCAAACCATCAGCAGGGCACAAGATGGGGTTCTTCTCATATTTAGTAAATGTCCGTCCATTATCCTTGCTAAAAGCAAGACATTGGATCTGCCCGTTTTTATCACTGGCAGAAGTATAAAAAGCCAGGATACTCCCTGCTCCGTAACCCGCTATATTCTCCTGATCGACAATAGAGCTACCGGAAAAGATATGTCCCAATGTATCACGGGCAATAGCTGGTTCCAGATGTTCCCAATGCATCAGGTCTTTGCTGACAGAATGTCCCCAATGCATATTTCCCCATTTAGAGCCGTAAGGATTATATTGAAAATACAAATGATATTCTCCATCTTTATACACCAATCCGTTGGCATCATTCATCCAGCCATAGAGAGGAGTATGATGGTAAACAGGGCGGAACTTTTCCGTATTGGCTGTATCAAAAGTATCAGATAGTTTGATTTCTTTCCAGCAAAGTGCATCCTTTGATTTATTACGAACACACACGGTGGCAGTCTTCACTCCGGCAGGCAAAGCAAAGGGAACAAAATAATCCACTTGATTCTGTGCCAAACGAATATCCATATCGGTATCGGCAGCTTCTCCTGTATTGAGGAGAACCTGACTTTCCGCTGCTTCCTCTTCTATAGGAAGCAATATATAATTAGTCGGATTAGTGATGTGGATGACAGTCAGGCTATCGCTTTTCTGTTCCAAGGTCAACTTGCTTTTAGTAGTGTGGCAATAAGTCAGTCCATAAGAGACTGCTAACGCAAGTATTGCACCTTTACATAGTTTCATCCAAGGGTTTGTTTTCATGGCAACAAAGTATTCCTAGTTTATATCTAACAAGACGAAGGCAAAGATAGGAGGTATCTTCGCCTTCGTCTATAAACTTTGTTTCAAAGGGTATCAAATTTGATACAAATCCTAAGAATTTTCTTTTATCATCCAAGAATAAAGACCTGTAACCTCTTTGTTTTCCTGAATTTATTTTTCTACTTTTGAAGCCAATCTTTATTCTTCTACTTATGCCAGCAAATAGAAATGCCTTAATCCGTTATAAAACAATTGATAACTGTCTGCGTAATCCTTATCGACGCTGGACGTTGGAAGATTTGGTAGATGCTTGCTCGGATGCTCTTTATGAATACGAAGGCATCGATAAAGGCATAAGCAAACGTACGGTACAAATGGATATACAGATGATGCGCAGCGAGAAGCTGGGTTATAACGCTCCGATTGTGGTGTACGAAAATAAATACTATAAATACGAAGATCCGGAATACAGCATTACACAAACTCCGCTGAACGAACAAGACCTGAAAACGATGTCGGAAGCCGTGGAAGTGTTGAGGCAGTTTAAAGGTTTCTCCTATTTTACGGAAATGAGCGATATTATCAACCGCTTGGAAGATCACGTTGCTTCTGCCCGGATGAAAACCACTCCTATCATTGACTTTGAAAAGAATGAATCGTTGAAAGGACTGGATTATCTGGATACGATCTATCACGCGATTGTAAACGAGCATCCGATACAGCTCAAATATCGTTCGTTCAAGGCACGTTCGGCCAACAGCTTTATTTTTTATCCTTATCTATTAAAAGAATATCGCAACCGGTGGTTCGTTTATGGTGTCAGAGGAAACGGACGGATCTTGCAAAATTTAGCTTTGGACAGAATACAATCATTGGAAGTTCTGCCACAAGAACATTACATAAAAAATACGTTCTTCGATCCGAACACGTTCTTCGATGATCTGGTAGGAGTCACTAAAAACTCCGGAAGCGTAGCGGAGAAAATCGGTTTCAAGGTAGCCGCTGCCGAAGCACCTTACATCATAACCAAGCCTATACACCGCAGCCAGCAAGTGGTGGAAAGATTGGCTGACGGAAGTGTCATACTGGAAATTGAAGTCGTCATCAACCATGAGTTAGAACGAGTATTCTTCGGATATGCCGAGGGAATACAAGTTCTTTATCCGAAGACTCTGGTAGAATTGATGGGTAGGAAACTAAAAAAGGCTGCTGAACAATATACCCATTCGAAATGAAAAGGGAACACGCCCAATTATCCTATCTGACATTCAAAAAAAACAAAAAAGCATGGAGAGCCTGTCTATTGTTCAACTATGGAGACTTTATTCTTCAAGTAAGGCTCTCGCACATTCGTACCCTTCCTGATAAAACTCTGTCAGCTTTTGCACATCTTTCTCGATGCGGTCTACGGCTACAGGTTTTAACGGGCGAATAACAATAATCTGTCCTTCATCCTCCATGCGCTCTACCATTTCCAACTGCTCATTATAAACAGCACACCGCCGACTTAACGCTTCGCGCAACTTCGGATATTTCCGATATACAAACGAAGGGATACGAATGTCTTTCGAATCTTTCCGATACCCCCGATTACGGGTGAGTACCACAACATTTCTCGTGCAGCCATCCGTAATGGCTCTTTGCAAAGGTATGGAATCTACAATTCCTCCATCGAGCATGGGAACCCCGTCTACATAAGTAATAGGACATACAAAAGGGAGACTGCTGGATGCGCGGACAATATCAATCACCCTGCGACTGTCTTTTTTCTCTTCGAAATAGTTGGCTTCTCCCGTGATGCAATTCGTAGTCACCATCACAAAACGTTCCGGTGAAGCAAAATATGTTTCATAATCGTAAGGAAGAATATGTTCGGGGAATTCATTGAATAATAGATCAAAGTCCAGTATATTACGTTTTTTGAGCAAATGTTTCAGACCGATATAATCATACTTCTCCAACAAGTCAATGTTGCTGTATTTGGCACGTCCCCGTTGCCGTGATGCATACGACAACCCGTTGCACGCACCCGCAGACACTCCTATCGCATAGGGAAACCGGATATCGTGATCCATAAAATAATCAAGCACACCGCAGGTGAATACTCCACGCATTCCCCCGCCTTCCAACACTAATCCCGTAGATTCATCAATTTTCAAGTCCTTCATTTTTATCTCCCGTATTCTTATTCCGGCGGATTACCAGCAAAGATGACAATTCACGCATCACAGCCTCATCCTCGGATAATTTCGTATAAGAAAGATGGCTCATTATCAATAATCCGTCTTTCTCTTCAGTCACTAAATCTTCTACTCCCTCAAAGCACACTATCATCGTTTGTTCCGGATAACGCACCTGCAAATCGTCAATGCGTCCACGGAACTCTTCATCGTCCGTATCAAAAAGAAAAAGACGTACCGAATGTCCGTTCTGTAACATCTTATCCAAATAGGAAAAAAGAAACAGATCAATCATTCCACCAAGTACGAAACTGACTGTCGCGCCTTCCCGATACTGACGATTGACAAATACGGCCACCGGACACTTCACCTGCTCCATAATCTCATCAATCTTATCCCGGAAGAGCGTTAACCATAAAATTGCTCCCGGAGTTCCCGGCATATCCGAACGATAATGACTCCCGGCTCCCAAAAGCAGCATATCAGGATGTTCGTTACGGACAAAGTGGATGATTTCCTGTACAAGTTTGTCTGTCACCCGATAATGGTTATCTACCTGGATATTTAATTTCGCTGCCTGTTGATTGAGCAAAGCAAAACTCTCGCTGGCATAATGTTCGGCATTCAACGGATTCAGATCCGTACCCACCGTATAGTGTGCTGCAATCAAATGATTTTTCTTCAAATGCTTCCCAAATAACAAATCATAAATGGAAAGCAACACACGCCCGGATTCCGGACGCCCGAAACAAAATATCAATTTGTGCTTCAAAGATAATTTTTCTTCCCGACGTACGAAAATATGTTCCACCAAATGAAGCAAAGGAGTAGTCATAAAGGTCGTAACTAGCGCCATAATGACCAAAATTACGAATATAGAGGGAGGAAGAACTCCCATTTCATAACCGATATTCAAAGCGACAAGCTCCATCAATCCCCGTGTATTCATCAATGTCCCTATCGTCAAACTATCCTTCCACGACTCACCCACCAAACGGGCGGCAATGGCACATCCACCCAGTTTGCCGACAACAGCAACCGTCACCAACAGTAAACATATCATCCACAACTCCGGACTGTTTATCAAACCGATTTCCGTGCGTAATCCGGTGAAGGCAAAGAACAGAGGTAAAAAGAATACTAATGAAATATCCTCCACCTTCTCCATCATCACCTTTCGGAAACCCAGATTGGACGGCATCACTACCCCTGCCATAAAGGCCCCGAACAGTGCATGAATACCAATAATCTCGGTCAGGCAAGAAGAAATAATAAGAATGAGCAGAATAAATGCCACGAATGTTTTATTGATTGCTTCCCGGTTGGCATATACTTCTCCTACCTTCTTCAAAAACGGACGAACTACCAGAAACATGACTGCAATATACACAACTGCCAGTCCTACTGAATAAAGTGCGCTGGCAAAACTTCCTGCTTTGGAGATAGCAATCACCACTGCCAACAGACACCAGGCTGTCACATCATCATTGGCAGCGGAAGCAATGGTCAGCGTTCCTAAAGGAGTCTTCGTCATATTCCGCTCCTGAATGATGCGTGCCAATACCGGAAAAGCGGTGATACTCATAGAAATACCTATAAACAAGGCAAATGGAAGAAACGGAGTTTGGGCAGCTGCATATTCTTCGTACACCCAGTAAGAAGACAAGATGCCCAGGAAGAAGGGTACTAAGATTCCGGCATGGCTAATCACCAGCGTTTCATTGATTTTATTTTTCAGTACACTGAAATCCAGCTCCATACCGATGACAAACATAAAAAGGATCAGTCCCACCTGACTCAACAGTTCAAGATTGGTAAGCGAGTGTGCCGGAAAAAGGAAATGAAAAGCATCCGGAAAGAAAAAGCCGAGTACGGAAGGTCCTAACACAATACCGGCAACAATCTCTCCAATCACTCCCGGTTGCCCGATCAGACTGAACAAATAGCCAAAAAGACGCACCATCAGCAGTACGGCTATAATCTGAATCAACAAGGTAGTGAGCGGATGATGAAGATTATCCTGTATAAACTGGAGAAACATAGTGAAAGGATTCCCCTGTACCATGTTCTGCGCATTTACCGCATAGTGCGAAAACCGGTCACCCTCTTCAATAGCAACATAAATCAACCCTCCAAACAGGAGTAACATCAGTACATAAATGACATAATTCTTCCGGGCCCTGTTCCGCATAAACTTTATTTTTACGATTTGTGCATATTTATGGTAAAAACAAACGAAAAAGGCAGATAGTTTGGCGAAAATAACAAATTCTCAAATAAAATCTTGTTTTTTTGCTTCAATCTATGTAACTTTAGGCTAGCTTAATTGTTTAAGGAGGAAAAAATCAAAAAAGTCCTGCCCGCAGGCAAGCACCATGAGAATACAGTTTGAGATTAAAGAAAATTTGCCGGAAATTATCGAAGAAATCTTACACTCTGATAAGTGGCAAACTTCCGTGAAGGAAGAACTGAGCGGTCGGACGACCGTTGTGATCCGTGACCAAGCGTATGGTTCAGAAGCTACCATTGAAATTTATGCTACATCTATTGAAATCAAAACCGCATGGTCAAAGTACTCCTATCGTATATTTGTAACCAACGATATCGTATGGTGCGAATATAACGGTGCCTATCGTGGTCTGTTGGAACAAGTGCTCCTACCTACTATTACTCCTAAAGAAAACCTACTCAATTCTGATGTGACCGAAAGTTCGCTCTACGGAAATGAGCATAGGAAATTGAGAGAGTATGCGGAAGATAACCTGAAACTGAAACAATTCCGCCGGGAAAACTTCAATGAACAAAAGAATGGAACCGCACCATTCGATCATCCCAAGCGTGTGTATGATGAGTTTATCAAAGAAGATTATGTAGTAGCATCCAAAGAAGAAGAGAAAAAATAATCTGTACTTAATGCTTTACCTTGTGCCATCGTATTGGCACAACAGTGCCACCACATTGACACAGTCGTGCCAGTAAGGTGGCATGATTGTGCCAATAAGGTGGCATTAATAAACAACTCCTAAATTATCCAAGTCGTCCTTTGATATGGCAAATTCATCCCCGGCTTTCACTCGCTCCAGCACTAAGTTTCCTATACATCGGGCATCCTGTTCCGATTGAAAAGCTCTTTTCCCGGAAACAACCGGGATAAAAGGTTGAACAATTATCAAACGCTCTCTCTCATAAATTTTATAGCCGTACCCACTACCTCCAACCCGGGTCACTTCCAAACGGTATCTATTTACCGGATGCACATACACATACATGATTCCCACTAAAAGCAGCAAGACAAAGCAACTAATACCTATTATTTTTTTATTTCTCTTCATATTCATAAGGCTTCAACTCCCAAGTATCATCGTAATAATAAGTAGAAGCTCCTCCCGTAGCTATAATTCCCCGTTTTCCAGTAGAAAAGCATACGGCTTTCGAGCGTGTACTTCCTTCGAAATCTGTCAAATCTTCCCCATCCCAGAGGTCTGTCAGAGGGTCGTAAATCCAATAATTGGAACGATAACTACCACCAGCAGTCTGCCCCGCAGCAATGTATCCTTTACCGTCGATCACGAAAGCACAAGCATAAGAACGGACGATAGAAGTGTAATCGTCGTCATAATCATCATCACTCTTATCGTAAAGTTCGCGCAATTCTTTCCAAGTACCCGTTGCCGGATTAAAACACCAGAAATCCGTCACATCCGAACCGTTATTTTCACCGCCGCAGATATAAGCTATATCATCTATGACGAAGGCCATACCGCCCATTCTCTTCTGTCCGCCAAATCCACTCATGGCTGTCCATTCTCCTTTATCTCCCACCGACGGGTCGAACTTCCAGAAATCCTTTTGATAATTATCGTTGTAACCTGTACCCAGATACCCATACTGACCAATGCCGAAAGAAAGTGCATAATACCGTTTACCATAGATATTAGTCCCATCAGTTCCATCCGGGATAGAAGCCATCTCCTTCCAGGAATTTGTGGCAGGATCATACTGCCAGCAATCATTCAGATAATCCTTTTTTGTCGCATCGTAACCGGTAGCAATATATCCTTTGGTACCTACTGCAAAACCTGTAGCCGCATTTCGGGCAGGAGCCGCATCGGGCATTGATGTACACTGTGTCCACGAATTAGCCTCGATGTCATACGCCCAGCAATCTTTCAAACGGTCTTTGGTACTCCCCCGGTATCCGGTGCAGAGGTACCCTACGTTACCAATCGTAAAACCAGCTGCGTCCGTACGCGCCACACCATCAAAATCAGAACGGCGATACCACACACCTGCCGTATATTCAGTATCATCCGTACATGCCGCCAATGAAAGCAGCACCACCATCATGCAAAGTAATTTATTCATTTTCGTATTCATAAATATGTCGTTGATTACAACCGCAAATGTAGGCGGCAACGGGCACGCATAAAAAAACTATCGACAAATAAAGACATTCTATCTACCAACAAAATTCAGGTCGACAAATACAGAGATTTAGTCGATAGTTTTTTGGAGGACTATTTAAAACCTCTTCTTTTGCCGGTACAAAACCAATTTCATTTTACTACATGAAGTCAATCATACTACTTTTTTCATTCTTTATATCTCTTTCTTTTTTCGCTTGTGTAGACGATTCATCGTCCATAGGAGCGAAATGGGTACAAAGTTCATTCCTCAACGAACAGATGGATACTTGTACGGTATTACTTAGTACAGTATTAAGCGACTCCATAGCCACTTCGGGAGATACGGTTTGCCAGATAGGATACCGTGACGACAACTTATGGGGGAAAATTACCGCCTCTTTTTACGCAGAGTATGAAGTACCTTCCTATTCTTTTGATGAAAACATCCAATATGAGTTCGACTCGATCACCATACGCCTGTATTCTTCGGGCAATTACCTGGGAGATACACTAAAAACCCAACGCATTCATCTGCATGAACTGACAAAGAATATAGAACTGGACGATAGAGGGTACCTATACAACACTACTACTGCCTATTACAACGAAACTCCACTGGCATCTTTCGACTTTCGTCCTACTCCGGGCTCACCGAGCGAAGAACTGGAAATACGATTGCCGGATGCATGGGGAGAAGAATGGTTCAACTTGATGCTGAATGATGGCCGATGGGTGCAATCCCAGGATTTCTTCCATGATTATTTCAAGGGAATTGCTTTTATACCCGATGCAAATGACGCTTGTATCAGCGGATTTCAAGTCAACGACTCCAGTATGTGCATCACGGTCTACTATCACCAGATTACGGAAACACTGAACGAAAAAACACTGGTTTTCAATACAAGCAACACGCTGACTTACAACAAAATAGAACAAGACCGCTCAAACATCCCGATAGCCAACCTGCAAAGTGGGGACGGCAATGAATACTCTTCCGGAAAAAGCGAGCATCAGGTCTACCTGCAGGGAATGACAGGTATGTATGTCACCATCGACTTCCCACATTTAAATAATCTCTGCGAAAAAGGAGAGCTTGTGACTATCGAGAGCGCAACGTTACAGTTATATCCGGTAAAAGGAACTTATGACGGCATGTACCCGTTGCCCAAAAGCCTGGCTCTCTACACCGCCAACAATGAAAATGTGACGCAAAGTGTAATCACCGACCTCACCGGGAGTTCCGTACAAAGCGGAAATCTAGTAGTCGACGAGATGTCTTATGAGGAGACTTATTACTCTTTTGACATCACCTCTTTCCTGCAAACAAACCTGGGAACTACCGGATATGATCGTCAGAAACTACAATTATTTCTTCCGGACAACTTGTTCTATACCACACTTCAAGGCGTTATTTTCGGCGACGGAGAACATACCGCCAATAAAAAGAATACCAAACTTATCATACTTTACAAAACTTATCAACAATGAAAAAGATTTTGTTTTGCCTTCTGGCATTCTATACTCCTGTCTCTATAGTTATTGCACAAAATACAACGAACTCCCCTACTTCCATGTTCGGACTGGGAGAACTTTCTACCGGGGAAGGCGGGCAATATGCCGGACTGGGCGGCACAGGCATTGCATTGCGAGGAAATAATTTCCTTAACAATGCCAATCCGGCTTCACTCACAGAGTTGACCGAACAACGCTTCCAGATCGATGCCGGTATCATGGGAGCATACCAGATTTATTCGCAACGAGGAGCAAGTAACCGTTCCGTCACCGGAAATCTGAATAACCTAAGTATCGGCTGCCGGATTATGCCACGCTGGTATGGAGCAATTTTCATGGCTCCCGTCAGCAGTGTGGGATATGCCATCACGCTGGATGAAGAAGTGGCAGGCACCAATGGAGGTACTATCTCTTCTCTCTTTCAGGGTGAAGGAGGACTTTCCAAGATGGGTATCAGCACGGCTTACCTTTTCGGAAAAAGATTTTCTGTCGGCACCAATCTTTCTTATGTGACGGGGACCATCACACAAACGGAGACGCAAGGTACTGCCACAGAAGAAACCAGCTCCTACAAACATACTTTTTATGCGGATTTCGGTGTACAGTATAAATGGGCTATAGACCGCGAACGTTCTTTCGTTGCCGGTGCCGTATATGGTTACTCGCAGGATTTTAAGCAGGATAATAACTTATACGTTAGTAGCAGTTCGGGAGGAGATGATATTGAAAAAAGCCTGAAACGCTATCGCCAATGTCTTCCTCAATTCTTTGGGCTCGGAGCTTCCTACAACACTCTACGTTGGATGGCAACCATCGACTACAAATATGTGGACTGGAGCCGGATGCAATCTTCCCAATCCAATGTCAGTTTTGAGAATCAACACCGGTTATCAGTCGGTGGAAGATATACATTGGGCAATGTCTATCGTAATCCGGTCAGCATCCTATTGGGAACAGGTATTAATAATTCCTATATCGTCATTCAAAAGAAAAAGGCAACCGAATATTACGTCAGTACCGGACTTAACTTCGGATTGCGCAATAACAACGTCCTTTCTATCGGATTGAAATATAAAGGCCAGATGAAAATTCCTAACGGTATGCAAAAAGAAAACAGCCTTTCCCTGTTCCTGAATATTACTTTCTCCGAGCGAACTTACCGCGCCAAGATACAATAAAATGTCATAAAACGGAAGTCATTAAGATAGCTGTCCATTTGAAAAAAGAGAAAACTTTGTGAAACTCTGTGTTACTCTGTGGTGAAACTTTCCTATATTTGTAGCCAAAACAATTTAATATTAATTTCATAGGAATGAAAAAGACAATCCTTATTGCTGCTTTAGGCCTGTTCAGCCTAAGTGTTATGGCACAAGATGCAAAACCTGAAGAAGGTTTTGTTTTCACGACAGTGAAAGAAAATCCGATAACTTCTATCAAGAACCAAAATCGTTCGAGTACTTGCTGGAGTTTCTCAACTCTCGGATTTGTTGAATCAGAACTACTTCGTTTAGGTAAAGGTGAATACGACCTGTCTGAAATGTTTGTTGTACACAAAACGATGCAGGATCGCGGAGTAAACTATGTACGTTATCACGGTGACAGTTCTTTCTCTCCGGGTGGAAGTTTTTATGATGTAATGTATTGCATCAAGAATTATGGTATCGTTCCGCAAGAAGTGATGCCGGGTATTATGTATGGTGATACGCTGCCGGTACATAATGAGCTGGATGCTGTTGCTTCCGGTTATATCAATGCGATTGCAAAAGGTAAATTAAGCAAACTGACTCCGGTATGGAAAAACGGACTAAGTGCCATTTATGACACTTACCTAGGAGCATGTCCGGAGAAGTTCACCTACAAAGGCAAAGAATATACTCCGAAGACTTTTGCCGAATCACTGGGATTGAACTATAACGACTATGTATCACTGACTTCTTATACACACCATCCGTTCTATTCTCAATTCGCCATCGAAATTCAGGATAACTGGCGTAATGGTCTGTCTTACAACCTGCCTATCGAAGAACTGATGGCTGTTATGGACAATGCTGTAAAGAAAGGCTATACCTTTGCATGGGGTAGCGATGTCAGCGAACAAGGATTCTCACGTGACGGTATCGCCGTAATGCCAGATGCAGCCAAAGAATCTGAACTGTCCGGTTCAGACATGGCCCGTTGGACAGGATTGACTGCCGCCGACAAACGCAGAGAACTATTCACCAAACCTTTCCCTGAAAAGGATATTACCCAGGAAATGCGTCAAGTTGCTTTTGACAACTGGGAAACAACAGACGACCACGGAATGGTAATCTACGGCATCGCTAAAGACCAGAACGGAAAAGAATACTTCATGGTGAAAAACTCTTGGGGTAAATCAGGCAAATATGATGGTATCTGGTATGCTTCCAAAGCATTCGTTGCCTACAAGACAATGAATATCCTGGTGCATAAAGATGCACTTCCTAAAGAAATTGCCAAAAAACTGGGAATTAAATAATTATTTAAGAAAGGCTTAATTTCCCAATGTATTCCGTAAATTTCTCCTTATAATTATCACCGACAGGAATATAAGTATTCTTATCAAAGATAATGCGAAGACGGGAAACTTCGGTAATCTTGCGAAGATTGACAATATAAGAACGGTGGACCCGCATGAAATGCGTGGGAAGCCGTTCTTCCATTTTCTGGAGGCTGGCAAGCGTTATTACAGGCTTGTCCTCTCCTTCCACAAAGATACGCACATACTCACTCATCCCCTCAATATAGCGGATATTCTTCACATCGATGCGAACCACTCTGTAATCGCTCTTCACGAATAATGAATCTCCTTTTATCTGCGAAGCATTTCCTATTTCACCCTGTTGTTCCAACAAACGATATTCAAATTGCCTGCGGGCTTTATCCGCCGCTTTCAATAAATCCTGGAACTCAAACGGTTTCAGCAGATAATCTACGGCATCCAGTTTGAAACCCTCTACCGCATATTCAGAATAAGCAGTAGTGAAAATCACCAACGGACGGTTCACCAAAGAACGTATGAAATCCAATCCGTTCAAATCGGGCATATTAATATCCACAAAGATCAAATCAACCTCCTCTTCGGACAATATCTTCATTGCCTCGAACGCATCCTGGCATGACTTTACCAAAGACAAAAAAGGTACCTGGGATATATAATCCGACAACTGCGTCAATGCTAACGGCTCATCATCTATTGCTATACATTTCATTCTAATAAAGGTATAATAAGTAAGACATCAAATTTATGTTCCTCTTCGGTAATGGAAAGCGTATAATCATTGCCAAATAAAAGCCTCAACCGCTTACGGATATTCTCGAGTCCGATGCCATGATGCTGTTCGTCAGCCGAACCATTATTGCTGTTGGAACAACGGAATGAAAGCCGGTTGCCCTCATCCAACTGCATCAAGACATGAATAAAAGACTCGCTCCGATAACTGACTCCATGCTTAAAAGCATTTTCCACAAAAGAGACAAAAAGCAAAGGAGGAATCTGCACTTCGGGCACTTCGGCCGGAAAATCCATCTGAATAGATACTTTGTTGGTATAGCGCAAACTCATCAGGGCAATGTAATTTTTAAGAAACTGAACCTCACGTGAAAGCAAAATCGTTTTATTACTCGCTTCATAAAGCACATAACGCATCAGTTTAGAAAGTTCCACAATCGTACTTTTCGCTTTCCCCGTATCAATATCCACCAACGCATGAATATTATTGAGCGTATTCATGAAGAAATGAGGATTAATCTGATATTTCAAATACTGCAGTTCCGACTGCAAACGTTGATGTTCCAGTTCCTTCAGCATTTCTTCATCACGGAAAGATTTAAAGAAAAGTTTGATGGCGATATTGAACCCTACCATCAAAAAGGCAATGATGAAATGAATAAGATAGCGGAGCACAAAAGGAGGATAAGGAAAAGGAGTCGGTTTTGGAAATCTTCCGGGACCATTTGGATCTCCCATTCCCCTAGGACGTTGTTCGGGATTGGATTCATGCCAATGCACATCCCCTTCCTCCCTCGCCTTTTCTCTCGTCTTAATAATCTGGTCCCTCCGGTTCTCCTTCATACGAAGAGGCAACTCTCCTCGCTTGAAATCTTTGGGGAAATGATTGGCAGAAGGAAACGGAGAAAGCCAACAAATCATTCCTATTACAAAAATCAACGAAACAGTATATTGCCAGTACCTTTTCTTAAAAAGAAAATAGGGAACCAGCCCATAATTATTTAACAGGAAAAGCACGAAAAAAGGAAGGATACTCAACCATGATTCGCGGATCACCATACGGGTTTCCTCCCGTTCAAGTCCTCCACTCATGGCAAAGTATCCGCCTATCAGCGGAAGAAGAAATATTACGATCCAGATAGCTCCGTAAATACTCTGCTCCAGCACGTGTTGTTTACGCAGTCTTTTCATGCCTCATTGCTTCTGATTGTCGAAACAAAGATAAAACCGAACCTGTTTTATCACAAATAGAATCGACCAAAGAACGGATTTCGACGGTAAACTGCTGTTTACCATCCCCATCCACCAGGTCCATGTCCACCGCCTCCACCACCGGGCTGGCCACCGCCGGAAGTGCTGCCGACTTGTGTCACCATCGAACTGGCAGTAAATGTTGCCGCCTGCGTGCCACCGGAATAAGTGGCTCCCGAATATAACCCGAAGAACTCGGAACCACCGGAAACCGTTCCTCCTTTTGAGATAGTATAACTACCGCCCGAGGTCAGATTCGGACTACTGAACAATACCGTCATTTGAGAATAAGCACGGGGAATCTGATAGGTCAGTACGCTGGTTCCGTCGGCCGACTGGATATTCAGTATTTCTCCGTTACTTCCCGAACCGCCATAGATCACAGTGCGTTGCGTACATACACTTGATGTAGGTGTACTTGTTCCTCCTCCAATACCCAGAACAATCCCCCCGGTAATCTTAAAGGTATTCTGATCGCAATCGAATCCGTCTTCGGGAGAAGTAGTACCCGACGATACGATCACTCCCCCCGTAATGGTCAACGTACCATTAGAGTCAATGCCGTCATTTCCGGAACTATAACAATAAATATTGCCACCATTAAGAACAATGCTGTTACTTGCATTCATACAGTCATCGTAACAAAGCGCGGCAACTGTACCCTCATTGACAGTCAACACACTTTTACTCTCGATACCCTCACTACCTTCCCCACCGGTAGCCTTCACAAGCACCGTTCCTCCATTGATTGTCAACGCACCGTCCGCTTTGATTCCTTTTGCCGACGAGTCGAGCTTGCCATATACACACTGCGTACCGGTAGTTATCACTTTCACCGTGCCGTCATTGATGGTAATCGAACCGTCACAGTTGATACCTTTACCGGCTCCACCTGTACTCTGAATAGCGATTTCCCCTCCTGTAATCAGGATATTTCCGTCACATTTAATTCCTGCACACGAACTTAAATCATTATCTTCATAAAGAGCGGTTTGAGAAGTGAATGCAGTCAGCTTTCCTCCGGAGATGGTCAGGTTACCATCACAGGATATTCCTTTGGAGGCTGCTCCCGCCACTTGTGCCTGAATAGCACCGCCACTGATTACCACATCCAGACAGGATTTCAACCCATGCGCTTTATTATCCGTTGTAGAGAGTTTTGCAAAGCCTCCGGTCATCGTAATTCCTCCCTCTTCACACTGAATAGCATCGCCGTCTGAAGATATATTCAGTATTCCGCCGCCGATAATCACAGATTCATTGGTATGGATTCCATCTTTTTTGGCCGAAACTACCGTAATATTACACCCGCTACGGAAACGCACATAATCATCGCTTGTGATGGCATGTTTATAATTTCCGGTAACTGTGAGTGAACCGCCTCCACTGAAAATGAGCTGCCCCTCACTGAACAGACAGGCTTTCATATCCTCTCCATCAGTAGTTGCCGTATAAGAAGACCCATCTGTCAACACATTCGTTGTTTCATCCGCGCATACCACAAACACACGTTTGGAAGACTGGATATTAATGGCAGCACCTACCGGATTGAGTATAGACACCCCCGCCAGTGATAATTTGAATTTCTTTTCGCTGTATACCTTGAACGAGCCGTTCGTAGTAGTCCCGTTCAACACATACTCTACTCCGCTGACCGTAGAATTGACCACAATATGCGCCCCATTGGAAGATACTTCCACTCCGGAAACTCCATTACCTACCGTGGCAGTCGTTCCATTATAGGTAATCGTCACCACGGAGGCAAATTGGGAGTTCTCTATAAAATCATCATCGGAAGTGACCGTTTCCGACATGCTTCCATACGTCGTCCTATCACTTTCATCAAAAGCGATTGTAAATCCCAATAAGTCTTCCGATCCCTCGGGAATCGTCGGGTTGGGCTGACTGCTTCCTCCACCTCCCGAACCTTCGACCAATATTCCTTCCTGATCGCCGAAATCGAATGATTCCGTCGTACAATTCACCAACAACAGCAATAAAAGCGGTATCCAAAACAACACTATTCTTTTCATAATTTCTCGTTTTATATATTAAAACTTAAATGAATATCCTGCACCGATCACATGCCCGTTTGCCTCATCGTCGTCTGCCTTATTCTGATACAGATAATAAAAATCGAGAGCATGTTTCTTACTTAGTTTCCATTCCGTCCCCAATGTCCATCGCAACTTTTCAAAAGCACCGATCTCATTCAACGAATATGAAAGTTCACATGAAGTATAAGGCGTAAAAGCACATTTACGTATATTATATTCCACCTGAAGACGGGAACGAAGCACATTTTTTCCTTTTCCACTGATATATTCATCATTCTTCACACTCCCGTCATCACCATCGAATTTGGGAACCGACTGACTGGGACGATAAGTATATTGCCACCGTTCACGAAGGGAAAACGTGAAGCGGCGCCAGTCCACCTTTCCTGTTAATGACAAGTTTACACGATGTTTCGGCTGCCAATATTCGGGGATATAGTTTCCTTTTTTAGTGACTTCCATCGGATGGTAATAATGAATAAACGTATATCCTGCGGATGCTTTCAGCCAACGAAACATCTTATAGGAAACACCTGCCGAACCCGACCAGCGTTCCACCGTCTGCAATCCGTCTCTTGTACGGAATTCACCTTCCAGAGAAGCATCGAAACCGGAGAATATCTTTTTCTTCACTTCCGCACTGGTCCACACGCCGAAATCATCTCCCTGTGCATAACTCTTCCCTGCCATACACAACAATAACAGGCAACCAACCAGGTATCTGCCTGTATCCCAGAGTCTCTTCTTACTTTCTCTGCCTGACTTATCTTCCATTTCCTTATTCATTTTCTTTAGGTAAGCGGGTCAACGTATCAATCGTATTTATCTCATCTTTCAGCGGTTCATAGTAGATTTTCAGCATGGCTGTATCCCGTAAAAAATCGATATGTCCCACTTCCACACGAACAATGTCAAGTCCTGTCCGTTCGCGGAGATCGCGCAATAAGTCCAATTCTCTTTCGGGTTTTATCAGTTCTATCCTGTCATATTGAATCAATTTACAGGAGATATGTTTCAGCCAGCGATTGCTTTCGCAAAGCCATATACTGACAATGAAAAGCAAGTTGGTACATACCAGTTCGGCATAACTGATTTCTACGGCAAGAGCATTGATTACCGAAATGGCAATGATAACAAAAAGATAAGTCATCTCACGCACGGGCATTGACTCGGTCCGATAGCGAATGATACCGAAAATGGCAAATAAACCGAGCGCAAAACCTATTTTCAGTTTGACACTTCCCAATAAGAAAATCATCAGGAAAATGCTGATGCTTATCAGCGTAAAGGTGAAATAATAATCACGCCGTTTGCTCTTGGGGTAATAAAACAGATGAATAATGCAGGATACCACCAGTAAATTGAAGCAGAATCGCAACAACAATTCCAGGAAACCTGCGCTATCCATCAATGGTGTTTCTATTAATGTAATATCACTTAGTTCATCAAACATATTATTCAGGTTTTATATTAAATATTCATTAGTTGCTTCTTTGCTATCTTCTGTGCCATTCTCAACTTGGGTTTAAACCGATTATATTTTAAGTTCCCGGCTGTGAGTACGGTTCCCACACAATATTTACTAATTCCCGAAGGCCGCACATGCAGTTCGCGCAGTATTTCACCGATGGGTGAATAAGTTCTCCCGTCGCGCTTCAGTTCTATGATGGCAAGATTTTCCAATCTTGCTTCTGTTCCGGTTATGAGATGATGGAAATGCACACCGGTATCGATGGTCAGCCGTTCTGTCATTGCCTTATTCACCAATGTAATACGATGAAAATGATTTTCCAGTAGAAGTTTCAAGGTAGACAACTCATACCAGGCATAATTGCGAAGAAACTCTTCTCCTCCATCCTGACGCAACGAGTTTACTCCTTGTACCCGGATCCGCTTTTTATCTGTCCTCCCTTTATTATTCTTATTTTTCACTTCCAGGAAAGTCAGACCGGAAGAGACATACGTCCTTACACGGATTTTCTCACGGATCACTCTTCCGTTTTGATGAGCCAGATACATGGCGTAATCGGGAGTGTCGAGATAGGTAGTGTGATAAACTATATTCCGTTCTCCCTGCACCTCCTGCACACGATAACAGTTACTTGCCCGTTGCAATACGTCCATCAGGGCAGAGAGTGAAACGATATACTTTGTGTCGGTACGGTTCATCAAACGGATGGTACTCATCTCTTCCAAAGAAATGGAGGAGAAAGCGGAAAGTGCGGTGGTCACATTACATGTCTCGTTCATATTCATAGGGGATTAGAGTAGCAAATGTTACAATACTGTAACAAATGTATGACAGAGAAGCAGAAAAAGGAAAAAAAATCAATGAACGGGGGATTCTTATCGGTGAATCGACTGTATTACAGCAATAAACAGTTCTGTTCTATTTTTAAGATTCTATTATTCAGCAATGGTCATGAATCGAATCAAATAGAAAATAAAATGCCTAATTTAGTGCAAGAATATGCACATCACCCCCCTTATTATGCATAAATAAAGGATAAACAGACCGTTTTTCATTGTATGAAAACGTCCGTTCTTTTAATGAAAGGTATCCTTGGTCGGTGAGGAACGCCTCCTTGCTCACCGACCAAGCTACCGTTCATCGGTGAGCAAGGATTTGTAGATTGAAATAAGAGTCGTTTCCAAGCTATTTCACTTCTAACTTCGCTGATTGCTGATCTGGCAAATAGCTATACATCAGAAAAAGAGAGATTCATTTATTCCGATTCTGACGTAAGATTAGTGCAAAAAGAATGATTTATCAGCAAAGTGCTACCTTTTCACATTCTTCAAACAAACATTTAAGCTCCTTTTGAATTGCTGCCCTCACACCGGTTCTAATTAAAGCAGGGAAAATGTATAAAACATCCTGTTTTTATGTATAGCCCAATTTTAAGCAAACAAAGATTTATTTCTCGCGATATTCCAGCGGAGTCATCTTCACCTGTTTACGGAAGTATTTATTGAAAAAGGAATGATTGTTAAAGCCCAAAGAGAATGCTATTTCTTTTACCGGCAACCGGGTGGTTTTCAGTTGTGCTTTCGCGTTCATGATAATAATCTCCGTGATGATTGCCAACGGACTGTATCCGCTTGCTCTCCGAATTGCACTAGAGAAATGCGCTGCAGTAACTCCACACTTTTCTGCATAAAATGCCACTTCATGCTCACTGGTATAATGAGCCATCAGCAGCTGTATAAACTGCCTGTACAACTCCTGCTCTCTTCTCAAAGGTTCGTCAAGCTTCCTGCCATAGCGTTTATACAGTTCTTTCGTTCCCTGTAAGAAAATAGCCAGTATGGAGCGTATTATGTCTTTATTTTCCAATGAATGTGGAAGTGTATAAGCACGAATCAGCAAAAGATATACATTTCGATACAAGCCGGCAATATCGTCTTGCAGAGAAATGACAGGGCTATTTAAGATCATAGGCATAGAGTCTAGCAGGATTTCCACATAGTTGCCGGAAAGCATAAAATCGGATGAAAAACCGGCAAAAGAAATGCGGGTATCAGACGAAACTTCGTGTATCTGAATAAACGAATTAGGAAGGACAATTACAAAATCATTCTTACGAATGACAACCTCCAACAAATTAATGGTAGCTTTCACCATCCCTTCGGTACAGAGTACAAAGACACCGGCTTTTATTTTGCATGGGAAATTACTGTAATAGTTTAAAATATCCCCAGTGATACTATCATCTGCTATAAAATCAATCGGAAGGTCAAATTTGGGAAAGGAGTCGTTTATTATCATCGTCTAGTTTTTTAGTTTATCAAAAATATCCATTCCATCCGAATTCCAAACAAAGAGTTCAAAAATGGTATCTTATATCTTACAAACAGAACATTGTTTTCTTCTTTATTAGGAGTGTTTTTTAGAAAATAACAAAGATAGAACATTGAATCCCAAGAATGGAGCTTGACGGCAGTCACCTATTCACCGTACTTTGCACTGTTTTAAATAATACATTAAAATAAAACCTAAAAGAGAATGAGAACTTTGAAAAAACTTCTTTATGTAGCTTGTACAGCTTCCCTCCTTACATCTTGCGAGGAAACCTATAATGACAAGCTATTCTGGCCGGGAGAGCTCAACCAGGAGTATGGCTCATACATCAAACCAGCCACTTTAGACCTGACCTACAGCGGAGAAAAACTTGTTGGAAAAACTGTCGATTTCAAAACAGACGACAGTGAAAAAGGAACCATCACACTGAACGACATTATTCCGGGAGAAAAAACAACTCCTATCCAAATCGATTTATGCGAACAGGGAGATTCCTATACATTCAGTGGAAAGAATATCACAATGAAAGGGGCAACGGTGACATACAGCGGAACCCTCACTCCGAAAACGATGAAACTGGATTTGAATGTAGCAATGCCACAAAGTAAATGGGGAAAAAGTTACGGTTTATCCGGCTTTACGAAAGGCAAGAAAATGATTGTCGGAACCAGTGGAGGACAATACGTATGGAAAGAATCATCGAGTGAAATATTGACCGGAGCATTCTATGTCCATCTGGACGATGTAGAATTAACCAAATCGGGCAGCACACTGTTCATGAGAATGAAACTGGTTCAGAATGCGCTTTGCTATTTCATCCCGCAACTTCTTCAATCAGTCACCTTGCAACCCGACGGTAACGTGATCGCCAATTACACTACCAGTCCGGTATATATTGGCAGTATCCCTATCAGTAACATAGATCCCGATAAAGATACGGGGACGATTGCCCTATTTGTCATCAAGTTCATGCTTGGTACATTAAAAGAGAGCGACATTACCAGTGTGCTGGCAGATCGCACATGGGCGGCTTCCCCCATCAATCTGATTACCTGGGCAGCAAACAACGGACAGATTAAGATGAACCTCAATCTGCCGGCCATCATCGGTCTGACTACCCAGGACGGTGAGACTCCCATAGATCCGGGACTGATTTCAGGCATTACGGAAGCTCTTGCCAAGTCGAACCCTATTCAATTGAAAAAGTTGCTTGGAACTTTAAATGCCATACTCGACAATCAGTTCCTCGGCATCATTGCTAATATGGATGATGCTAGTTTCCGGCAAGTATTCTACTTGCTGACCGAGGGCATTGTCTTTAACATAATGGAAGAAGAGAACGGGCATACCAATCTTTATCTGGCCAAAGAATCGACCACGGCTTTCATTCAGTTATTACCCGGATTGCAGCCGATAGTGGAAGGATTGCTTCCGGAAAGCATGGCGAGCAATGCGACCTTCAAGAATCTACTCGGATACCTCATGGCAAATGACGAGAATGGATTGCCTTACCTATGGAATTCTGCCAATACGATTGATTTGGGACTAGGCCTTTTACCCCCGAAATAAACATCAACCATGAATATGAAAGAAATAAAGAATATGAAGAAATTATCTATACTATTTATAAGCAGCCTCATCGGAACGGCAGGTTTGATGACTTCATGTAGTGAAGACTATCCAGGACCGGACCCGGTGGACGTAACAGCGAATTACTCGAATAAATACTTGAGCAAATCCAACCTGACATTAACTTATGATGGGGATGAAATGACTGGCAAAGCAGTCGACTTCAGTACAGTGAAAGGAGAAACGGCTAATGTTACTTTTTATAATGTATTTCCCGGAGAAGAAACACTCAAACTGACTGATATACCTATTTCCGGAGATGCTAACGGTTACTCTTTTTCCGGCAACGGCACGGGAAATTTAACCGGCAGTACCTTTAATTATAGCGGACGTGTAGAAAACGGCCAGTTGACAGTGAACCTGACCAATATAAAGATGGTGAACAGCGCACAAATGGCCAACACTTATGCACTTAGCGACATCATATACGGCAGAGGAAAGGATATGATCCGCAATTCGGATACCGGCCTGTACGAATGGGGGGAATCCGATGGTAAAATGATTGCCGCACCTCTTTATGTAGACATGGATATTGAACTAAGCAGTGATGGCAGTTTCCTTTATGCGGTCATGACAGGGCTGGTGAAAGGAATGGGTGGTTATCTTCTGGCACAGCTTCTCGATAACGTCACCTTACAACCTAACGGATACATCACAGCCAATTATACAACGGATGAAATGATGCTGGGAGAGCAGAAGTTCAGTGAAATAAACATGGAAGATCCCGAATCTATGAATAAAGTCGCTACATTCGTTATGTATAAGTTATTCTTACCTTATCCGATGGGAGGTTTCCAGCAACAGGATATTATCAATGCCACGGAGGGGGTAAACCGGATTTATGCTCCATCTCCCAAAGGACTGGCCTACTGGTATATGAAGAACGATCATTTCTATCTGAAACTGGATCTTCCGGCAATTATCATTCAAGTCATGAAATCGCAGGGGAAAAGTATCGATCAGAATCTGATGGCTTTATTGACAGACGCTATCCTGAATTCAGATCCGGTTCAACTCAAGAATATATTAAGTACTATCAGCGGTCAACTGGATAATTCCATATTATCCATGCTGGCAGGTCTGGATAACGCCACTTTCCAAATGCTGTTCGGCTGGATAAAAGAGGGAATCCCCATGCAAATGGAGAAGAAAGACGGACACACTTATCTGTACGTAACCAAAGATGCATTGACTCCGTTCATTCCTTTCCTCCCCAGTCTGGAACCTTTGATGGCAGGTATTCCCAATTTTGGTCCGATGCTGTTCGACAGTTATATCATGCCGCTTTATAAGGGTTGGTCTACCATCACCAAACTGCATATAGGTATAGACCTTACAGTCAACAACTAATAAGAAGCACCTTTCTATAAACAAGAAAATACAAGAACAATGAAGAAAATATATATTCTAACTTTGCTACTATGCTTCATCAGCTTTGGGAACAGTTTTGCTCAAACGCTGAAAGGACATATATATGACGCTAAAACCAATGAGCCATTAGTAGGAGCAGCCGTTACGTACAAATTACAAGGTAATCAGGGAGTCGTGTCGGACATCAACGGGGCTTATGAAATCAAACTGCCCGAGGGCGGAGTCGATCTGGTCTTCAGTTATGTGGGCTACGAAGATGTGCTGATGCCTATTGTGATCGACAGACGTGAAGTAGTGACCAAAGACGTTTACATGAGAGAAAGCACCAAACTACTGGAAGAAGTAGTGGTCAGTGCCGGACGTTTTGAACAGAAACTCAGTAACGTTACCGTTTCTATGGATGTAGTGAAAGCCGGTGATATTGCCCGTCAGGCACCAACGGACATTTCTTCCACACTCCGTACATTGCCCGGCGTAGACATCGTAGACAAACAACCGTCTATACGTGGCGGCAGCGGATGGACTTACGGAGTGGGTGCACGCAGCCAGATTCTGGTGGATGGAATGAGTACGCTAAATCCCAAAACAGGAGAAATCAACTGGAACACCGTGCCTTTGGAGAATATCGAGCAGATTGAAGTTATCAAAGGAGCTTCCTCCGTACTGTACGGTTCGTCGGCTCTGAACGGTATTATCAATATCCGTACCGCACGTCCGGGATTGACTCCGAAAACACGTTTCAGCGCATACGTAGGTATCTATGGTGATGCGGAAAATGACGAATACCAATGGAGTGACAAGAGTTTCTGGAAAGAGGATAAATATTCGGTCAAACCTATTTTACGCGGAAGTCTTCTTAGTGGTGTCCGAAACCCAATTTACGAAGGATTCGATCTCTCCCACTCCCGTCGTATAGGTAATTTTGATGTCAGCGGGAGCATGAATCTTTTCACCGATGAAGGATACCGTCAGCAGGGATACAACAAGCGTTTCCGTATGGGAGGTAACCTTACCTATCATCAACCGGACATGGGAATGAAACTGTTGAACTATGGTTTCAATATTGATTTCCTTTCCAATCAATATGGAGACTTCTTTATCTGGCGTTCGCCGACAGAAGTGTACAAGCCCTCTCCTTTTACCAATATGGGACGGGAGGACAACAACTTCCATATCGATCCGTTTATCAACTACGTAAATCCGGAGAATGGTACGTCACATAAGATTAAAGGCCGTTTCTATTATAGTGCCGACAATATCGTGCGCCCCAGCCAGGGAGCATCCATCGGTGATATTCTGGGAAATATGGGAACAGACGCCCAGACTATTCAGAATATTGCAGGCGGTGATTACAGTTCGCTCTATCCGGCCTTGGTCGGTATCGGTTCGGGACTTATCAACGGAAATCTGGAAGATGCCATGAATGGAGTATTTACCTCATTGGGCAATATTTTCCCGAATGCAACAACTGCCGATTATTGCGATCTGATCTCCTGGGTGATGGACAACGGGGTACCCGGTGATTTGGGCGGACTTGCGAACGGACAATTACCGAGTGATCTGATCCCCTGGGTATCCGGTATGCTCAACCCAACACGAAACACTCCGAAAACGCAGACTGACAAAAGTACGAACTACTATCTCGACTATCAATTCAACAAGAAATGGGACAGTGGTGCGCAAATCACTACGGGAGCCACTTATGAGCATGTACGTTATGATTCCGCCATCATGGACGAGGTCTATAAAAGCGATAACATAGCCGCTTTCTTCCAGTATGACCAGCGTTTCTGGGATCGCTTAAGTGTATCTGCCGGTGTACGTGCCGAATATTATCGGGTGAACAATCATCATCGTGAAGCGGAAACAAAGATCTTCGGAACCAAGGTTCCATTCCGTCCGGTGTTCCGTGCAGGATTAAATTATCAGTTGGCCGATTACAGCTTTATCCGTGCCAGCTTCGGTCAAGGTTACCGTAATCCGTCCATCAATGAAAAATACCTGCGCAAGGATATCGGTGGAGTCGGTGTTTATCCGAATCTGGACATTAAGCCGGAAAAAGGATTTAACGCGGAATTGGGGATTAAGCAAGGATACAAAATCGGTAATTTCCAGGGATTTGTAGATGTTGCCGGATTCTATACACAGTATAAAGATATGGTTGAATTCCAGTTCGGCCTCTTCAATAATGCCGATTATACGATGATTAACAGTATCGGCGATGCTGTCCGAATGTTAACTGACGGTCAAGGTTTCGGTATTGGAGCACAGTTCCATAACGTATCGAAAGCCCAGATCTACGGAGTGGAAATCTCGACAAACGGTGTTTATAACTTTAATAAGAACACGAAGTTGTTCTATAATTTAGGATATGTATATACTGAACCACGCGATGCTGATTATCAGGAGCGCAATGCGGTAGAAGGACTTTATACCGATCCTCTTCAGATGAAAGAGAAATCGAACACAGGTAAGTATCTCAAATATCGTCCGAAGCATAGCTTCAAAGCCACGGTAGATTTCCAGTGGAAACGTATCAATCTGGGTGCCAACGTTGCCTGGAAGAGCAAAATCCTCGCTGTGGACTACCTGATGATGGATGAACGTCCGAAAACACAACTTGACCTGATGGATTATGTTCGTGGCGTTGCTTTCGGCTATTCCAAAGGAGAAAGTCTGGCGAGCTACTGGAAAAAGCACAATACGGACTATGCCACCGTTGACATGCGTCTTGGAGTAAAAGCCACGAAAGAGGTTGCTTTCCAGTTTATGGTAAACAACTTGCTGAATAAGGAATATAGCTATCGCCCGATGGCAGTTGCCGCTCCACGTACTTTTGTTGTAAAGATGGATATTACATTCTAAACTTTCCGCAAGAGTCGGAAATAGAGAAGAAAAAAACGAACGGTTTCTCACCTGTGAAAAACAGGTGGGAAACCGTTTGCTTTTTTAGAGCTCTCTTCATTCTCTTTTTACAGCCATTCTTAAAAGAAGAACAATCAATATTAAAAATAGAACACATTTATTTTCTCATTTTAAGCACTTTCGCCATACACAATTAAAAATAGAACATTAAAATAAAAAACAGACCTTGACAATAAAGAATTGTTAGTCGAACTTTGCAAAGTTTTATTAAATACGCAATAAAAACAAAAAGCAAAATGAGAAACCTACGAAAACTATTTTATGTAGCTTGCGCGGTATTTTTCTTTACATCATGCGAAGAGACTTACAATGACAAGCTATTTTGGCCGGGAGAAATTAGTCAGGAATATGGCTCGTATATTAAACCATATACGCTAGACCTAACCTACAGTGGAGAGAAACTCGTTGGAAAAACTGTCAGTTTCAAGACAGGAGATAGTGAAACGGGAACACTGACACTGAATGATGTGATTCCCGGAGAAAAGGAAACTCCTATCAGTCATATCCAACTGTATGAGAATGAAGAGAAAGGGTATTACACTTTCAGCGGAACAAATATCACGATGGGAGGAGCTACGGTGAAATACAGCGGTAGCATTACTCCGAAAACGATGAAGCTGGATTTGAATGTGGTAATGGCTGATCCCCAAAAGCTGGTTAACAAATACGACTTCGCTCTTTATGAAATGGTTCAGGATCTTACGAATGAATTTCATCCTGTACAGTACAAAGGTGCCTGTTATTTCGATATGAAACCTAAAGAAGGGATAGGAACTGACGAAGCTTCATTAATGTATCTCTTAGGTAACCTTGCCCCGGGTATTCTTCAGACGCTCATACCTCAATTAATAAAAGATATCAAACTGGAAAAGGATGGTACTATTACAGCATATTACTCTTCAGATCCAATAAATGAAGAGTTACTGTTCTTACCTTTGAATGGCGATGAAGCAGAAGTTGTTCAAAAACAAATTCAAACCGTTATAGAAAACCGTACTTATGAGAAATCTCCTAATGGACTAGCTTATTGGGGACAAGCCAATAACAAGTTAATATTAAAACTAAATATTCCCGCAATCATTACAGAAATCATTAAGAATAGCCAGCAACAGATAGATGGTGAGCTTATCAACGGGATTACTGAAGCCATTCTCAAAACGGACCCCATTCGCCTCAAAAGTCTGCTTTCCACTCTTAATGCAATTGTGAATAATGATATATTAGGTTACTTGGTAATGGTGGACGATGCCTCTTTTACCGCTTTATTCAATTGCATCAAAAATGGTATTCCCATGAATATAACCCATACCAAAGATGGACATACCTATCTATACCTGGACTATCAGACATTAACTCCTGTCATCAACATACTATCCGGAATTAAAGTCGATTTAGGAGGACTTTCATTGGATTTGGCTATGATTGCTGAACAATGGAAACTCATGCAATTATTCAATTTAGGATTGGACTTAGTTCCATCGACCAAATAATTACCAATCACTATAAAAGAGAATGATAATGAAAAAGATTTCACTTATAATATCGCTTATATTCACGAGTGTAACAGGAATACTGACTTCTTGTAGTGAAGATTATCCAGGCCCCGATCCTGTAGACGTAACGGCCAATTATTCCAATAAATTTTCGAATCCGAATCCTACCTTGACTTTGGTATACAACGGCGAAAATATGACTGGGAAATCGGTAGATTTCAGCACAGTAAAGGGTGAGACAGCTAATCTTACTTTTTATGATATTCTTCCGGGAGAAAAGGCATTAAAGCTGACTCATATACCTCTCACAGGAGATGCAGAGGGATACTCTTTTCAAGGCAAAGGCATCGGTACTACCACCCAAAGCACCTTTAATTATGAGGGACGCGTAGTGAAAGGCAGACTTATATTAAATCTGGCTGACGTAACGATGGCAAATGCTAATTTATGGGCTAAGAACTATCGTTTCGCAGATGTAGAGCATGGAACAGGAAAGGTTATTGCAGATGAGGGAAATGGATATCAATGGGAAGAAAAAGATGACAAGATGACTTCATGTGCCATTTACTTCAGATTTCCGGAAACAGAAGAAGCCACAGAAACCAGCTACAACGGTCAAAACATGGGAAGTGTTCTGCAGGGATTATTAGGATACTTGTTGCCTTGCATCCTGAAAGATATAACATTGGAACCGGATGGAAATATCATTGCCAATTATTCGGGAGATGCTTTTAACGAGGAAAACAAGGATTTATTTATCGGTAATGTTCTGACTGCCTTTTTAAATATGGATATAGAGGACCAGGATATGATTACGGATGCCATTAAAGATTATCAATATACGACTTCTCCCAAAGGATTGGCATACTGGTTTCAAAGGGATGGCAAGATTGTTATAAAGCTCGATCTGCCGGCAATCATTTCACAGGTTGCTTCCGGCAGTGGAAAAGTGATCGACAAAAACATCATAAGCTCCATCTCGGATGCCATCTTCAGCATGGATGCCTTAAAACTTAAGAGTCTTCTGAAAACAGTAAACGGTCAATTGCAAAATGAGATTCTAGGTTTTATCGTTAGCATGAACGATCAATCTTTTGCAACGTTCTTTGATTGGTTATCAAACGGAATACCTATGCACATCAAGATACAAAATGGTCACTCATACATTTACCTTGATAAAGAAGGAATAGCTCCGATATTAAAGCTTCTTGGAGATTTTCATCCCATAGTATTAAAAATGCTGCCAAGTTTATTACCACCGGAAATGGCCGGACTTGCCGGATTTCTCGAACCGCTAATAGATATGCTATTTATCACTTGGCCGGAATGTGCATTGCTAGTTCAAAGTTTTGACTTGGGACTCGATCTCGTACCTCAAAATTAATATACTATTAAAGAATAAGAACAATGAAGAAATTATATACTCTGATAATCCTTTTATCCCTAACCGGTTTCGGAAGCAGCTTTGCCCAAACCTTGAAAGGACATATATACGACGCCAGAACCAATGAGCCATTGGTAGGCGCAGCCGTCACATACAAACTCCATGGCAATCAGGGAGCAGTGTCCAACATCAATGGAGAATATGAAATCAAACTGCCCGAGGGAGGAGTCGATCTTGTATTCAGTTATGTAGGCTATGAAGATGTATTGATGCCAATTGTTATCAATAAGCGTGAAGTCATCACGAAAGACGTTTATATGAAAGAAAGCACAAAGCTACTGGAAGAAGTGGTGGTTAGTGCCGGACGCTTTGAACAGAAGTTGAGTGACGTTACTGTTTCCATGGATGTGGTGAAAGCCGGAGATATTGCCCGTCAGGCACCGACAGATATTTCTTCCACACTCCGTACATTGCCCGGTGTAGACATTGTAGACAAACAGCCCTCTATGCGCGGTGGCAGCGGATGGACTTACGGTGTAGGTGCACGCAGCCAGATTCTGATAGACGGCATGAGTACCCTGAATCCAAAAACCGGTGAAATCAATTGGAACACCATACCTTTGGAAAATGTAGAACAGGTGGAAGTTATTAAAGGAGCTTCCTCCGTGTTGTACGGGTCATCAGCCTTGAACGGCATTATCAACATCCGTACTGCACGTCCGGGACTGACTCCGAAAACACGTTTCAGTGCTTATGTGGGAGTATATGGTGATGCGGAAAACGACGAATACCAATGGAGCGACAAGAGTTTCTGGAAAGATGATAAATATTCTGTTAAACCGATCCTGCGCGGAAGTCTTCTTAGCGGTATACGGAATCCTATTTACGAAGGATTCGACCTCTCCCACTCCCGTCGTATCGGCAATTTCGATGTCAGCGGAGGAATCAATCTTTTCACTGACGAAGGATACCGCCAACAGGGATACAACAAACGTTTCCGTATGGGAGGGAGCCTCACTTATCATCAGCCTGATATGGGAATGAAACTGTTGAATTATGGTTTCAATGTCGATTTCCTTTCCAATCAATATGGTGACTTCTTTATCTGGCGTTCACCAACGGAAGTGTACAAACCGTCTCCTTTCACCAACATGGGACGTGAAGAGAATAATTTCCATATCGATCCGTTCATCAACTATGTGAATCCGGAAAACGGTACGTCACATAAGATTAAAGGACGTTTCTATTACAGTGCCGATAATATCGTACGCCCTACCCAAGGAACTTCCATCACTGATATTCTGGGAAATATGGGAACTGATGCCAAAACGATACAGAATATAGCCGGTGGCGATTACAGTTCACTTTATCCTGCATTGGTAGGTATAGGTTCCGGACTTGTCAACGGCAACCTGGAAGATGCCATGAACGGAGTGTTCACCTCATTAGGCAATATTTTCCCGAATGCGACGACTGCCGATTATTGCGATCTGATCTCTTGGGTAATGGACAACGGAGTGCCGAGTGACTTAGGGGGACTTACGAACGGACAGTTACCGAGTGATCTGATTCCGTGGTTATCAAATGTTATCAATCCGTCACGAAACACTCCAAAAACACAGACTGATAAGAACTTCGATTACTACCTCGACTACCAGTTCAATAAGAAATGGGAAGGCGGTGCACAAATCACTACCGGAGTAACCCTGGAACATATCCGCTATGACTCCGCTGTAATGGATGAGGTATACAAAAGTGATAATATAGCTGCTTTCTTCCAATACGATCAGCGCTTCTGGGATCGTTTGAGTGTATCTGCCGGTGTACGTGCCGAATATTATCGGGTGAATAATCATCACCGTGAAGCCGAAACTAAAATCTTCGGAACCAAAGTTCCGTTCCGTCCGGTCTTCCGTGCAGGGTTAAATTATCAGTTGGCTGATTACAGTTTTATCCGTGCCAGCTTCGGACAGGGTTACCGTAATCCGTCTATCAATGAAAAATACCTGCGCAAGGATATTGGTGGAGTTGGCGTTTATCCTAATCTGGACATCAAACCGGAGAAAGGATTTAATGCGGAATTAGGAATTAAGCAAGGATATAAAGTTGGTAATTTCCAGGGTTTTGTGGATGTTGCAGGATTCTATACACAATATAAAGACATGGTTGAATTCCAGTTCGGGCTGTTCAACAATGCCAATTACACGATGATTAATAGCATAGGCGATGCATTCCAGATGCTGACAGATGGCAAAGGGTTCGGTATCGGAGCCCAGTTCCACAATGTATCGAAAGCCCAGATTTACGGAGTAGAAATCTCAACGAACGGCGTGTATAATTTCAATAAGAACACGAAGTTGTTCTATAACTTGGGATATGTATACACGGAGCCATGCGATGCTGACTATCAGGAACGTAATGCAGTAGAGGGGCTTTATACCGATCCTCTTCAGATGAAAGAGAAATCGAACACAGGTAAGTACCTTAAATATCGCCCGAAGCACAGTTTTAAAGCTACGGTAGATTTCCAGTGGAAACGTATCAATGTCGGTGCCAATGTAGCATGGAAGAGCAAAATTCTGGCAGTTGACTATCTGATGTTGGACGAACGCGAGAAACAGCAGAAAGACCTGATGGATTATGTACGTGGCATCCTTTTCGGTTATTCAAAAGGAGAGACACTGGCTACTTACTGGAAAAAACATAATACGGACTATGCCACTGTTGACGTGCGCTTCGGAGTAAAAGCCACAAAAGAAGTAGCTTTCCAGTTTATGGTGAATAACCTGTTGAATAAAGAATACAGCTACCGCCCAATGGCAGTTGCTGCTCCACGTACTTTCGTACTGAAAATGGACGTCACTTTCTAACTAACTTTCAAGATTCACAATTACTTAAGAAACGGCTGCTCAATGCAGCCGTTTTCTTTTTTCTCCTCATCTGTCATCATTTATCTATATATTGCGTATCTTTACCCCCCGAAAACGAGAAGAAATAACCGATAAAATGAAAAAACAAATCCTACTTATTGCCATCCTGTTTTGTACGGCCTTTGCACAGGCACAAGAAGTTTTTGTAACTGCTGATTTTGTAAGCAGTTATATTTGGCGCGGTATGGATAGCGGCAATGCAAGTGTGCAGCCTTCACTCGGCCTCAACTGGAAAGGACTGACCGTTTACGCATGGGGTTCTACCGAATTTCGCGAAAAGAACAATGAAATAGATTTATCACTAGAGTACGAATACAAAAACCTGACTCTTTACGCCAATAACTATTTTACCCAGACAGAAGAGGAACCTTTTAAATACTTCAATTACAGTTCGCACTCTACCGGGCACACTTTCGAGGTAGGAGCCGGCTATATGCTTAGCGAAAAGTTCCCATTGTCAGTAAGCTGGTACACTACCTTTGCCGGAAACGATTACCGGGAAAACGGGAAACGTGCCTGGTCCAGTTACTGCGAGTTGAGTTACCCGTTCAGCGTGAAGGATGTAAATATGAATATCGAAGCAGGTTTCACTCCTTGGGAAAGTATGTACTCCGACAAATTCAATGTAGTCAATATCGGATTATCTGCAACAAAAGATATTAAAATAACGTCCAATTTCTCTTTACCCATCTTCGGAAAGCTAATAGCCAACCCTTATGAAGAGCAACTTTATTTTGTAGTTGGAATTACATTGTAGATGATTCTTACATTCAATTATTAACTAATAAACACCCCCATGAAAAAACACTTTCTTATCTTCGCAACAGGTCTTTTTCTACTAAGTGCCTGTAATTCGGTAAAAGCACCGGAAGCTATCTTACCCATTCCCGAAGCCAAACAGGTGGAATGGCAAAAAATGGAAACGTATGCGTTTGTACACTTCGGACTTAACACATTCAACGACCGTGAATGGGGATATGGAGACTCCGATCCTAAAACATTCAACCCTACCCGTCTGGACTGTGAGCAATGGGTACAGACATTTGTCAAATCCGGCATGAAAGGAGTGATCCTGACAGCGAAACATCACGATGGATTCTGTCTGTGGCCTACGCAACTGACAGAGTACTGTATCCGCAATACTCCGTACAAAGACGGAAAAGGAGACATTGTCCGCGAACTGTCGGATGCCTGCAAAAAGTATGGCATTAAATTCGCAGTCTATCTCTCGCCCTGGGACAGGCATCAGGCCAATTATGGCTCTCCCGAATATGTAGAATACTTCTATAAACAACTCAACGAACTACTGACCAACTACGGTGATGTATTTGAAATCTGGTTTGACGGTGCCAACGGTGGAGACGGCTGGTATGGCGGAGCAAAAGACAGCCGTACAATCGACCGCAAGACTTATTATAACTATCCGCGAGCTTACAAGATGATTGATGAGTTACAGCCACAAGCTGTCATCTTCTCGGATGGAGGTCCGGGCTGTCGTTGGGTAGGCAACGAACACGGATTTGCCGGAGCTACTAACTGGTCTTTTCTTCGTGCAGGAGAAGTTTATCCGGGCTATCCCAAGTATCGTGAACTGCAATATGGTCATGCCGATGGTAACCAATGGGTAGCTGCTGAGTGTGATGTTTCCATCCGTCCGGGATGGTTTTATCATCCGGAAGAAGACGACCGTGTGAAAACAGTAGACGAACTGACTGATTTATATTACCGCAGCGTAGGACATAACGCAACGCTATTATTAAACTTCCCGGTAGACCGTGACGGATTGATTCACCCTACTGACTCTGCCAATGCCGTAAACTTCCACCAGAATGTACAAAAACAACTGGCACACAATCTGCTGGCAGGACTCTCTCCCAAAGCATCGGACGAACGCGGAAGAACATTCTCCGCCAAAGCTGTGACCGACGGTGATTATGATACTTATTGGGCTACCAATGATGATGTCATTTCAGCCACTATTGAATTCGATTTACCTCAGGCAGAAAAGATCAACCGTATGATGTTGCAGGAATATATTCCTCTCGGACAACGTGTCAAATCATTCGTTGTAGAATATAACCAGGCAGGCGAATGGATCCCTGTGAAGCTCAATGAGGAGACTACCACTATCGGATATAAACGGCTCCTTCGTTTCGAAACAATCACTACGGATAAGATTCGTGTCCGCTTCACGGATTCACGGGCTTGTCTCTGTATTAATAACATTGAAGCATATTATGCAGGAGAGACTTCGGATACATACACAGCGAAAGCTGCAGAACTGAAAAGTTACCCGTTCACCCTTGTTGGAGTAGATGTAGAGGAAGCACAGAAAGGCATGGATAAAAACGACCAGACCACCTGTTTCATCAATGGAAATACACTATTGATTGACTTGGGAGAAGAACGCACGATTACCTCATTCCACTATCTCCCCGACCAGAGTGAATATAATAAAGGGTTGATCGCGGCCTACGAAATATCTGTAGGTATGGATAGCAATGCAGTCAACCAGGTAGTAGCCAAAGATGAATTTTCCAATATAAAGAGCAATCCGATTTTGCAATCGGTTTACTTTACTCCGGTCAAGGCTCGCTATATTCAGTTGAAAGCAACACGGATGATACATGACGGTGAACCGATGGGGTTAGCTGAAATTGGTATACAATAAAAGATGATATGGTACAGAAAACAGGAATTATCGTGCAGAAGAAAAACTATACTCTCCGTACCTGGCAAACCGAAGATGCAGCATCATTAGCCCAATATCTCAATAACAAGAATATTTGGGATAACTGCCGTGACGGTCTCCCCTATCCTTATAGTCAGGAAGATGCTAATGTTTTTCTCGCTATGGTACAAGCGAAAGAAAACATTCAAGATTTCTGCATTGAGGTAAACGGAGAAGCAGTCGGAAGTATCGGTTTTGTACCCGCTACGGATGTAGAACGTTTTAGTGCAGAAGTAGGCTACTGGATTGGAGAACCTTTCTGGAACCAGGGAATCGTTACTGACGCCCTGAAAGAAGCCATAAACTATTATTTCGAACACACTGATAAGGTACGTGTATTCGCAGTCGTATTTGAGCATAACTCCCCATCCATGCGGGTATTAGAGAAAGTGGGATTCACGAAAGTAGGAATTATGCAAAAGGCTATTTTCAAGAATGATAATTTCACGAATGCACATTATTACGAACTTATCAAATAATCCGGAATTCATCAACAGTCTGCCGGACAATCCGGCAGACTGCCCATAAACGCTTTGTCAACCCTGAATTAAATCTATAAAAACCCTCCTCTTTTGCTCAAAAATCTTAAACCTGTGCATTTTTTACTCGGATTTCTTGTCAGAACCAAGCGTTTGAGTAAATTTGCACGCTGATAGTTAACCGGATAGTTTGGATAGCAAGATATTACTACTTGACTACTGGCTGCTAACTTGTAGAAATACTAATACTAAAATTTATAGCATGAGTTTGAAAATTGTTGTATTGGCAAAACAAGTTCCTGACACACGTAATGTTGGGAAAGATGCCATGAAAGCCGACGGGACGATTAACCGCGCGGCACTTCCCGCTATCTTCAACCCCGAAGACCTGAATGCTCTCGAGCAAGCTCTTCGACTGAAAGATGCTCATCCAGGCTCTACCGTAACCATCCTGACCATGGGACCGGGACGGGCAGCCGACATTATTCGTGAAGGACTTTTCCGTGGCGCAGATAACGGTTACTTGCTGACCGACCGTGCTTTCGCTGGTGCAGATACACTGGCTACGTCTTACGCATTGGCTACTGCCATCCGCAAAATCGGTGATTGCGACATTATCATTGGTGGTCGTCAGGCTATCGACGGTGACACGGCACAAGTAGGTCCGCAGGTAGCAGAGAAGCTAGGATTGACGCAAATCACATACGCAGAAGAAATTCTGGAAGTGGGCGATGGTAAAATCAAGGTGAAACGTCATATCGACGGTGGTGTAGAAACTGTAGAGGGTCCGCTGCCTATCGTGATTACCATAAACGGTTCTGCCGCTCCTTGCCGTCCGCGCAATGCGAAACTGGTTCAGAAATACAAACACGCCAAAACAGTTACCGAAAAACAACAAGGTAACCTTGATTATACCGATTTGTATGACAAGCGTGATTATTTGAATCTGGTAGAATGGAGTGTAGCCGACGTAAACGGTGACCTTGCACAATGCGGTCTGTCCGGTTCGCCGACAAAAGTGAAAGCCATCCAGAACATCGTGTTCCAGGCTAAAGAGAGCAAAACCATCAGCGGCAGCGACCGTGACGTGGAAGACCTGATTGTTGAACTATTAGCTAACCACACCATCGGATAATCATGAATAACTTATTTGTATATTGCGAAATAGAAGAAGGTAACGTTGCAGACGTTAGCCTCGAACTTCTGACCAAAGGTCGTTCGTTAGCCAACCAGTTGAACTGTCAGCTCGAAGCTGTAGTTGCCGGAAGCGGCCTCAAAGATATTGAAAAACAAATCCTTCCTTACGGAGTAGATAAACTTCACGTTTTCGACGGTGAAGGCCTTTACCCTTATACATCACTTCCTCACACAGCTATCCTGGTGAACCTCTTCAAAGAAGAGCAACCGCAAATCTGTTTGATGGGTGCTACCGTTATCGGTCGTGACCTCGGTCCGCGCGTTTCTTCTGCTCTGACCAGCGGATTGACTGCCGACTGTACTTCACTTGAAATCGGTGACCACGAAGACAAAAAAGAAGGTAAGACTTATAAGAACCTGTTATATCAAATCCGTCCGGCATTCGGTGGTAACATCGTTGCTACGATTGTGAACCCGGAACACCGCCCGCAGATGGCAACCGTTCGCGAAGGTGTGATGAAGAAAGAAATCCTCTCTCCGACTTATCAGGGAGAAGTAATCCGTCACGACGTGAAAAAGTATGTAGCCGACACGGACTATGTAGTGAAAGTCATCGAACGCCATGTAGAAAAGGCAAAGAACAACCTGAAAGGTTCTCCGATCATCATAGCCGGTGGTTACGGTGTAGGTTCGAAAGAAAACTTCAACCTATTGTTCGACCTCGCTAAAGAACTTCACGCAGAAGTAGGTGCCAGCCGTGCTGCTGTTGACGCTGGTTTCGCAGACCATGATCGTCAGATCGGTCAGACTGGTGTTACGGTTCGTCCAAAACTCTACATCGCTTGCGGTATCTCCGGACAGATTCAGCATATCGCCGGTATGCAGGAAAGTGGTATCATCATCTCCATTAACAACGATCCGGATGCTCCGATCAATACGATTGCCGATTACGTAATCAACGGAAGTATCGAAGAAGTTGTGCCGAAGATGATTAAGTATTATAAACAAAATAGCAAGTAAGGAAAGATGGCTAATTATTATACAGACATACCGGAACTCAAGTTTCACTTGAACAATCCGATGATGAAACGTATTTGCGAACTCAAAGAACGCAATTACAGAGATAAAGATGAATTCGACTACGCTCCGCTGGACTTCGAAGATGCTGTAGACTCTTACGACAAAGTATTGGAGATTACAGGAGAAATCACAGGAGAAATCATTGCTGCTAACGCAGAAGGTGTAGACGAAGAAGGTCCTCACTGTGCTAACGGTCGCGTAGAATATGCTTCCGGAACCAAACAGAACCTGGACGCTATGGTGAAAGCCGGCCTGAACGGTATGACCATGCCACGCAGATTCGGCGGTTTGAACTTCCCGATCACTCCGTACACCATGTGTGCAGAAATCGTGGCTGCTGCCGACGCCGGTTTCGGAAATATCTGGTCTTTGCAGGACTGTATTGAAACACTGTACGAATTCGGTAACGCTGACCAACACAGCCGTTTCATTCCTCGCGTATGCCAAGGTGAAACGATGTCTATGGACTTGACCGAACCGGATGCAGGTTCCGACTTACAGGCAGTTATGCTGAAAGCAACTTATAGCGAAAAAGACGGTTGCTGGTTGCTGAACGGTGTAAAACGTTTTATTACAAACGGTGATGCTAATCTTCACTTGGTATTGGCTCGTTCGGAAGAAGGTACAAGAGACGGTCGTGGTCTTTCTATGTTCATCTATGACAAGAATGAGGGTGGTGTGAACGTACGTCGTATCGAAAACAAACTCGGTATCCACGGTTCTCCTACTTGCGAACTGGTGTACAAGAATGCTAAAGCTGAACTTTGCGGTGACCGCAAACTCGGTTTGATTAAATACGTTATGGCTTTAATGAACGGTGCCCGTCTGGGTATTGCTGCGCAGTCCGTAGGATTGAGCCAAGCTGCTTACAATGAGGGATTGGCTTATGCTAAAGACCGTAAGCAATTCGGTAAAGCAATCATCGAATTCCCGGCAGTATACGATATGCTGGCTATCATGAAAGGTAAGTTGGATGCCGGACGTGCTTTGCTGTATCAAACAGCTCGCTACGTAGACATTTACAAAGCATTGGATGATATTTCCCGCGAACGTAAACTGACTCCGGAAGAACGTCAGGAACAGAAAAAATACGCCAAACTAGCAGACAGCTTTACTCCGCTGGCTAAGGGTATGAACTCTGAATATGCTAACCAGAACGCTTATGACTGTATCCAGATTCACGGTGGTTCAGGATTCATGATGGAATATGCTTGCCAACGCATCTATCGCGACGCACGTATCACCAGCATCTACGAAGGAACTACCCAGTTGCAGACTGTAGCCGCTATCCGTTACGTGACTAATGGTTCTTACATCGCTACTATCCGCGAGTTTGAGGCCATTCCTTGTTCACCGGAAATGGAACCGCTGATGTCTCGCCTGAAGAAGATGGCTGACAAATTTGAAGCAAGTACCAACGCTGTGAAAGAAGTACAGGATCAGGAATTGCTTGACTTCACCGCTCGCAAACTGGTGGAAATGGCTGCTGATATTATCATGTGTCACTTACTGATTCAAGATGCCAGCAAGTCTTCTGAACTGTTCTCCAAATCTGCACACGTATATTTGAACTATGCAGAAGCGGAAGTAGAAAAGCATACAAATTTCATCGAAAACTTCGACAAAGAAGATTTGGCGTTCTACAAAAAGTAACAAATAATCGACTAATTCTATACATTTGTCAGTGAGATAAGTAATTTTTTAATTGATGAATGTAGATAGAGATAGAAATATGGCACTCAAACCTTCATATAATGACAAACTGTATTTGCCAGGTTTATCAAACACGGAAATCCTTATATTGGCTCTCGAAGCCTCTCAAAAACTTGAGTGGAATATCGAGGAAGTAACTCCGGAAGGAATCCGGTTTGAAGTCCCGTTCAGTATACACTCCCATGGAGAGGCAATAACCTTTACCATAGAAAAGGGAAGTGACGGGGAAGTATCCGTTCGCAGTCAGTCTTCTTCCGTACAATTTGTTGATTATGGAAAGAACAGAAAAAATATCCAGAAGTTACGGGAAACAATGGAAGAAATAAAAGCCTCACTCACTCCGGAAGAACTAGCCCAAAGGGCCAAAGATTTCGAAGAAGAGTTCAACCGCCCGCTCACAGAAGAAGAAAAAGCCTACATAGAGGAAGAAAAGAAGAGGAACTCTTTCCTGTCTTTCTTCATTCCCCGCAAAGGATTTATAGCAACTCCCATCCTGATAGACATCAATATTCTTGTATTCATTGTAATGATTGCTTCCGGAGTGGGTATTATGTCTCCTTCCACTCTGTCACTACTGAAATGGGGAGCCGACTTCGGACCGCTGACTCTGACCGGTGACTGGTGGCGCACAGTGACTTGCAACTTCATACATATCGGAGCTTTCCATCTCCTGATGAACATGTATGCTTTCATGTATGTAGGACTTCTGTTGGAAGAACTGATAGGAGGACGCCGTATGTTCGTTTCATACCTGCTAACCGGATTATGTTCGGCTGCATTCAGCCTGTATATGCACGGTGAGACAATCAGCGCCGGAGCTTCCGGATCTATCTTCGGACTTTACGGTATATTCCTTGCATTCCTCCTCTTTCATCGCATCGCCAAAGAACAACGAAAGGCATTGTTAACCAGCATCCTCATTTTTGTGGGGTATAATCTGGTTTACGGGATGAAAGCCGGCATTGATAATGCCGCCCATATTGGCGGGTTGTTAAGCGGGTTTGTTCTGGGAATTATATACGTGGTCGGCTACAAGTTCGAGAAACCCGATGCACAGCGGACTGTCTCCATCATCGGGGAGCTTGGTATATTCTGTATATTCCTGTTCAGCTTCATGATCCTGTGCAAAAACGTTCCTCCTCTTTACCCGGAGATACGCAATGAATGGGAAAGCGGCATTGTGGAAGCCTATCTGAATGGTGAACTGGAAGAGGAAAACGAGAACAGTAATCATTCCGCTGTGAATGCTACGGACAATCTTTCCAGTAGGAAAGTTCCGGCATATACGCCTGTCGGCAATGACGATACGTGGCTATCTTATTATGATGCAGCCACCAAATTCAGTTGCCAGTATCCTACCAACTGGATAAAAATAGCAGGAGCAAAAGGAATTATTGATGGTGCGGAACCTCCATTACTCATGCTGGTCAACGGAGGGAATCAATTAACGATTACCGCCCTCACCTACGACACGCAGAAGGAGTTTGAACACATGAAAGAGTTATCACTCACTCTCCCAAGAAATGCACAAGGGGAACCGTCAGAAGATTACCAACTAAGCAATGTCAACATCAACGGACTCCCCATGACAAAGATCACGAATCCCCTGCACATCGGGGCTCCTGATGAACCGGGAGAGGATGTAAAACAAATAGCGTTGCATTACTTTCAAGAGAGCAAGAAACGATCTTTTGCCATTGTCATGCTTGTCTATGACGAAGAAGCTGAAACCGATCTGAATGCCATTACATCAAGTATCCAGATCACCCAATAAAGAGAATATGAGAGTATATATCCAAATCAAACAGTTAGGAAAGCGAAAGTGCAGTATCGAAAAGATTCCTATCGATTTTCCTGTTCCGCCTGTCAATGTACAGGGGTTGATCGAAGCCATCGTCAGTTGGCAAGTCTGCGAATACAATGAACGCTTGCAACAGAGCGAAGTGCTGAAATACCTCACACAGGAAGAAGTGGAAAATAAAACAGCTTCCGGCAAAGTAGGGTTTGCAGTAAACTATAATGGCAAACCTGCCGCAGAAGTCGAAGCCATCACCAATGCTTTGCAATCCTATGAGGACGGAATTTTCCGTATCTTCATGGATGATACGGAAACCGGAGACCTATCCTCTCCCATCCAACTTAAAGAAGAATCTACCTTAACCTTCATCCGGCTCGCTATGCTGTCGGGAAGATTATGGTAATCATTATCCTATAAAACACATTTAAAACGAAAAGAATCATGAGACTGATTTACAATGACGCATTAAATAAACGGATTGCTCCGTACCTGGAAAGGTTAACGAAAAAGAGAACCAGTTTAGACAAAGAGACAATGGCACTGTTGGATGTATTTATGCAATACTTCAACATGGATACCCGGTATGGTGCATACAGCGATAAATTAGAGCCTTGCATCATCTATATTATCCAAGAAGAGAAGATTAAAAGCGTTGCCAATCTTTTCGATGGTAAATTGAACAAGCTACTCCGCTATCTATTGGGAGACGAGTACGCCCACCTGTTCCACACCTATCTGAAGCTCAAAGCACGGTGCCCGTACACTCACGGATACTCGCGCCGGTCACAACGGTCGGCAAATCCTCTTCTGCATATCGGCCACGTTATAGATGCACTGACCCAGTTTCTGAAACTGCGCGCCACCGGATTTACGGTTCAAGCCATACTGAACGGAGGAAACACTCCGGAAGAAATAGAAGCATACAAGGATTCGATGAACTGCCAAAACTGGATGGCCGCCCAAATAGCAGAAGGCAACCAGACTGTCATTGAATACCTCAACAATGTGCTGACCAGTGAGAATAACGCCAACCGCCTCAACCAGGGACATCTCCAGGCTATCGCAGTAAGTGGATACCGCCCCTTGCTGGAACTGGAAGGGAAGTTACTTCTGGCAGCCAAGTTACAGGAGGGTCTCCGCCAAGCTATCGTGGAAACGATGGACGAAGGTTGTCCCGAAAGTTATCTCCATCTTTTCTCGGTCATCTGCGACAACGGCCTGCAACGATTTGCTTCCGTGAAACGCGGTATTGCAGTCAGTACGGGTATCGGAGAACAAGACAGCAGCGAACGTATCACCAATAAATATGTAGAACTGATCCATCGTTTTCTGAACGACCGGAAACAAGCACACAGTGCTCTTCAAAGCAAAGATACAGTCGAACTCTATCTGGCTTTATGGAGCATCGGATTCTATAATACGGAAGAGATTCAGACGCTCGTACCGGAAATTATCAAGAAAGGTGCTAAATACCAGGTACAGACATTACTTTATTTCTTACGCTGTACGCAATACTCCGGCATGAACCACCGCATCAGTAAAAATGCCTTTGAAAGATGGTATAAGGAACCGTCGGTGGTGGCGGCTATCTTACCGTTGTATCTGTCCGGTCTCTATCTTAGCCGGTACGGAGGGCACAAAGACGCCCCGTCACTCCACGACTATTTTGATAGCAAAGAAGAGGCGGTCCGCCATTATGAATATCTGAAGCAAATCTATCAGTCCATCTCTGCCAAAGAGATTTATTCTCCTTATGTATTCCCTTGGGAAAGCACAGAACTCACCCGTTCGGAAATCGTTCTCAAAATGGCATATATCACCTGGATGACTAATAATTCTGCATTGAAAGACGATCTTTGCAGCTATCTGCCCTCTCTGGATACTTATATGCGGGCAGGCTATATCGGTGTTGTATTAGCTCCACCGACCAGTCCGCTACAGGAAGAATATGTACTGCAATCACTGGGAGACCGTTCGCAAGATGTGCGTGAAGAAGCATATAAAGCATTGTCCGAGATGACCTTATCGCCCGAACAAAACCAGAAAGTAGAAGAGTTACTGCGCTTCAAATACAGCGAAATGCGTATCCATGCTATCAATCTGCTGATGAAACAGCCCAAAGAACAGCTAGCCGACAGCATCCGCCGCTTGCTAACAGACAAGGTTGCCGAACGCCGCCTGGCAGGATTGGACATGATGAAGACCATACACAATGTAGAATTCCTGCAAGATATCTATCAGGAATTGATCCCGACAGTTAAAGAGATTCAGAAGCCGAACCCGAAAGAAAAAGTATTGATAGAATCTCTGATTGGCGATGGAACAGAAGAGAGCGTCACACAACATTATACCAAAGATAACGGTTTCGGTCTGTACGATCCGTCTCTTGAAGTCAGTCTGCCGGAAATTACCCAGGACAAAGGATTCAACGTTAAAAAAGCATTCGAATTCATCTGCTTTGGAAGGGCCAAACTCGTTTTCAAAAAACTAAGCAAATACATCGAAACCTACAAGAATGAAGAATTCAAAAATGGTTACGGAGAAGCACGTCTGGTAGGTAACAGTGTCCTGATAAACTGGAGCAACTACGGAGGATTGAGCGGACTCGGATTCCCGGAATTGTGGAAAGCCTTCTACGAAGAAGAAATAGGAAGCTACGACAAATTGCTGATGATGAGTTTCATGCTTGCATCGACAGGTACCGCTAAAGACGAAGACGACTCCGACGAGGAAGATGAAGAAGACATCAAGGCAGACCAGAAATCAAGTAATACTTTTGAGCCGCTTGTCAACCGGATGTATGCCGGCATCACTTACCGCGGATTGCAGAAAGACCTCCGCAAGATGCCGTACTATGAACAGATGAGTGACATCATCGAAGCACTGGCATACGAATACAAAGATGAAGCCGTCTATCAACGACTGGCCGTCAATATGCTGCTCCAACTATTGCCTTTGCTAAATACCAAAAACATCTTCCGCCAGTACACCAGTAAGCATGCATGGCTTCGGGACAAACTGGAATACGGAGAAAAACAGGTCGTTTATCCGATACATAACAACAAATTCGTGAACTTCTGGCTCGAAATGCCTCAAAAGCCCATGAATGATGATCTATTTATCCGTTACTTCACAGTGCGCTATCAGCTTTATAAGCTCACCAACTACATGGAGCACACCCCCGAACTAGAGGAAACAGACTCTTATCTTCATGCCACAGACTTCGCCCGTGCCTGGATGCTGGGAATCATCCCGACAGAGGAAGTATACCGTGAAATGATGGGACGCATCAGCTCTCCCAGCCAGATCAAAGCAATCACCATGGTATTGAACGACAACGTTCGTTTCAACAAGGAAAAAGAAAGATACGCCGATATCAAAAACATCGACTTCTCCCTCTTCCGTTCCCTCGCCCAAAAGGTGGTAGACCGGATTCTTGAAATTGAATTAAAACGTGGAGACTCCGAGACACAAGTCACCTCCCTTGCAGAAGAACTAAGCTACGTCTATGGAGCCGAAACATTTATCCGTATTCTGCAAGCATTCGGCAAAGATACTTTCATACGTGACAGTTACAACTGGGGCAGCACCAAACGGGGTGTATTGAGCAGTCTGCTCCATGCTTGCCATCCCCTGCCTACGGACACCAGCGAGAATCTGAAGAAACTGGCGAAACAAGCCGAAATCAGCGACGAGCGACTGGTAGAAGCCGCCATGTTCGCCCCACAATGGATTGAACTGACTGAAAAGGCAATAGGCTGGAAAGGACTGACAAGTGCAGCCTATTATTTCCACGCCCACACCAATGAAACGTGTGACGACAAGAAGAAAGCGATTATCGCCCGCTACACCCCCATCGACGTAGATGACCTGCGGGAAGGTGCTTTTGACATCGACTGGTTCAAAGATGCATTTAAGACAATTGGCAAGCAACGCTTCGAAGTGGTCTACAATGCCGCCAAATATATTTCATGCAGCAACAGCCATACCCGTGCCCGTAAGTTTGCCGATGCTACCAACGGTGCAGTGAAGGCGGCAGATATAAAGAAAGAAATAATAGCCAAGCGCAACAAAGACTTATTGATGAGCTACGGCCTCATCCCATTGGGACGGAAGCCGGATAAAGAACTGCTGGATCGTTATCAATACCTGCAAAAGTTCCTGAAAGAGAGCAAGGAATTCGGTGCTCAAAGACAGGAAAGCGAAAAGAAAGCGGTAAACATCGCTCTGCAAAACCTGGCACGCAACTCCGGTTACGGAGACGTTACCCGCCTGACCTGGAGCATGGAAACTGAACTGATTAAAGAACTTCTTCCCTACCTGTCCCCCAAAGAGATAGACGGCGTAGAAGTGTATGTACAAATCAACGAGGAAGGTAAATCGGAGATTAAGCAAATCAAAGACGGCAAAGAGCTCAACAGCATGCCTGCCAAGCTGAAAAAGCATCCGTATATAGAAGAACTGAAAGCAGTACACAAAAAGCTGAAAGACCAGTACACCCGTTCGCGCATCATGCTGGAACAGGCGATGGAAGACTGCACCCATTTTGAAGAAAACGAATTGCGCAAGCTGATGCAGAATCCTGTTATCTGGCCATTACTGAAACATCTCGTCTTCATCTGCAATGGACAGACGGGCTTCTACACCGATGGATTGCTGATTACAGTGAATGCCGTTTGCCTCCCGTTAAAACCGAAAGACGAGTTACGCATCGCGCACCCCACAGACCTGTATACAAGCGGAGACTGGCATGCTTATCAAAAATTCCTGTTCGATAAATCAATCCGCCAACCTTTCAAACAGGTATTCCGCGAACTTTACGTTCCGACTCCGGAAGAAATAGAAGCCACTCAATCCCGCCGCTATGCCGGCAACCAGATCCAACCGCAGAAAACGGTTGCCGTACTGAAAGGCCGTCGCTGGGTAGCCGACTATGAAGACGGTCTCCAAAAGATCTATTACAAAGAGAACATCATCGCCACCATCTATGCGATGGCAGACTGGTTCTCTCCTGCCGACATCGAAGCTCCGACATTAGAATATGTCTGCTTCCACAACCGCAAGGACTACAAGCTGATGAAAATCTCGGAGATTCCTCCTGTCATCTTCTCGGAAGTGATGAGGGACGTAGACTTGGCAGTAAGTGTAGCTCATGCCGGAAGCGTCGATCCGGAAACCAGCCACTCTACCATCGAGATACGCAGCGTGCTGGTGGAACTGACAATGCCGTTGTTCCATTTCAAGAACGTGACGATAAAAGGAAGTTTTGCTCACATTGAAGGCAAACTGGGTAAGTATAATATCCATCTGGGCAGCGGTGTGATCCATCAGGAAGGTGGTGCACAGATAGCCGTTCTTCCGGTACATTCGCAAAATCGCGGACGCCTGTTCCTGCCTTTCGTAGATGAAGATCCGAAGACTGCCGAGATACTGACTAAGATTATCTTCTTTGCAGAAGACGATAAGATAAAAGATCCGAGCATCCTGAACCAAATCAAATAGTAAAGAGATGGCAGAAAATTTAATCATCCACACAGGAAGCAAGGAAGAAAAGTATCGGGAGTTACTTCCGCAACTGCATGCTTTGGTAAGTACGGAAGCAGATCTCATTGCCAATCTTGCCAACATGGCAGCAGCCTTAAAGCAGACTTTCGGTTTCTTCTGGGTAGGCTTTTACCTTGTGAAAGAGGAAGAACTCGTACTGGGTCCGTTTCAAGGCCCCATTGCCTGCACTCGCATCCGCTTTGGCAGAGGAGTTTGCGGAACCGCTTGGAAAGAAGCCCGTACACTGATTGTTCCTGATGTAGAGCAGTTTCCCGGACACATAGCCTGTAGTTCGGACTCGAAATCGGAAATAGTAGTACCAATCCTCAAGCAGGGGAAAGTTGTCGGGGTGCTGGATATCGACAGTGATACATTGGATAGCTTCGACACTATCGACGCACGCTATCTGGAAGAGATTTGCACGTATATTGTATTATAAAATAACGGCATAAACATCCTGAAAAAACGGAGGCTCTGATTGAATGAATCAGAGCCTCCGTTTACTATAAATAGAGCCTCTGTTCGAATCAAACAGAGGCTCTATTTTTTACCAGTCCATATCTTCTATTTCCCGTTCCCGGTACAGCAAAAGTTGTTTGCGAAGCGAACGCATTTCGTGCCTCATATCTTCCATCCTTTCCAGCAAATGATGAATGGCATCGATACCTTCCATGTTGATGGATAAGTCATAGTACATTCTGCTATAACGTTCCACGTTCGGGAGTTCCGACAAAAGCAGATAATGTTCACCGCCTTCGGTATGCACGTTAATCAAACCGCCCTCTTCCAACATTTCGATGAATGAAGGCTCAATATGACATTTGTGACAGTATTCACTGACAATTATTAATTCGGTCTGCATAGTACTCATTCATTTTAGTTCATACTCTGTAATTGACGGAACAACTCTTTCTGTTTGTCGGTCAAGTTCGTAGGAATCTTGACAGAATAGGTCACAATCAAGTCACCGAATTGTCCTTCCTTCTTATAAACCGGGAATCCTTTACCTTTCAGACGGACTTTCGTACCGTTCTGCGTTTCCGGTTTTATCTTCAGTTTCACTTTACCGTCCAGCGTGTCGACTACTTTCTCGCCTCCCAATACGGCAGAGTAAAGATCTACCTCCACATCTACGTACAGATCGTCGCCCAGGCGTTTGAACACCGGGTCTTCGGCTATAACGAACGTAATGTACAAGTCGCCCGCAGGTCCTCCGTTGACACCTTCGGCTCCGTAGCCTTTCAGTTTAATAACCTGTCCGTCGGCTACACCGGCAGGGATAGTGATACGTACCTGTTTACCATTTACAGTCAATATCTGCTTATGCGTTTGAGCAGCATCACGAAGGGAAAGATGAAGTTCGGCATTAAAGTCCTGTCCGCGGAATCCCGCAGAACCTTGTCCTCTTCCTCCCCGATGTCCGAACATTGATTCGAAGAAATCGGAAAATCCACTAGCGTTGCCACCGGAAAATCCTTCTCCATCGGAACTATACCAATAGGTTCCGTTACCGTCGGAGAAACCCTGACCCGCACCGCCGAATCCGCCGAAACCTCCTGCACCGCCAAAGCCTCCGGCTTGTTGCTGTGCACGTTTCTGCGCTTCGAATTCATCGGCATGCTTCCAATGTTCTCCGTACTCATCATACTTTTTACGTTTCTCGGGGTCACTCAGTACTTCATTGGCTTCGTTGATTTCCTGAAATTTATCCTTTGCACTAGGGTCATTAGGATTCAAATCAGGGTGATATTTCCGGGCCAACTTACGAAAAGCCTTTTTGATATCATCCTGAGAAGCACTTTTGTCTACTCCAAGAATCTTGTAATAATCTATATAGGCCATGTTTTATGAATTTAATCGTTCATACATCATACGGCAAATAACACGCCAATCCCATTTTTGGATGCAAAAATTAACAAGGATTAATACCTAATACTTAATACTTGATATTCCTCTTTTCCAGCATCTGGAAGTCTTGCTTCTTCATGCCCAAATCATCCAACGGACGGGGATCATTGTGATCGTTCAGATAAACCCTCGGTTTCAGGACGTAGTGCAAAGCCGTCACAGCCTGCGAATCATCCCGGTAAGGAGTTTCTATTCCGCCTAAAGACAGCATGGTCGGGAAGAAAGAGCTGCTGGAAGAAACATTCTTATCCTTATTTTCAATAGCGGTATTCCAACGTTCGGGATACGTTTCGCGGTAGTCATCGGACATCCAAATCAGGAATGGCACATGAAGCTGATAATAAGAAGGTACGGGAGAAGCGTGGAGGAACAGATGACGGGAATCGTCGAAAATGTCCTCTCCATGATCGGAAGTGTAGAGCATGGCGGCATCTACCTGCTGTTTTTCCAACATACGGATAAGTCGTGACAGAAAATCATCCGTGTAACGAATAGAGTTGTCATAGGCATTCACCAGGTTATCCCGGTATTTTCTCTCTGCTTCCATCGGATAATCGGGCGTAAAGAAAGCATCTTCCGACGGGTAACGTTCGCGATAGTTAAAGTGGGAACCGTAGGTGTGAAGTACGATGAATTGTTTCGTTGCACCTTTCGCCAGTTCCTCCTCCACCAATTTCAGAAGTTCGTCGTCAGAAGGATTATAGGTAGAACTGACCGAATCTTCTTTTATAAAATCATACGTATCGGCTTCCATTCCGAAGAAGTCGATAAATGAATGGTTGTAACGTTGGTTGGAGAAAAAAGCCGTCCGGAATCCTGCCTCTTTGAAAGCGGTGATGATTCCTTTTTGATGGTAGATAGAGTCGTAGTTGCAGGCAGTAGCATCCGACATCAGCATGGGGACACTTTTATGTGTCGTATTCGACTCTGTCAACACTTTTGGGAAAGCAATCAGACCCGTTTGCCGGGATAAGAGCGGGTTCGTTTCACGTTCGTAACCATACAATTGCCAGTTTAGGGCACGAGAGGTTTCTCCTATGACCATTACATATACTTCCCGTTTTCCCTCCGGATGAGTAGGCCGGGCATGGAAAGTAAAGTCTTTGGATGTACGGTGGTAATCCTGTGTCAGAGCTGTTCTTTGAAAGGCAAGACCTACGTTGTAGCATACGTTTAGCGGGTATAAATCAGATTTCAACTCATATCCCGAATCCTGCACATAGGCTCCGACAAGACTAAGGAGGGAGATTCCAAAGACCAGGAAGGCTCTCTTCCGTTCCCTGCGAATGAACTCTACCGTAAGTTTCCGTTTACGTATAATTGAAATCGTCCCTAATATCAGGGCAGGTACATAGAGTATGATTACAGCAATAATGGCAGGTGTGAGATTATCGAGCAGTTCCAATGCCTCACTCGAATTGGTGGTGACCAGATTCAAAAACATATCGACAGCGATAATGGACTGGCCGAATAAATAAAGCAACACGATCTGAAAGGCTCCGAAGAACAGGAACAGGAATAAAATCCACAGCATCTTGCCGCAATTCCTCGACAAAGTCATCAGCAGGTAATAGCAACCGAAAGGTAACAACACATTGGCGACTTTTGCCATAAATGGTAAAGGTTCTGTAAAACAGAGTACCATATTAGGCACTATCAAGATAAACAGGAACAGATAAAACAGATGTTCCTGATTTTCCAACCAATTCTTTATATTTTTAAAAAGCTTCATTGATGTTAAAAATAAATCCGGTCTGGTGTTTGCCAAACCCTAAATCCAAACGTACATTTACTCTCTTCTTAAATTCCCAACGATACCCGAAGCCATAATTAGGCAGAATGTGTTTCGGGGTGAACTCGGAAAGTCGTGGAAAAATCGTTCCCGCTCCTACCCATACAGCTACTCCATTCCGTTTCCAGACGTGTTGCCGGAGTTCTATTTGCGCGTCCATTGCTCCCTTGTCCCGATAGCGTCCTTCGTAATATCCGCGCATGGAGTAAGAACTTCCCAACGTTGCCATCAATCCCCAAGGGGTATCGCCATAGGTAAGCAATGTGTGGAATTGCCCTGCCAGCACTCCACCTTTCCATACCGGCTGATAATAACTGGTAGTCAGTTCTGTACTGCTAAACGCATATTTATTGCCGAGAAAAGCCGGACTGAACCGCTGGTCTATCCGCAAATAATAGCCATGATATGCATTTGTCAGGAAATCACGTGAATCGTAAAGGAGGGAAAGTCCCAGGCTGGTATTAGTGGTTCGCGCGGCCATTCCTTCCCATAGTTCCGGTTTCTCAAAGTTCCGTCCGTCGATATAATCGAATACGGCCATCGGGCCGATGTAGAAGTTCTTTGCCAGCCGAAACATAAAATCGACTTTCACCTGTGCCTGAAAACGTTTATAATCGCTTTCGTTATCAGAGTTCGCTCCATTGTCATATCCCCGTCCCCAATACAGACTGGGAAAAGAATAGAAATAGAGATTGTAATTCAAGCGGTATTTATCTTTTGGAAACAGATGATTTCCGCGGACTCCCAACAGATAGAAGCCGACAGTCGACACATCTCCGTAAAGAGAGACATTGGAGGGAGGAAGAAGCGTATCAATCCGATCGGTTCGATATAGTCCGGCTGCCACCAGTCCGAGTCCGAACTTGGTGTCACTGGAATAATGTGGGCCGCCTATCACACTGAAATCAAACTTTTTATTCTTTTTTTCCTTATTGGCGTCATTGAAGTAATCAAGAAACTTTTTAAAGAAACTGCGCTTTGCCGGAATGGAATCTTCCATGGTTGCAGATATAGAATCCTCCGGCAGTTCAATTTTAGTAGAATGCAGCTGTGCGCCCAACGGGGTTTGTGTCAACAACAAAAGCGCGAATATGATTAGCCTGTTCTGTCTAGTATTCATAATCATAAGAAGTAGAAAACTTTGCGGACAAAGTTAGTTTCAAACTTCCTATAAAAACAGATATTCAGGCGCTTTTGTTGTTCCGGATTTCCTTTTTAACGTTTTAAAAGTCTTATAAACTCGTCTACATCCTCCTCTGTGGTATCAAAAGAAGTCACCAGACGGATTTCATTCTTCTCTTCGTTCCAAAAATAAAAGAAGTAAGACTCTAGCATCCGGTCGATAACCGGGCGGGGCATGGTGAGGAATAACTGGTTACTTTCGGCTTTTTGAGTGAAAGTTACTTCGGGCAGTTTCTTCAATTCAGTGTAAAGTTTGGCAGCCATTGCATTGGCATGGTTGGCATTCTTCAGCCAGAGGTTATCTGTGAGGTATGCCGTAAACTGGCAAGAGAGGTAACGCATCTTCGAAGCGAGCTGGGCGGATTGCTTACGGATGAAGCGGGCTTCCGGTTGCAGGTCTTTATTAAATACAATCACGCACTCTCCCATCATCAGTCCGTTCTTCGTTCCGCCAAAACTAAGAATATCGACTCCGCAGTCTACTGTCAGTTCCTTTAAGGAAAGATTCAAAGCGGCACAGGCATTGGCTATTCTGGCTCCGTCCATGTGTACATACATACCATTCAGATGGGCAAAGTCAGTCAGACGTTTTAACTCTTCGGGAGTATAGATGGTGCCAAGTTCGGTACATTGGGAAATATAGAGAGCTCTGGGTTGCGAATGGTGCTGATCGCCGAAACCATGCAGATAGGGTTGCATCAATTCCGGGGTAAGCTTACCGTCGGGAGTAGCAATCGGACAAATCTGACAACCTGTCATTTTCACAGGAGAGCCGCATTCATCTACATAGATATGAGCCGTTTCCGCACAAAAGATGGAATGATACGGACGGGTCATCAGCTGCAATGCTACCACGTTGCTACCTGTTCCGTTAAATACAAACAAGGGGACACAGTTGGGCGTAAAGGTTTCCTTTATCTTCGCTACGGCTTCTTCTGTCCATTTATCATCGCCATATCCTAAAGAATGGTCTATATTAGCCCGGTTCAATGCTTCCATTACCAACGGATGCACACCGGAATTATTGTCGGAGGCAAAACTTCTCATTGTTTCTTACATTTTAATTCGTGATGCAAAGTAACAGAATTATTTCCGGAAATCCATTGAAAGGAAGAAACATAAAGCAGAAAAAGGATAAAAAAACAAGAATCTCCGAAGTGCTGACTATGCTGTCATTCCTCCGGAGATTCTTCTGTTCTCGTTAAAGCGTCAAACTCTTTCAGCCAATATAAACATTCACACAGAGATATACATAAAGCTCTTCATCGCACTGATCGAACTCTATTTTGCTCTCTCTTGACAACCACCCCAAAGCGGCACCCAGCTCTTTATCTTTCAGCCCGGATTTTCTCTTCAAAAGTCCATAGCTCCACTTCTCATTATTACTAAGCAGTTGCCAAACCTTACCGGCATTCACACCGATTTCATTTCTGTTCATTTTTCTAGAGTAATTAAGAGGTTTAATACATTAGGTTAAGATTTCGCCTATAAAGATAACAAAAGGATATTGCAATTGTTTATACATCTTTACTAAAAAGTTGTTACAGAATTAATTTTAACATAAAAGTGGTGATGTGTCCCGACACAAAGGCGTTATTAGCATATGTTAAATCAGAACTTTTCTTTGCAGCCATCTGTTATTACATAAAAATCAATCCTAAACCAATTACAGCTATGGCAAAAAAAATAGCAGAACAGTTGATAGATACTCTGGTAAAATCCGGAGTTGAACGCATCTACGCCGTAACAGGCGACAGTCTGAATGAAGTAAACGAAGCAGTCAGAAAAAACGATCAAATAAAATGGATACATGTGCGCCACGAAGAAACAGGGGCGTATGCCGCTGCGGCAGAAGCACAACTGACCGGTCGCCCGGGATGCTGCGCGGGAAGTAGCGGGCCGGGACATGTTCATCTGATTAACGGCTTGTATGACGCACACCGGTCCGGCGCACCGGTAATCGCCATCGCCTCTACAATTCCCACCGGAGAGTTCGGTACGGAATATTTTCAGGAGACGAATACCATCAAACTTTTTAACGATTGCAGTTATTATAATGAAGTAGCCACTACTCCCACACAATTTCCACGTATGCTCCAGTCGGCCATACAAACGGCTGTCACCCGCAAAGGGGTGTCCGTTATCGGGCTTCCGGGTGACTTGGCAAAGGCTTCTGCCGTTGCTGTCGACTCGTCGGTTATCAACTATCCTGCCCCACCGGAAGTTTGTCCGTCGGAAGAAGATCTGGCTCAATTAGCTGACATGTTAAACAAACATACGCGTATCACTCTTTTCTGCGGCATCGGTTGCCGGGGAGCTCACGAGGAAGTGATTGCTCTTTCCGAGAAGCTGAATGCTCCGGTGGTATATACTTTCAAAGGAAAGATGGAGGTGCAATATGAAAATCCGTATGAAGTGGGTATGACCGGATTGTTGGGAATGCCGTCGGGCTATTACAGTATGCATGAAGCCGAAGTGCTTCTCATGCTCGGCACCGACTTTCCTTATTCCGCTTTCCTGCCGGATGACATCAAGATAGCACAGATTGATATAAAGCCCGAACGTCTGGGACGTCGTGCAAAGGTGGATATCGGACTTTGCGGTGATGTTAAACTGAGCATCCAAAGTCTATTGCGTATGCTGAATCCGAAGACAGATGATTCGTTCCTGTTGAAACAACTCAAAAGATATGAAGGCGTAAAGAAGGATCTGGCTGCTTACACGGAAGATAAAGGCGATGTAAATAAGATTCATCCCGAATATGTGATGTCCGAAATAGACAAACTAAGTTCGGACGATGCTGTGTTCACAGTAGATACGGGAATGACTTGTGTGTGGGGAGCACGTTATCTGCAAGCGACAGGCAAACGCCACATGCTGGGTTCTTTCAATCATGGTTCTATGGCAAATGCTTTGCCGCAAGCCATCGGTGCCGCACTAGCTTATCCGGATCGCCAGGTAGTGGCGCTTTGCGGAGATGGTGGCTTGTCTATGACTTTAGGAGACTTGGAAACCGTTGTACAATATAAGTTACCAATTAAAATTATCGTATTCAACAACCGTTCATTGGGAATGGTGAAGTTGGAAATGGAAGTGGACGGATTGCCGGACTGGCAGACAAATATGTTGAATCCAGACTTTGCTCAAGTGGCGGAAGCAATGGGAATGACCGGATTTAATGTCAGTGATCCGGAAGAAGTGTTGACTACCTTACTGAATGCATTTGAGTTGGACGGTCCGGTACTTGTTAATATCATGACTGATCCGAACGCACTGGCCATGCCTCCCAAAATTGAATTCGGTCAAATGGTGGGCTTTGCACAATCAATGTATAAGTTGTTAATCAACGGTCGTTCACAAGAAGTAATTGATACGATCAATTCTAACTTTAAGCATATACGGGAGGTATTTTAAGTTATTCTATTTTGAATATTTTCATAACCTCTCTCAAGGTATGACCTACTATTATTGTCAATTTCAATAAGGTAAGTCATACCTTTTTATAGTCTATCTTGAGGTGATAATCATTTTATTTTCTTATGTTTGTAATCATCAAAAAGCAAAAACACATGGAAAAGACCGACTCTTCGCCTTTATCCCGACAAGCGCTGTACGCAGATAAAAAGCAATGGAATCAATTCCTTTCTATTTTTTTATTGGCAGTGGGCGTTGGTTTTACAGTGGCAGGAATTATCTTCTTCTTTGCCTACAACTGGGAGGAATTACCCAAATTTGCAAAGTTAGGAATAGTAGAAGTGTTATTAGTAGCTTCTGTCCTGCTCGCTACATTCACGCATTGGAATAAGCTCGTCAAACAAATTCTCCTGACCGGAGCTACATTCCTGATAGGCACGCTTTTCGCTGTCTTCGGACAAATCTACCAAACGGGAGCCGATGCTTACGATCTTTTCCTGGGATGGACTCTCTTCACTATTCTCTGGGCGGTTGCTATCCGTTTCGCTCCGTTATGGCTGACGTTCATCGGATTACTTTGTACTACGATATGGTTGTACAATATACAGATTGCCAGTGCCAACTCCTGGGAAATGACTTTGCTGGCCAATGCAGTAACCTGGATATGTGCCTTAACAACGATCATCACGGAATGGATGAGTGTAAAAGGTCATTTGGACAGCAACAATCGCTGGTTTGTCAGTCTTCTTTCACTGGCTACTATTATACATACCAGTTTTCTGTTAATGATGGCAATCTGCGAAGAGAATGCCATATTGTCTGTTCCTCTCATAAGCACCCTCCTTTTATTCTCTGCGGGACTTTGGTATGGATGGAAAGTAAAAAGCCTGTTCTATCTGGCTATCATTCCGTTTGCTGCGTTAATGATTCTATTGACTACATTCATATCACAAAGCGGTCTTAGGGATGTTCAGATATTCTTCTACGGAGGGGTTATTGTCATCACCGGAACAACTTTACTCATTTACATCATTCTTCATCTAAAAAAGCAATGGTATGACACAGAAGCATAGCCTCACCATTCAAGCCGTATCTATTATCGGAGGAATCCTGACGGCTATTTTCTTTCTGGGATTTCTGGCACTTGCCAGAATCCTCCGCTCCGATATTTCTTGCCTGATTGTAGGAAGTATATTAATTCTCACTACCCTAACAATCAGCCGCATAGTGATCCGGTCTTTTCTGGATGCAATGAACATCACTTTATACATAGCCGGGTGTGTATTGATTGGTTTTGGTATAAATGCCAGCATTAATATCCTCTTCACCACACTTATGGGAATCAGTATTCTCACATTCTTGTTATCAAGAGGGTTTATCCTCCCCTTTCTTTCAGTCATTCTGTTTAATATATCTTTCTTCGGAGAAGCCGCCCATGTCTTTTCTTCGTTTTATCCCTTGCAAATAGCTGTAGTTCCTATCCTTGCACTATTTTTATTTGCCAACATCTTTGAAACTAAGTTGTTTGAATGTATAGGAACAGAGAATTACTTTTCCAAATACAAACCATTTCATTTCGGATTATTCATATCCGGTATCGTCTCACTGGGAGGATTATCAATCAATTATCTGATATCAGAAACAAATAGCTGGCTTGTATCCTGCATACTGTCTGTTTGTATATGGATCGGTATTCTTATAATGGTTCAACGAATCATGCAGGTCATGAAAGTGGATCATCCGGTGAACCAGATTGGTATCTATATTCTTTGTATTGTTATCTGTCTGCCTACCGTGTTTGCTCCTTATTTATCCGGCAGTTTGTTGCTGATTCTAATATGTTTCCATTATGGCTACAAAGCGGAGTGTGCTGCCTCGCTTCTTCTTTTTATCTATGCCGTTTCCAAATACTATTATGATCTGAATTTAAGCCTGCTCACCAAATCCATGACACTTTTCTTCATCGGAATTGCATGTATTACAGCCTGGTATTTCTTCACTCAAAAAAGAACAAGACATGAAAAAGTATAGCCGAATATTGATTATTGCAAACCTGATACTGCTACTGGGATATTTCAACTGGTCGGTTTATAAAAAAGAGCAAACTTTGAAAGACGGACAGTTGATTTTGTTACAGCTAGCTCCCGTCGATCCCCGCTCTCTTATGCAAGGAGACTATATGAGGCTTAGCTACAAAGAAGCTTCATCAGATCTGCTAGACCAACAAACTGCCATACGCGGTTATGCCATACTTCAAATTGACAGTAATCAAGTAGGAAAAATAGTGCGGCTGCAAAACGCTTTAGAGCCTGTAAACGACAATGAGCTAGTCATCAAATATAAAATAGTACGTCACCGGATCTTCCTCGGTGCCGAGTCTTTCTTCTTTGAAGAGGGACAAGATACTCTTTATCAAAAAGCCGTATATGGCGGGCTGAAAGTGGATGGTAAAGGCCAAAGCCTGCTCGTAGGACTGTATGACGAGAACTTCCATTATATTCAATCCGATAAATAAATAATAATGAAAAAGCCCGTACTTTCGCAAGCCCGGGCTTTCTATATTCTCAAAACATCTCCTTAATCTATAGGGAAATAAGGGACTAGCAAATTGGTTTCTAGTGCAAATAAGGAGATGTTATGAAATAAAAAAAAGGGATACCTGTGGGAAATAAGGGAGGTATCCCTTTCTATAAGAAGAACAGAATTGGAAGGATTGACTTTCACAAGCCAAATCCTTCACTCTGTTTCTTCTCGGCGTATTCTTCACACAAGGTGAAGAAGGGTTTTATTATTCTGAATTTGGAGTAGTTTCAACTGTAATACAATCCTTTGCTTATATAAAGCATTAAGAGGTTTGAAGCAACTCTCCAATTTTTCTTCTTATTCTGCCGGAATAGTTACTGTAATTGTATTCTTTCCTTCATAATTCTTAATTGTACCCCACTTAGATGTAGCTTTTACTTCTACAGTATAAGTTACAGCTTCGTAGAAATGGTGAGATTTACCTTCTGCTGTAAAGGTCACCTTTCCTGTAGCATCATCAAGAGACAGATAAGTTGACGCAGCTGCTTCTTTGAATTCAAAAACAGGAGCTGCCAGACCATAGATATCAAGAGGATTAGTAACTGAATTTGCAAATCCATTGCTTCCTGTTCCTGCTACCACAGCACCATCCTTCCACATAGTCTTACCTGCCAAATCATTCCAAGCAAAACCTGTTGAAACATTATATTCTACAGACTTATCAGATAAAGAAAGAGTCGTTGCAGTCGGAGCAACCCAAGTTCCACTAATATCTTTCACTTCAACAATACCTTCAATCGTATCCTCAACTTTACCATTATAGCTAGCTTTAATAGTAAACTTAACTACAGCAGGTACAGTCTTACCACCAACAGTCATCTTACCAGTATAGAGATCTTTATCAAACGTAAACTTAGCCTCGTTTTCATCATAGCTAACGCCAGCAATGCTATTTTCCGTAATGTTAGTAGTAATTACGAAAGTACCACCTTTAGCCAAAACAGCAGCTTTAACAGCATCAAAGTTGGAGAATATAGTAGCAAGCTTAAATTCGGAAGTAATAGCAGTAGCCGCTGTCTCAGAATCTTTTGTCGGAGTAAAGCCTGTACGAGTTTGATCTGAAGACCACATTTCCGACACTCTAGCCAGTTTAGCCAAAGTGATAGGCTTAATCTTAACTGGAACATTTACAACAAGCGTATAGCCATCTCCTTCGAACTTAGCTGTTGCGGTATAATCACCAGCAGCTGTATTTTTAGGAATGATTAAAGTCAAGGCATTATTTGCACCATTTTCTAAGCGTATACCTGTTGTAGGAAGAAGTTCAACCAAACTCAAACTTTCATAAGCTGATGGGCGGATATTCACAGCCGGATCGTTATAAATGTCAGCAACATTTAGAACTACTCTCTCCTCTGCAGCAACTGCTGTTTCATTAGTCCAGTCACGTTCTACCAAAGCATACGCATGTGTAAGTTCATCAATAGTACGTGTTACTTTTACAGTTCCTAACTTTTTAGGATTATCAGAACTAGTTTCCAAATAGAAACCTGGAGCCGTTACTTTAGCCATAACATTAGCAGTTTTATCCAAAGAAGCAATCAGACCGGATGTTTTTAGACTAACGCTACCTGCAGTAGAAACTTCAAATAGATTTGCATCTGTTCCAGTCAAGCTATAAGTCGTCGCAAAGATATTCTCTACATTCAGTTCTTCTAATGTTTTTGTAAATGCTGTGCTTCCACTTGCAGTTGTTGTATATGAAACCGTCAAAGTTCCAACTCCTGAATAATCAACCGGTTGGGGAGCATCATAGATAATCTCGCCTGCTTTCTCTGTTGCTACCTCATAATAAGCAGTCTTCAGATAATAACTAGACTGTATCACTGCGATATAATCAGAATTAACATTTGTCGGAGTCAATCCTTCTTTACCTTCCGCATCTTTTGTACTTACAATATTCAAAGATATCGCATGGCTCTTTTCGCTTGAAGTTGTTAATGATACTGTAAGAACACCAGCTTCACAGTTCTTCACTTCTACGGCAAACGGTTCAGCAGCACGAGTCCAGTTACGTTCTTCAGCATTTAACTTGATTTCGTAGTTTTTATTGAAATCCTCCAATGTCATAGCAGCAGAAGCCGGAGAAATACGGAATTGCAATTCTTTTGCATCTGCACTCTTCGCTGCAACAACATAAGAAGATGAGGTTGAAGTTTTCTTAGCATACAAAGTATAGAAATCTACGCTACGATCTATGCTTGTAGGAATATATACTACACTCTGAATCATACCTTTAATAGCAACACCCAGTTTTGCAAGGTCATCTTCTAACGTATCTATACGGCTATTTACAGTCGTCAGTTCTGCTGAAACAATCGCCTTGACTTTTTCACTGAATTCTGCGCTTGCATAAAGACCGGAAAGAGTCGTTTTAAGAGATTTCACCTCTGCAATAACGGCTTCTACACTCTCGAAACCATTTTCTACCGCTTTATCTTCCAATGCTGTTTGATAGTATTCCAGCGCAGTCAGTTTAGCAAGGATACCAGTTTTATCAGCATTAATAGCAGCATACAATTCTTTAATAACATCTGCTACAGTTGCATCCTCTCCGGCAAGAGCAGCAACTTCCTTCATACTGCCAAAGTCTGCAAGAACCTTTGTTTGAATAGCATCATTTATTGCAGCGGCAATCTCCCCATCTTCTCCCAAAGCTGTGGCAATTTCATCACTGATAAGTCCTGACAGTTTTGCAGATTCAACGTAGTTCTTCAGCTCTTCTTTTGTAGCGAAATTGACTTTTAAACCATCCAATTCCTCTTTAAGGGCTTCCAGCTTTACAATTCTTGCTGTCAAACCATCAATATCAGACTTTTGAAGTTTCTTCAGTGCTTCTAAATCATTCTTAGCTGTTGCCAAGTCTTTTGTCAGCTGGTCGACCGTTGCCTTATCAGCAGTCTTTGACAATTTGTCCTCCAAATCAGTAATTTTCAGACCCAAATCTTTAATTTGAGAATCCTTATTCTCCAATTTTGTCTTTAAATCAGCCAACTGACTTTCCAAAGCACTTTTAGCCACATTAATGGCAGTTTGCATGTCTCCCACGCTTACAGGATTGTTTGACTTGATCTGGTCAATTTGTTCCTGTACACTTTTTATGTCATCATCATAGTCCTTACAACCTACATAGGTGACAGTAGAAAGCGCCAACGCCCCGAAGAACATCACTTTTACAAATTTTCTTTTCATAACTACTTAAAAATTACATTAATAATATATTATTAAACACTAAGTTTCAATAATAGCACAACCCGTTACTCTGTAGGTAACAGAGAAACCTTTGTGCCTGCTCTTCTGGAGTAGTCGATACTGAAAAATGATACCAAATGTGATGAATTTTTTTTACCCCTGCTTCTGAAAGGCAGTAGAGGGGAAGGAAATCTTTTGCAAAATTTAGAAGTTAACAAAGCCCTAATACAAAGAATCCGCGTGTTTTATTTGTCCTAGTTCTACTTTTGAATGCTTTATTAGAAAAAATGTGTGATTTCGTTTGGTTGTTTTAAGAAATATGCTCATATTTGCACCGATATTCATTCCCGTTACCTACAGAGTAACAGAATAATTTTCAAGCACTTACACCTGTCACTGAACGCTTTACAAAATCGAGAACTTGCTTATTTGCTTCATCAATTTTCTTATTCCTGAAAGGCTTCAGATAAGTTTCAGTGACGGTGATAGACGAATGTCCCATCGCTTCGGAAATAATACCCGGATGGATTTCACAATAATAAGCCGTCGTAGCCCAGGTATGACGGGCAGTGTATGAACTAAGTTTATCTCCCAATCCGAGCAATTCACCCAATAACATCAGCTGTTGGTTAAAACTACGTAATGCAAGCTGATATTCGCGATAGGCTTCTTTAGTTCCTTCCCGACTTCTCAACAATGGAAATAAATAAGGAGAAGAAGAATCACGATTCATGTATTTCTTTACCAAAGCCATTGCTTCCGGAGTCAATGTCACCGACAATGGTCGCCCGGTTTTACGTCTGCGATACGTTATTACATTACCGCGCAAATCACTCTTACGCAAATAAGCAAGATCGACAAACGGCATACCACGAAGCGAAAACATCAGGATGAATAGCTCCTGCGCCTGATATACCGCTAATGGTACACCCGATGCACGAGATAATTTAGTAAACACCTTCTTCATATCGTCATCACCCAACGCACGTTTATGGTCAGCCCGCGTTCCGGTATAAACAGAACGAAATAAATGAGGAACATAAGGAGCCTTCTGAAGATCGACCGCACGATTGTAAACCGCACGAAAGGTCCGTAAATAGGTGGAAACGGTGTTCCAACTACATCCACGACTGCGAAGATATACTTCGAACCCTTTCAACCACTCCGAAGTCACTTCACTAAAAACAAAATCATTTTTCCCACGATAAGCAATGATGGCATTCAGACTACTACGATAGACATGTGCAGTCCCAAAGTTTCCCTCCATCTGTAACCCAGTGGCTACCTGCTTCATAAATGCTAGTACTTTCAACATCTCATAATTTATTAATAATTTAGACGATAAATATACGAGTATTATCCCATCAATGGAAATACCCCGCATGAACAAACAAAGGAAATAGCTAAGATGTTCCAAAGACAAAAGAGCACGAAAAGCCCGGACTTTCACAAGCCCGGGCTTTCTATACTCTCAAAACATCTCCTTAATCTATAGGGAAATAAGGGACTAGCAAATTGGTTCTAGTGCAAATAAGAAGATGTAATGAGACAAAAAAAAGGGATACCTGTGGGAAATAAGGGAGGTATCCCTTCCAAGAGACAAACATTTGAGAAAACATACTTTCACAAGCATAATTTTCAGTCTATCTCTTAGCATATTTCTTTTTAAAGGATTTATTATCCTATATTACAACTTGTAAAGAGAAGGCATCTTAAGTCTAAGAAGAATTAGGATGCCCTCAATTACAAATCCTTTAATCCTGATTACTTATTTACTTTTACGTAGATTGATACAGATTTAGTTCTGCCCCACTTATCAAGAATATTAACATTTACTTTACAAGTAGGAGGAGTTAGGATTACGGCACCCTCCTTCTTAGATATAACAACTTTCTTTGGATCATCAGTAAGATTACCATCGTTCTTCGCCAAATAAGTTGTAGCGTCATCATCTGCTAATACAACTGAAACAGACTCTATTCTGTTATCGCTGAATTCATAGGAATTACCACGAGCATCTATTCTCTTGAAATCTTTAGCTGATATTTCTACAGTATTTCCTTCGATTATGAGCGGATTTGCTTCTGTTCCTATAATTTTCTTATCTACTTCTTTGGTATATTCGAAAGTACCTTCAAAGATTTCTGATAGTATTGTCAAATTGAATCTATCAGTAATAGCTTTCAAACGAGAATTTCCGAATGGTGCATAAGACACAGTAATATAACGACCAGTATAAGCACCACCCCAATTTTCATCAGTTGCTGGCTTAGAAACATAAGGGAAAACTTTAATTTTTGAATTCTTTGTTGGTTGTGGGAGAGTCTCATCCAACCATGCAGGAGCAAACTGCTTTTTACCACTTACCACTCTAGAAGGTTTCTCTTCAGTGAATGTAATATTATTCTGTTTATCCGCTGATATAGAACCTTCTTTATATAGGGTGTAAAGATCGAAGCCAATCTTTGTATCAGCAGTAGCAGCAAGAACTGCAGTAGTCGGTACTGTACCATAAGCCTTGGCATTATCACCATCAAAGTAAGCAGTTGCACGTTTAAATGTGAACAATTTATCATTCTGCTGATCTACAGTAATCTTGAATGTAGTTTCATACAAAAAGTCATTACCCAAACCTGCTTGGGAATCCTTATTTTTGAATTTAACTGTAGCAGTATGAGATACGGCAGCCACATTTTTTTCGTCAAATGTAGCTTGGATTACAAATTTAGTAATTTTAGCTATATCAGCTTCACTTGTTCCTGATACAGGCTTTCCGTCTTTATCCAGACCTACCAATTTTAACTGAATACTACCATCCATATAAGACTGAACCACCTTTCCATTGATCATTGCCTTATCATCAGTATAAGCAATAGTCGCAACTATTGGGTCTGACAGTTTAATTTGTCCTTTAATCTCATCTACTGAAGGACCTACTATTTCAGAAGTAGCTGTCTTATTGCTAGCATCTACGACCCAAGTCATATCTTTGATTTCAGCTTTCTTAGACACATAAGTAAACGTCAATTCAACTTCAGGATCTTGAGTACTTCCATCAACAAGAAGACAGTGAATCTTAACTTTCACCTGACCCTCCTTATTTGCTAGAATTGTATTCTTCTCTTTATCAAATTTTGCATCAGCTTTTTTAGCTTCTTCATCAGTTACCTCATAATAATAAGCTACCACCTTATCCAATTCACTACCAAACAATTCATCCAAATTATAGGTAGTTTGGTAAGGCATAGGTTCAGGAGCAGTAAAATTAACATCCGGTATATTTTGGCTGCTAGCCTTAATTTTCACACCATACTGGGAAATGATTTCATTACCCCATGCATCTTTTGTTGTAAGCGCATAAGCAGTTTCAGCACTTTCCAAAGCTGTCAATTCGTCCTTAGTCAATCCGTCTACAAACTTCAGAGTCAAATCGTATACACCTTTATTTGCTGTAGGCTCTTTTTCCGGATCCGCTGCACGAGTCAAAGCATCTATACTAAAATTATCTGCTATATTTGCAACAGCAAAATTAGTATTACCCTTAGAGTCCGTCAAGCCTATTTCATAAGCTTGAATATCTGCTGCCTTCAAGTTTACAGGATTAATCAATGCATGAATCTTGCTGCCACCTCTAGCAACAAGCAAATCCCCTTTCTTCTTGAAAGTTTTGTTTCCATTAAACACAATATCTTTGCCAGCTATGCTATAATATAAAGTAGTTTCAGCCTCTGTAGAACCAACATCAACAGAACCATCGCCTTTTATACCAAGCACACTCATACTAGTGATACGAGCCGATTTCGGCATAGAAACCGTTTCCCATTCTTTAGTCTCCTTATTGAAAATATTCAATATCCAAACCAATGGATTACTAGCATCAGCAGCTACATAAATATCAGTAGCAGCTTTAATTTTTGTCTCTACAGGTTTTTTAGTTTCAGCATCCCAAACCATCCAGAATCCATTTTCTGAAATTTGAGGTGCATATCCGTCTTCTCCTTTACCACCCGGAGATCCTGCAGCGCCCGGTTTGCCATCAGCACCTTTCTTTCCTTCTGCACAAATACCAAGATCATTATCATTGACAATCCAGTTCTTTGTTACCGGATCAATCTTAATAGTCGTTGGTGTAGCATCCTTACCGCTTGTAATAGAATAACTTTTATTATCATTAAAAGTTATCTTAAATCCATCGGTAATTTGTTCAACATTGGTAACCCATTTACCTTCTTTCACAAAATTCTGCAACTCGGCTATACTAGCTTTGTTTGCGTCAATCTGTGTTTGCAGATTGTCGATGTCATCATCATAGTCTTTACAGCCTACATAGGTGACAGTAGAAAGTGCCAGCGCTCCGAAGAACATCACTTTTACAAATTTTCTTTTCATAACTACTTAAAAATTACATTAATAATATATTATTAAACACTAAGTTTCAATAATAGACTGCCCGTTACTTTGTAGGTAACGGGAAAACCTTTGTGCCTGCTCTTCGGGAGTAGTCAATACTGAAAAATGATACGATAAGTAATGAAACTTTTTTACCCCTGCTTCTGAAAGGCAGTAGAGGGAAGGAGATCTTTTGCAAAAATTTAGAAGTTAGCAAAGCCCTAATACAAAGAATCCGCGTGTTTTATTTGATTAATTCCTGTTTTGAGTAGTTTATTAGAAAAAATGTATGATTTCGTTTGGTTGTTTTAAGAAATATGCTCATATTTGCACCGATATTCATTCCCGTTACCTACAAAGTAACAGAGTAATTTTCAAGCGCTTACACCTACAACAGAGCGTTTCACGAAGTCAAGAACTTGTTTATTTGCTTCATCAATTTTCTTACTTCGGAAAGGTTTCAGATAGGTTTCAGTGACGGTGATAGACGAATGTCCCATCGCTTCGGAGATAATGCCCGGATGGATTTCACAATAATAAGCTGTCGTAGCCCAGGTATGGCGGGCGGTGTACGAGCTCAACTTATCGGATAATCCCAATAATTCACCTAGCAACATCAACTGTTGGTTAAAGCTGCGCAATGCCAACTGATATTCGCGATACGCCTCTTTGGTTCCTTCACGGCTTTTCAACAATGGAAACAAATAAGGAGAAGAAGGATCACGATTCATATACTTCTTCACCAGGATCATCGCTTCGGGAGTCAATGTCACTGACAATGGCCGTCCTGTCTTACGTCTGCGATACGTTATTACGTTATCACGCAAATCACTCTTACGCAAATAAGCGAGATCCACAAATGGCATACCACGAAGCGAAAACATCAGAATAAATAACTCTTGCGCCTGATATACCGCTAATGGCACACCGGACGTACGAGACAATTTTGCAAATACCTTTTTCATATCTTCATCGCCCAATGCACGTTTATGGTCGGCACGAGTACCGGTATAAACAGAACGGAACAGATGAGGTACATAAGAAGCTTTCCGAAGATCAACGGCACGATTGTAAACCGCACGAAACGTGCGCAAATAAGTGGAAACGGTGTTCCAACTGCAACCACGACTGCGAAGATATACTTCAAATCCCTTTAACCACTCCGGACTCACTTCATCAAAGGTGAAGTCCACTTTCCCACTATAAGCAATGATGGCATTCAGACTGCTACGATAGACGTGCGCAGTACCGAAGTTTCCCTCCACCTGTAGCCCGTTAGCTACCTGCTTCATAAATGTTAATACTTTCAACATCTCACTTTTATTAATAAATTTGATTCTAAATATACGAAGTATTCTCATTACTAAGAATACGTTGACCAAACAAAATATAAAGCAAGGATGTTTTGAAAAGATCAATTTGCAGAATAGATTGATAATAAAAAGAACGAGGGTACCCTTTTCGGACACCCTCGTTTTCATATTCATTCAGCGAAAGCCGGAATTACATCATTCCGCCCATGCCTCCCATTCCGGGAGCGCCCATCGGCATTTCTGGCTTATCTTCCTTCTTTTCTACAATTACACATTCAGTAGTCAGGAACATACCAGCGATAGAAGCTGCATTTTCCAAAGCTACACGAGCAACCTTAGCAGGATCTACTACACCGGCAGCGTGCAAGTTTTCGTAAACGTCCGTGCGGGCATTGTAACCGAAATCACCTTTACCTTCACGTACTTTCTGAACAACTACTGCACCTTCTTTACCAGCGTTAGCAACAATCTCGCGAAGCGGTTCTTCGATGGCGCGTTTGATGATACCAATACCAGTTGTTTCATCGGCATTATCACCCTTCATTCCTTCCAAAGAATCAATAGCACGGATATAAGCTACACCACCACCCGGGATGATACCTTCTTCGATAGCAGCACGAGTTGCACGCAAAGCATCGTCCACACGGTCTTTCTTTTCTTTCATTTCTACTTCAGAAGCAGCACCTACATAGAGAACAGCTACACCACCTGACAATTTAGCCAGACGTTCCTGCAATTTCTCACGGTCATAGTCAGACTTAGTTGCTACAATTTGTGCTTTGATCTGTTCGCAACGTTCCTTGATGCTATCTTTGTTACCTGCACCGTTTACAACAGTTGTATAGTCTTTAGTAACTGTAACTTTGTCAGCAGTACCCAACATTTCGATGGTAGCCTGTTCCAGTTTCAAACCTTTTTCTTCGCTGATAACAACACCACCTGTCAGGATAGCGATATCTTCCAGCATTTCTTTACGACGGTCACCGAAGCCCGGAGCTTTCACAGCACAGATCTTCAATTGAGAACGCAGACGGTTTACTACCAATGTAGTCAACGCTTCGCTATCTACATCTTCTGCAATTACCAACAGAGGACGACCAGTCTGTACAGCAGGTTCGAGGATAGGCAAGAAATCTTTCAGGTTAGAAATCTTCTTGTCATAGATCAGGATGTAAGGTTTCTCCATCTCACATTCCATCTTTTCCGTATTTGTCACGAAGTAAGCAGACAAATAACCACGGTCGAACTGCATACCTTCTACTACACCGATAGTAGTGTCTGTTCCTTTTGCTTCTTCGATAGTAATCACACCGTCTTTAGAAACTTTACGCATAGCGTCAGCAATCAATTTACCGATTACCGGATCATTGTTTGCAGATACAGTGGCAACCTGTTCGATCTTGTCATAGTTGTCACCTACAGTTTCAGCCTGATCCTTGATTGATTCTACCACTTTGGCAACGGCCTTGTCGATACCACGTTTGATATCCATCGGGCTAGCACCGGCAGTTACGTTCTTCAAACCTTCAGCTACGATAGCTTGTGCAAGAACGGTTGCAGTAGTTGTACCGTCACCGGCATCGTCACCTGTCTTAGAAGCAACTTCTTTTACCAACTGTGCACCAGTGTTCTGGTAAGCATCTGCCAATTCGATTTCTTTTGCTACTGTCACACCGTCTTTTGTGATGTGCGGAGCACCGAATTTCTTCTCAATGATAACGTTACGTCCTTTCGGGCCCAGAGTTACTTTTACTGCATTTGCCAAAGCATCGACACCTTTTTTCAATTGGTCACGGGCATCGATATTGAATAATATTTCTTTTGCCATCTCTTTATTTACTATTTAAAGATTTACTATTTACTATTATTAATTAACCCAAAACAGCGAGAACATCGCTCTGACGCATAATCAGATATTTAGTACCTTCAACGTCAAGTTCTGTTCCGGCATATTTACCATAAAGAACTGTATCGCCTACTTTCAATACCATTTCTTCGTCTTTCGTACCGTGACCTATTGCCACAACTTCACCCTTCAAAGGTTTTTCTTTTGCTGTATCAGGGATAATGATACCACCAATTGTTTTTTCTTCTGCAGGTGCAGGGAGGATAAGCACTCTGTCTGCTAATGGTTTAATGTTCATAGTTACTTGTTATATTTTAGTTATACATTTAATAGTAGATGTTACCCGCCATTTTTCAGGCGGAACGCTAAAGTTATTGCGAAAAGCGTGCCAAAGTAAATAAATGATTCTTTGTCAGAAATAGACTGACAAAATGACTGACAACTTGCATTGTATGGCAAAAAAGTATATTTGTCACCTACTTTTTAAACAAAACAAAAGGATTATTCCTTATAATGACGTATATTCGTAAACGAACCATCAAATGCACTGTATAAATAATATGAATGGAATAGCATCCGGCCTCATCATCGCCTCTTGCGTCTTCTACTCCTGCACTTCGCGTACAGGAGAGATTTCTCCTGTACACGAACAACAAACAGACTCGCTGTCACAGGATACAATAGTTCAACCCGAGGTTAAACCTGTTAATAAAAAACTCACGGCAGAGCAGATAGAAATCTCCAAAGATTTATTGTATGACCAATACACATTGGAAGATACCTATCCTTATAAAGACACTACCCGGCAGTTTCAGTGGGATAAAATCAAAGAACGGCTGGCATTACTCGAAAATATACAGTTGCAGCCTTCCACCTGGGCCATTCTCCAGAATTACAAAAACAGAAATGGAGAAGCACCACTTGTGAGAAGTTTCAAAAGAAACGCTTACGGACGAGTGGCAGATACTCTTGGCATAGAACGTTACCAATCCGTTCCGCTTTATCTATTGACTGACACATTAGTACCCGAACGTTACGGACAGGATGGGGAATTAACCCGTTTTATCGAAGATGGAGAGAAATTCATAAAAGCAGAGCCAATGTTTACCGGAGATGAATGGATGATTCCTAAAAAATATGTCAAAGTAATCGGAGATACGATTGTTTTTAACAAAGCTGTTTTCGTAGACCGCCACAATCAGAATATCGCTTCTCTTGAACGTAGCGGAAAAGGGCAATGGGTGGTTCGCAGTATGAATCCTTCCACTACGGGACGTCATCTGCCCCCGTATGCACAGGAAACTCCTTTAGGAATGTTTGTTTTACAAGAAAAGAAAGTGAAAATGGTATTTCTAAAAGACGGCTCGAAAGAAACGGGAGGTTATGCTCCTTATGCGAGTCGTTTCACGGACGGGGCCTATATTCACGGAGTACCGGTCAATGCTCCCCGCAAGACGCAGATAGAATATAGTCCGTCGTTGGGAACTACTCCACGCTCACACATGTGCGTGCGGAATGCAACTTCCCATGCCAAGTTTATCTATGACTGGGCCCCCGTAAATGAAACTATTATTTTTGTATTGGAATAACCGTTGAACAAATCAGCATCGCCATTCCCTGATTCTTATTATCTATCTTATGAAATATGGTTAGAAAACATATTCTCTATAAGGAGGAAACTTACTTTCTTCCTTGGGAAAAGTTGCTTTTCCCTTATCCCAAACTATAACTGCAAGTTCCGGTTATAAAACTGCAACTTTCAGTTATGTAATCAAAAGTTTCAGTTATATAATCAGAACTTGTGGTTATAGTTTATCTTATACTCTAAACAAGTTTTCTCCCTATGCAAAAGAAGTTGGCATAGGATGAAAAGAAACTTACCTATACGTACTTGAGAGAGAAAACAAAGAGGTCCGAACTCTTCAGTCCAGACCTCCAATTATAAAAAGGGATTTCTTTATCCCAGATGATCTCTTATCAATCAAATATCTTCTTTCTTTTATTTTCTCCGGTTTCACTCAACCCATACTTTGCCCTCGTTATATTCTGAATTATCTCTCTCTGTACACTTTCCAATGCACTTATTTCTTTTTGTAATAACTCCAAGGCAGAACCTTTCTGCAATAAATAAGACCGTTCAGTATATTTTATATAAGAAGTCGGAATCTCCTGCTTCTTTTCTTTATAATAGGCAATCGCATATCGCAAAGCTTCCGATCTATATTTGCAGACAGCCTTTCGTTCGGCATAGTACAAATCTTTATAAGCATTCTCTTCACTTCTCAACTTTTTCCAGAATGCGGAAAAGGCTGTTGATACAGCATCTTTCTCTTCCTTGGTTACCGCTTCCTTTTGCTTCTTCACCAGATCTTTATATTCTTTGTATGTATTTAAAAACTTATCCAGTTCCTCTTTACTGGCTTTATGTTCCAGACGATAAGTCTCCAAAGAAGCAGGACGCTCATATTCGACAACCTGTTGCAGATAAGGCAAATCATTCCAACTTATATATTTATTGTTTGCTTCACAATAATCTGCGTAAGCAGCTGCAAGCTGCCAACTATATTCTTTTGTCTTTTGACTCAATTCCTCGTTGATGGCGGACAAGTTCTTTTCCATCTCTTTCAAGTCCTGTGCTAATACCGCTTGCATACTTCCCCATCCGGAGAGAAACAAACAAAGCATACTCCATAAAACTGTTTTCATAATAAGATGATTTAAATTTTCTCCAAAGTTATTGTTTCTCTACAGAATTCCAAACACAATTACAGATTTGCGATATATTTCCATAATGGAGCAGCATTCAGCGCTTGCATAATTTCGTTCTTATCGAGCAGACTTCTCACCTCTTCCAATGTGAGCAGATGGACGGTGATATCTTCAGTAGCTTCCAGATGCTGATGGTCTATCAGTTCCACGTCTGTGGCAAGAAAGCAGTAAGTCAGATTGGTATGAGTGCTCGGATTAGCGGAAATCACCATATACTCTTGCCAGTTTCCTTTTCCGTAGCCCGTTTCTTCCCACAATTCACGCTGGGCGGACACCAACGGCGAAGCATCTTCCTTCTCGCAGACACCGGCACAGAGTTCATAACAAGTTCGTTCGATTCCCGGACGGTACTGGCGGACAAAAACGAATTGACCATCTTTGGTAATGGCAATGGTATTTACCCAGTCGGGATACTCAAGGATATAATACTCGGGGATATGATTCCCATTGGGAAGTAACATATCTTCGCAACGCACAGTCAGCCATGGACGGCGAAATAGATATTTGCTACTTACCGTTTTCCAGGCTTTATTCTTCTCTTCCATAAGATTTGTTTTTCTCCCGGCAAAAATACGAATTCCTCCGGATTATCCTACCTTTCGGTTGCTTGTTTTTATTCGTCTGTGTCGATACAAGTGATCTCTATCTCATGTATCTGCTCCAAGTATTTTTTGGTAGAGCTTACCAAAGAACTTCCCATGTAGAATAAAAACATCAGGCTGATAATAACCATCAATGCACCAATCATGGCAAAACGACTGCGCTGTTCAAAAATACTGCTATTCATAACTCTGCCTCCTCTTATTTTTTGTCCACTACAAAGATAACACGCGAGGGCTACAAAAAAGTTACAAGAATGTTTCAAAAAACTTAAATATTGAAATTCTGTTCGTATCTTTGCACCAACTAACTAACAACCTCTTTATTACAATATGGCATTTACGAATAATATTATGATTGTCCGGCATAAACTGCTGGCAGACCTTGTTAGACTCTGGAAAAACGACGAATTAGTGGAAAAGATAGACCGGCTTCCGATTGAGTTGAGTCCACGAAAATCGAAACCCCTAGGACGGTGTTGCGTACATAAAGAACGCGCAGTGTGGAGATACAAGACTTTTCCTCTGATGGGACTGGATATGACAGACGAACACGACGAAGTTACCCCACTTTCCGAATATGCACGATTGGCATTGAGTCGTCCCGAACCAGACAAGGAAAATATCATGTGCGTCATCGACGAGGCCTGTTCTTCCTGTGTACAGATCAATTATGAAATAACCAACCTTTGTCGCGGATGCGTGGCACGTAGTTGTTACATGAACTGCCCTAAAGATGCGATACGTTTCAAGAAAAACGGTCAGGCAATGATTGACCATGACACATGTGTCAGTTGCGGTATTTGTCACAAGAGTTGTCCTTATCACGCTATTGTATATATTCCCGTACCTTGTGAAGAGTCTTGTCCGGTAAAAGCTATCAGCAAAGATGAACACGGCATAGAGCACATTGATGAAAGCAAGTGTATCTACTGTGGAAAATGCATGAATGCTTGTCCGTTCGGGGCTATCTTCGAAATCTCACAAACATTCGATGTATTGCAGCGCATCCGTAAAGGGGAAAAGATGGTCGCCATCATCGCCCCGTCTATTTTGGGACAGTTTAAAACTTCTATCGGACAAGTGTACGGTGCTTTCAAGGAAATTGGATTTACTGATGTGATCGAAGTGGCCGAAGGTGCTATGGCAACCACCAGTAATGAAGCACACGAGTTACTGGAGAAACTGGAAGAGGGACAGAAGTTTATGACTACTTCCTGTTGCCCTTCTTATATCGAACTGGTAGAGAAACATATTCCGGATATGAAACCTTATGTTTCTACCACCGGATCACCGATGTACTACGCTGCACGGATTGCCAAAGAGAAGCATCCGGATGCTAAGGTTGTATTTGTCGGTCCTTGTGTAGCTAAACGAAAAGAAGTACGTCGTGACGAAGCGGTGGATTATATTCTGACGTTCGAAGAAATCGGTTCAATTCTCGATGGACTGGGTATTGAACTGGAACAGGTACAGGAGTTCTCTGTATTACATACGTCTGTTCGCGAAGCACATGGATTTGCACAGGCAGGTGGTGTGATGGGAGCCGTCAAAGCTTATCTGAAAGAGGAAGCGGAGAAAATTAATGCGATACAAGTGTCGGACATCAATAAAAAAAATATCGCTCTGCTGCGTGCCTGCGCCAAGACAGGAAAGGCTGCGGGACAGTTTATTGAAGTGATGGCATGCGAAGGAGGATGTATCACCGGACCGAGTACGCATAACGACATTGTTTCGGGACGTCGCCAACTGGCACAAGAGCTACTCAAACGGAAAGAGAGCTATGAAACAATGGATCGATAAACTACGGCAGGAAAGAACACTGACACCGGAAGAGTTCCGGCAACTGTTGACCGGATGTGACGCAGAAATTCTGCGTTACATCAATAAACAGGCGCAGGAAGTCGCACTCCTCCACTTCGGAAATAAGATTTATATCCGCGGACTGATTGAAATCAGTAACTGCTGCCGGAATAACTGTTATTACTGTGGTATCCGAAAAGGGAATCCGAATATCGAACGTTACCGGTTAATCCGAGAGAGTATACTGAACTGTTGCAAACAAGGCTATGAACTGGGATTCCGCACCTTTGTATTACAAGGAGGAGAAGATCCTGCACTAACAAACGATCAGATAGAAATGACTGTTGCCCGTATCAGACAGGAGTATCCGGATTGTGCTATTACGCTGTCACTCGGTGAAAAATCACGTGAGGCATACGAACGTTTCTTCCGTGCCGGAGCCAACCGTTATCTGTTACGTCACGAAACTTATAATGAGTTGCATTACCGGCAACTGCATCCAGCGGAAATGTCCGGCAAACGACGCCTGCAATGTTTAGCGGATTTGAAAGAGATCGGTTATCAGACAGGAACCGGAATCATGGTCGGCAGTCCGGGACAAACAGTAGAGCATATCATTGAGGATCTATTGTTTATAGAAAAGCTACGCCCGGAAATGATTGGCATCGGGCCTTTCCTGCCCCATCATGATACACCTTTTGCCGAATATCCCAGCGGAACGGCGGAACAGACGATTCTTCTATTATCCATTTTCCGCCTGATGCATCCGTTCGCATTGATTCCGGCAACAACAGCCCTTGCCACTCTCATTCCTGATGGCAGGGAACGGGGTATTTTAGCAGGTGCGAATGTGGTTATGCCTAACTTGTCTCCTCGAGAGGAACGGAGAAAATATGAATTATATAATGACAAAGCTTCACTCGGAGCGGAATCTGCCGAAGGGCTGGCTGCCTTACAAAAGCAATTGAAGACCATCGGCTACGAGATTTCTACCGAAAGAGGCGACTTTAAGTACACTACAGAGAATATATGATATACCAAAAAGATTCATCAAAAGCAGAAGAGTTTATCCATCATGAGGAGATTCTGGATACGCTGGAATATGCGCAGAACAATAAGGATAACCGTGTCCTGATTGAACAACTGATTGAAAAAGCGGCTTTGTGCAAGGGACTGACGCACCGGGAAGCGGCTATTCTGCTGGAATGTAACCAACCTGACCTGATAGAACGTATCTTTCATCTCGCCAAAGAAATCAAACAGAAGTTTTATGGCAACCGTATCGTCATGTTCGCACCGCTTTATTTGTCGAACTATTGCGTAAATGGTTGCGTATATTGTCCGTATCATGCTAAAAACAAGACGATTGTACGCAAGAAACTGACGCAGGAGGAAATTCGCAGGGAAGTGATTGCTTTGCAGGACATGGGACATAAGCGGCTCGCTCTTGAAGCGGGTGAGCATCCGTCACTAAATCCGATAGAATACATTCTTGAATCTATTCAGACGATTTACAGTATCAAACATAAAAATGGAGCAATCCGCCGGGTAAACGTAAATATCGCAGCTACTACAGTAGAAAATTATCGCCAATTAAAAGAAGCGGGTATCGGTACGTATATCTTATTCCAGGAGACTTATCACAAGAACAACTACGAAGCACTTCATCCCACCGGTCCGAAAAGCAATTATGCCTATCACACCGAAGCAATGGACCGTGCCATGGAAGGGGGAATCGATGATGTAGGTATTGGTGTGCTTTTCGGTTTGAATACTTATCGGTATGATTTTATCGGATTGTTAATGCATGCCGAACATCTGGAAGCCAAATTTGGCGTAGGTCCTCATACAATCAGTGTGCCGCGTATCTGTTCGGCGGATGACATTAATGCCGGAGATTTTCCGAATTCAATTTCCGATGAGATATTCAGTAAGATTGTAGCTGTTATCCGAATTGCCGTTCCTTATACTGGAATGATTATTTCCACACGTGAATCACAAGAATCACGCAAGAAGGTACTCGAATTGGGTATCTCACAAATCAGCGGCGGCTCACGTACCAGTGTAGGCGGATATGCTGAAACGGAATTACCCGATCATAATTCCGCGCAATTTGACGTAAGCGATACCCGGACATTAGACGAAGTGGTCAACTGGTTGCTCGAACTCGGATATATCCCCAGCTTCTGTACTGCCTGTTACCGGGAAGGACGGACAGGCGACCGTTTCATGTCATTAGTGAAATCCGGTCAGATAGCCAACTGTTGCGGACCGAATGCCCTGATGACTCTGAAAGAGTATCTGGAAGATTATGCTTCCGAAGATACCCGCCAGAAAGGATTAGAATTGATTCTAAAAGAAACAGACCGAATCCCTAACCCTAAAATCAGGGAAATAGCTATCCGAAACCTCAAAGCCATAGCCGCAGGGCAAAGAGATTTTAGATTTTAAATCATACGCCAATGTGCTAATATGTCGATGTGCCAATTGGCTGCGCATGAATTAACAAATTGATAAATTAGTAATTATGAGCTTAACAGATACTCCAAGTGCAAGCAGACTTCATATAGCCTTTTTCGGTAGACGAAACAGTGGTAAGTCTTCTCTCATCAATGCATTGACAGGACAAGATACCGCCCTCGTTTCAGATATTCCGGGAACAACTACCGACCTTGTATCCAAAGCTATGGAAATTCAAGGTATTGGTCCGTGTTTGTTTATAGATACTCCGGGGTTCGATGATGAGGGAGAACTTGGAGAGCTGCGTATCAGCCGGACTTTAAAGGCTATTGAGAAAACAGATATTGCATTGCTGCTATGTGGAGATACTTTTTCTCATGAAAAAGAGATGCTGGCACTATTGAAAGAGAAGAATATCCCTGTCATTCCGGTACTGAATAAAATAGATATACGAGAGAACAGTGATAGCTTGGCCACGTATATTGAGGAAGAATGTAAAATACGCCCATTACTTATCAGCGCCAAAGAAAAGACAGGAATTGAACAGATCCGGCAAGCCATTCTCGAAAAGCTACCCTCGGACTTCGGTCAACAGAGTATCACCGGGGAACTTGTGACAGAAAACGACCTTGTACTTCTGGTTATGCCGCAGGATATTCAAGCTCCAAAAGGCAGACTGATTTTACCACAAGTGCAGACTATCCGTGAATTGTTGGACAAAAAATGTCTCGTAGTGACTTGCACCACTGACAAGTTTCCGGCAACCCTGCAAGCCCTTGCCCGTCCTCCGAAGTTAATCATCACCGATTCACAAGTTTTCAAAGCGATCTATGAACAGAAACCAAAGGAAAGTGAACTGACTTCTTTTTCTGTACTTTTCGCAGGTTATAAGGGGGATATTCACTATTATGTAGAAAGTGCAACTGCGATTGAAAGACTGACGGAATCGTCACGTGTACTGATAGCGGAGGCTTGTACGCACGCTCCCCTTTCCGAAGATATAGGAAGAGTGAAACTCCCCCGTTTGTTACGGAAACGAATTGGAGAGAATCTGCAAATTGATATGGTAGCCGGAACTGACTTTCCACAAGACCTGACTCCTTATTCGCTGGTAATCCATTGCGGAGCATGTATGTTCAATCGTAAATACGTACTTAGCCGCATCGAACGTGCACGGGAGCAACACATTCCTATGACGAATTATGGAGTAGCGATTGCTTTCCTCAATGGAATGCTAGATCAAATAAAGTATTAAATCCCGGTCAAAAAGAAAGAGTCCGGTGCAATACCGAACTCTCGCAATATACAGTAAATTATTAACTGCTCAACTTTTGGGATGCAGTTAATAATTTTATAATTTCAATTCATCGCTGCTTATTTCTTCACAGTAGCAATCAGCTCCTCTGCTGAAACAAGATTCTGTTCTCCTGTCTCCATATTCTTCAGCATTGCTTTGCCTTCGTTCATTTCATTCTCACCGACAATAGCTACAAACGGAATATTCTTTGCATTAGCATAGCTCATCTGTTTCTTCATCTTGGCTGCATCCGGGAAAATCTCTGCACGGATACCGGCAGCACGCACTTTCGATAAAATACCCATAGAGAATGCAGCTTCCTTTTCACCGAAATTGATAAACAGAACTTCTGTTCCATTCACAGCTTCTTTCGGATAAAGTTCGAGCTGGTTCAATACGTCGAAGATACGGTCTGCACCGAAAGAGATACCTACTCCCGACACTCCTGCCATACCAAATACTCCGGTCAGATTATCATAGCGACCACCACCTGTGATACTGCCAATCTGTACATCCAACGCTTTCACTTCAAAGATAGCACCTGTATAGTAATTCAGTCCGCGAGCCAATGTCAGGTCAAGCTCGATTTCATTCTTCAAGCCCATTGTTTCCAATGTATTCAGGATAAATTCGCTCTCTTCCACTCCCTTTAATCCTACTTCACTGGCTGATAATACATTTTTCAATGTTGCCAACTTTTCCGCATTCGTGCCGCTAAGGAGAATAATCGGCTGCAACTTAGCAATAGCCTCATCACTGATTCCCTTCTCTTTTAGTTCGACATTTACATTATCCAAGCCTATTTTGTCCAGCTTGTCAATCGCTACGGTAATATCGACAATCTTATCCGATTCGCCTATAATTTCAGCGATACCGGAAAGAATCTTACGGTTGTTAATCTTAATACATACACGAATATTGAAACGACTGAAAACAGTATCAACAATCTGCATCAATTCCACTTCGTTCAATAACGAATCACTTCCTACAACATCGGCATCACATTGATAAAACTCACGATAGCGTCCCTTCTGCGGACGGTCGGCACGCCATACCGGTTGAATCTGATAACGTTTGAACGGGAAAGTGATCTCATCACGATGCATCACCACATAACGGGCAAAAGGTACTGTCAAGTCATAACGCAAACCTTTCTCACAGAATTTGCTTGCCAGTTTGGCAGCATTACGGCTTAACAATTCTTCGTCAGTAATCCCAGAAAAGTAATCTCCTGAATTCTGAATCTTAAAGAGTAGTTTATCCCCTTCATCGCCGTACTTTCCCATCAGTGTAGAAAGCATCTCCATCGAAGGAGTCTCTATCTGCTGGAATCCATACAAATGATATACGTCACGAATCGTATTGAATATATAATTACGCTTCGCCATTTCTACCGGCGAAAAGTCACGAGTTCCTTTAGGAATACTTGGTTTTGCTGCCATAATATTACTGTTTATAATTTTAATTGTGCAAATTTACTGCAAATTTCCGAGCAATGCTTACATATATTTGAAAAAATCCTCCATAGTCTTCGGAAAGACTGCGGAGGATCTCTTTTTATTTTATAGAAAGAAGCTGGTAAACCTGCCTTTTCCCTTTTTCATTTCTTAGTCTCTTCTACCCATGAAGATCATGATGTAGTAAACCAATGTAGCCAATGAACCTAATGCAGCAACTACATACGTATAAGCAGCAGAACGAAGAGCATCTTCAGCCTGTGCATGATTGTACGAATTAGTAATGCCGGATGAGCTCAACCATACCAATGCACGTTTACTTGCATTGATTTCCACCGGCAGCGTGATAAAGCTGAACAGTGTAGTCATAGCAAACAGGATAATACCTGCCAGCAATAACTGCGGGAAAGAGTTTATCAGCAAGATACCACCCAACAATACCCACGTCATAATGGAAGAAGCAAAGTTCACAACCGGAACCAGCGCACTACGCATCTTCAACGGAGCATACATACGTGCATGCTGCACAGCGTGTCCACATTCATGGGCCGCTACGGCAGCCGCCATTATGCTGTTACTTTCATACACCCCTTCACTCAAATTCACTGTTTTGTTAGTAGGATTGTAGTGGTCGGTCAACCGTCCCGGCGTATGTGTAACCTGCACATCATAAATTCCATTGTCATGCAACATCTTCAAAGCAACATCGCGTCCTGTCATTCCGTTTCCTGTAGGAATCTTAGAGTACTTCTTGAATTTGTTTTGCAAATTCATCTGTACCAACCAACTGACAACAGCGATTCCTATAAATAATACCCAATAAGACATCATATACTTTTCAATTTTAATTATTACTCTATATATCTATAAACAAATTGTTTGCCAAAAATAAGGGGAAACGTTCAATGTCAGAATAGTTTCCCCTTGCTTTTATGAAGAATTAGCTAAAAATTAGTCAATTGTCAGTTCTACTACATAGTCAATATCTTTCGGAACCTCGGCGAATTCGAGCAAAACACCAGTTTTCGTCTTTGTGAAACGGACCGGAGACTGATCTTTAAACAAGACTGCTTTCTTGACCTTCTTTCCTGTCAATGGCAGGAACAAAGCTGCATCTTTCAGGTCGAGGATATGTACATAGAGTTTATTTCCTTTTTGTGTGGTCACTCCCCAATCATGCGGAGCAACTATGCCGCTTCGTGTTCCATAGATCGTTTCGCCATATTGTTTCATCCACTCTCCCATCTCTGCCAAGCGTTGCACAGCTACCGCAGGAAGTTCCCCATCAGGTTGAGGGCCGATATTCATCAAAAGATTGGCATTCTTACCGGCTGCCTTCACCAGATAGTGAATCAATGTCTTTGTAGATTTATAATTCTGGTCGGTAATCTTATATCCCCACATACCATTCATTGTTTCGCAAGTTTCCAACGGCAGGCGACTCACCTCCTGTCCAGAAAGTCCCGAAGCATTCTCACCCGGCAGATCGCGTTCGAAAATCTGAATATCTTCTCCATCAAAAGGCGTCTGATGATGATTGTTACCCACCAGGCAGCCCGGTTGGAGTTTATGAATCAAAGCATACTGCTCTGGTAATTCCCAGTTAAAAGATTTAGGTTGGTCCCACCATCCGTCAAACCAGATGGCACCTATCGGACCATAATTCGTCAGTAACTCCGTCAACTGGTTATTCATGAATTGATAATAGCTTTTCCAATCCCCTTTCGAGTTCGAACGTCCCGTCCCCTGTCCTGTACGTCCCCAGGGATAGTCCTCACGCGCCCAGTCAAGATGAGAATAATAAAAATGAAGCTTGATTCCCTGCTTGGCACAGGCAGCTGCCAGTTCTTTCACAATATCTCTTTTAAAAGGGGTGGCTTTGACTACGTTATAATCCGAATACTTAGTATCGAACATAGAAAAACCTTCGTGATGACGGCTAGTAAAACAGATATATTTGGCTCCCGAAGCTTTAATAGCCTCCACCCATTTATCGGCATTAAACTTGGAAGGATAAAATCCACCTGCCAGTTTGGCATACTCTTTATAATTCAGATTATTGTTTGTCATAGTCCACTCACCGGTAGCGAGCATGGCATATAGCCCCCAATGAAGAAAAATACCAAACTTATTGTCCTGAAATTCCTGCCGTGCTTTCAGATTCTCTTCGGCAGGCTGATAAGGAGACTGTGCAAATGCTCCCAAGTTCATGACGAACAACAAAAGGAAAGTAATAAAACGTGTTTTCATAAGGCGTACATTATTTTTCTGTGTGTTTAGAATAGACTACAAAGGCTTGAATAAAAAAGGCGGAGTTTTTCTTCAATCTCCGCCTTTCCTCCATATAATAAATCAATGGTTATTCTTCTGTATAACGTTCGATCGTCTGTGCTCTGTCCGGTCCTACAGAAACAATCTTGATTTCTACGCCAAGTTGTTCTTCCAGGAAAGTCAGATAAGCGTTGAACTCTTCCGGGAATTCATCTTCGCTCTGCATCTTGGTCATATCTGTCTGCCAGCCCGGAAGCTCTGCATAAACAGGTTCTACCCCTTCTGTGATGTCATACGGGAAATAATCGATTTCTTCACCATTCACTTTGTAGGCAACACAAGCTTTGATTGTTTCGAAAGTATCGAGTACATCGCTCTTCATCATAATCAATTTGGTAACCCCGTTTATCATAACGGAATACTTCAGCGCTACCAGGTCGATCCATCCACAACGACGTTTACGTCCGGTAACAGAACCGAATTCATGTCCCAAAGTACACATCTTGTCACCTGTTTCATCAAACAGTTCTGATGGGAACGGGCCTGCTCCTACACGAGTACAGTATGCTTTGAAGATACCATATACTTCACCGATACGGTTAGGCGCCACTCCCAGTCCGGTGCAGGCTCCCGCACATACGGTATTGGAAGAAGTCACGAACGGATATGAACCGAAATCAATATCAAGCATAGTACCCTGCGCTCCTTCACAAAGAACGCTCTTACCATCTTTCAACAGATTATTCACTTCATGTTCGCTATCTACAAAATGGAATTGTTTCAGGTATTCGATACCTTCCAACCATGCTTTTTCCAGTTCAGTAAGATCGTATTCATAATTCAGGCTCTTCAGAATTTGTTCGTGACGAGCTTTTGCGGCAGCATACTTCTGGTCGAAATTATGAAGAATATCACCTACACGAACACCGTTACGGCTCACTTTATCCGTATAAGTAGGGCCGATACCCTTGCCGGTAGTTCCTACTTTGGCGTCTCCTTTGGCTGCTTCATAGGCAGCATCCAGAATGCGGTGTGTCGGAAGAATCAGATGAGCTTTCTTTGAAATGTGCAAACGTTCTTTCAGCGGATGACCTGATGCTTCAAGCGCTTCTGCCTCTGCCTTAAACAATGCCGGATCAAGTACCACACCGTTACCGATGATGTTTACCTTGTTTCCTTGAAAAATACCGGAAGGAATAGAGCGGAGCACATATTTCTGTCCTTCGAACTCAAGCGTGTGACCGGCATTCGGGCCGCCCTGAAAACGAGCAACCACATCATACTTAGGTGTTAAAACGTCGACTACTTTTCCTTTACCTTCGTCGCCCCATTGTAATCCTAATAGAACATCTACTTTCATTTTTCTTTTTTATTGTTGTTATTTACTTTTTTCCGTTTGTTAGCTCTGTCGCACTTACCACATACTCCATATATATATAAGGAGTAATGCGAAAGCTGGAAGCGGCTCAATTTCGTATTTTCAATGGCATGCTGTAATTCCTCGTTCTGAAACTCGGTCACTCTACCACATTGAGTACATATCTGATGATGATGTGTCTCGCGATTATATGATTTTTCGTATTGGGAAGAAGTGCCAAACTGATGCTTAATGACCAGTCGTGCATTGATAAGGAGGATAATGGTGTTGTAGAGAGTTGCACGGCTCACCCGGAAATTCTCCTGGTCCATCATCCGTGAATAAAGCATGTCAATATCGAAATGACCGTCGATAGAATAAATAGTATCGAGTATGGCGTAGCGTTCAGGAGTCTTACGATGCCCGTTCGCCGTGAGATATTCCGTGAATATCTGCCTTACTGTATCTTTCACGTTTTGAGTTTCCATCATCAGCCAAAATTAGCGCGAACAAAGTTAAGCCTTTTTTGCGGAAAGCAAAAGAAATTCCTAGAAATAAGTAATGGGTTAATTATTCTTCAGTCTCTTCTTTCACCATGTTGTAGAGCATCTGCTCCCCTTCCAAGGTAGAATCAGCCATTCCCTCCACCAGACGGCATACTTGAAAGGCATGTTCTTCACTATGCTGCATATATTTGCGGATAACCAATAAAGCAGCGTTACGAACATGATAACTGTCGGAATGTACAGCACAGATTGCCTGATCGAGTAATTCGCCGGAGGCGCGTTCGGTCATATCCCCTTTCTTCATCAGAAGACGGGCAGCAGTCAGAAAACCGCAAGTCTGTATATACTCTTGCTCATCTGCAATCCAGTGAAAAGATTTGGCCGGAGCATACGGCAAATGCTGGAAGAGATTCATGCAAGTCAGCTCGGCTATTTCGATATTCCGGATATTTTCTACCCAAATGTCGGCTATCTCAGGATAAAACGTTTCAATCGGCTGAAGCATCCCCGCCAGAATTTTACATTCGCGAATGTCCTCTTTCCACAGAGCCTGTGCCAGGTCATGATTCTTTTCATAATTTTCGGCAATCATCTTGATACGAGGCAGTTCCACTCCGAAATTGAGTTTATAAACCAGCCCTTTCTCACGCATACTTTGGGACACAGCCCCGTTCATAGAGAGACGGAGCTGTGTCTTGATATCTTTTAATTGTTCTTTTATATCCATTTCAAATCAGTTGTTTATTGAAGGCAGCGGAGAATAATCAGTGCTGTAACGCAGCATTTGTTCTACATAACCTTCATCATAGGAAACTGTGACATCTGTAACAGTTCCGTTTTCATCTGTCACCAGTTCGTATTTCGGATTCACAAAGCCTTTGTAAGGAGCTAGATTCAGCTTCTTATAGCGTTCCAGAACTTCTGCATGCAGAGCCGGATCCACTTTTACCGCATAGTTTTCTACCAATGTACGAGCACCTTCAAAATCGCCAGTCGACTTGATGCGCTGAATTTCAGCTAATAATTCGCCGAAAAGCTGACGTACCTTCTGATAGTCATTGATAACCACATAAGTCTTTCCGTCTTTCTTCACCAGTTCCACCGCTTTATCGGCAGCTCCTTTTTCAAATACCCAACGGGCTATCAGCTGGCGATTGCGCATGTGAGCTTCTTCAACACTATTTCCCGGTTCGATACGTACCAGTTGTGTCATCAACCCGTTCATCAGATAAGTATAGTATTGAGCCTTATAAGCATCGGGAGAAGAGAGCAATCCCAGTTCCACCAGCTTCGGATCGGCTACATAATACAATCCGAATAAATCAGCACGTGCCTCTTCGATGGTAGAGCCATAAGCCTTCAATGCATCCGGATCTACGCCCGGAAGCAACTTACCGGAACCGTGTCCCAAACATTCGTGCAAGTCCGTATGCAGCTCGTCCGTTAAGTCAGAATAGGCATCAATCAGTTGTATTTCAGCATCGCTATAAACAAATTCTTCGTTGAATCCGTTTCCGTGAGCAGCTTTATTATAAGCGTCTGTTATATTTCCGATTGTTACTGACTTAGAGCCGTGATGAGCACGAATCCAGTTAGCATTCGGCAGATTGATACCGATAGCTGTTGCCGGATAAAGATCACCTGCAAGGATAGCAGCAGTAATCACTTTAGCCGATACCCCTTTCACCTTTTCTTTCTTGAAAGATTTATCAACCGGAGAATGATCTTCAAACCATTGCGCGTTACTGCTGATAATCTCCGTACGATGTGTCGATTCCAGATCTTTGAAGTTCACCAAAGATTCCCAACTCGCTTTCATCCCCAGCGGGTCGCCGTAACTTTCAGTAAATCCATTCACAAAATCTATTCGTGAATCCAAGTCTTTCACCCAAAGAATAGCATATTCATCGAAATCTTTCAGATTGCCTGTTTCATAGAATTGAATCAGCTTGGTGATAACGGCCTTTTGCGCCTCACTCTCTGCCACACCTTCCGCTTTCTTCAGCCAATAAACAATCTTCTCAATAGCCTGTGTATAGAGTCCGCCTACTTTCCAAACCTTCTCTGTCAACTTTCCGTTTTCTTTTACCAAGCGACTGTTCAGTCCGTAAGAAACCGGTGTTTCGTCTTTCGGGTCTTTCATATCACTATAAAAACGTTCTGCCTCTTTCTGCGTCACTCCATCGTAATAGTTACAAGCAGAGGTCAATACAAGATCTTCGCCATCCGCCTGGTTTACCCGCTTCGGCATAACTGCCGGATCGAAAATCACCGGGAACAGCTCGGCACAGAGTTGATCGGCAGTCTGCCCTTTCTCCAGCGGAAGCAACTTGGCATCCAGACCGAGCACGGCCTGTTTCAAGAATTCCTGTGAGAAGTTCGGCACAAATTTCTCCGTACCATAGTGATGATGAATACCATTGGAGAACCATACCCTTTTCAAGTACACCTCCATGTTTTTAAAATCAGGCGTCGTTTTATCCCCCTGATAGTTTGTATATACTGCTTCGAGCATCCTACGGATTCTCAAATTATATTTTCCATTCTGGTCAAACAGAATATCCCTTCCTTCCAGAGCAGCCTCTGTCAGGTAATAAATCAGTTCCTTCTGTTTCAGCGTCAGTTCCTCAAATCCGGGAACCTTATAACGCAATATTTGTAAATCAGCAAATTGTTCCACTGTATAATCAAATTTTTCTGCTTCAGCAGTTGTTGTTTTACTTCCTCCGCACGATGTTAAGAGCGTGGCGGCCACTGTCATTAAAATCAGATGTTTTCTCATAATGTTAGTATTGATTAATTAAAATGAGAAAAGGAATTATCTCCAAAATCTTTCATTTAGAGGTAATTCCTTTTGACTAGTTTCGGAACGCGCAATTATTTCTTATTTTCGAGATGTTTTTTGCGATATCCATTAGGAGTCTCACCTACGTTTTTGTAAAATGCAGCGTAAAAAGATTGACGATTTGCAAAGCCAACCATGGCACTAATTTCTTCCACATTTTTGTCGGCATAACGTTTGTCAGTCAATAAATGCAAAGCATCTTTTACTCTGTATTCATTCAACAGGCAAGAATAGTTCATGCCAAAGCGTGAGTTTACTACTGCAGAAAGGTAACGAGTATTCGTTTTCAATTCTTTCGCCAAGTCCTTAGCTGAATAATCAGGATCCTTGTACTTCTTCTGTACAACGATGATATTCAGGATCTTGTCATACAACTCGTCTGCCAATTCCGGTCTAATCAAAGACCTGTATGCAGCCTTTTTTTCTTTCTTTTCCCTCAAATTGTAGGGACGTTTTTTCGGAGTTTCTTCCGTTTTTTTGTTCTCTAAATCACTCATTGAATTAACTGGTTAGGGTTTGTTCATTTGTTAATTATTGCTCATTTGCAACATAACATGTTACAAATGTCTTACTTTTTTTTTAAACACACAATTATTTTGTGCATTTTTTTTCTAAATAAACAATCAAAAACCTTGAAAAAGAGGGAATAGGGTTGAATAATAAGAAACTTTAACTTATTTATAATTCATATCAGAAACTGAAATCTACACATAATGAAAATTGCCAAAGAAAAATGTACCTTTGCAGCATGGATAAATCAGCATCAATGAGAGAAACTCTAAAGACATATTTCGGATACGATAGTTTCCGTCCTCTGCAAGAAGAAATCATCCGCCACATCCTGAACAAACAGGATGCATTGGTATTAATGCCTACTGGTGGGGGAAAATCAATCTGCTACCAACTCCCTGCATTGCTTTGCAAAGGTACTGCCGTTGTCGTTTCCCCACTTATCTCATTGATGAAAGATCAGGTAGAAGCACTGCTGGCAAATGGCATCGCTGCCGGAGCACTGAACAGCAGTAATGACGAAACGGAAAACGTCCAACTGCGTCGCGCATGTGTTGAAGGACGCCTGAAGCTGCTTTACATTTCACCGGAAAAACTTTTAGCAGAAAAGGATTATTTGTTGCGGGATATGAACATCTCTCTGTTTGCTATTGATGAAGCGCATTGTATTTCACAATGGGGACATGACTTCCGTCCGGAATACACACAAATGGGAGTGCTTCACCAACAATTTCCGCAAATACCGATTGTCGCACTAACTGCTACTGCGGATAAAATCACGCGCGAAGACATTGTACGGCAATTACATCTCAACCATCCCCGTATCTTTATCTCATCTTTCGACCGTCCCAACATTAGCCTGACTGTGAAACGTGGTTTTCAAGCGAAAGAGAAGAACAAGGCTATCTTAGAATTTATTCACCGCCACGGGGGAGAAAGCGGGATTATTTATTGCATGAGCCGAAATAAGACAGAAACCGTCGCACAGATGTTGCAAAAGCAGGGTATTCGCTGCGGTGTCTATCATGCCGGATTATCCACCCAACACCGGGACGAAACACAGAATGATTTTATTAACGACCGCATACAGGTAGTATGTGCCACCATTGCTTTTGGAATGGGGATTGATAAATCAAATGTCCGCTGGGTCATACATTATAACCTGCCTAAAAGTATAGAAAGTTTTTATCAGGAAATAGGACGTGCCGGACGCGACGGTCTTCCTAGCGACACTGTCCTGTTTTATTCATTAGGAGATTTAATATTACTAACCAAATTCGCTTCGGAAAGTAATCAGCAAAACATCAATCTGGAAAAGCTTCAACGTATGCAGCAATATGCAGAGGCTGACATTTGCCGGCGTAGAATCTTATTAAGCTACTTCGGAGAGACAACAACAGAGGATTGCGGTAACTGCGATGTTTGTAAAAATCCACCTCAACGATTTGACGGTACGGTCATTGTGCAAAAGGCATTAAGCGCCATCGCACGTACAGAACAACAAATCAGCACAGGATTGCTGATTGACATTCTCCGTGGAAACTATTCTGCGGAAGTAACCGGAAAAGGGTATCAGGAACTTAAAACGTTCGGTGCCGGACGCGACATTCCTCCTCGTGACTGGCAAGACTATCTGCTTCAGATGTTGCAACTCGGCTACTTTGAAATAGCCTATAATGAAAACAACCATCTTAAAATTACTGCAAGCGGAAGTGATATTCTCTTCGGGAGAGCTAAGGCAACATTAGCAGTCATCCGGCACGAAGAAGTCGTCACTCAAAAAGGAAAAAAGAAAAAAGTGGTTGTTGCAAAGGTACTTCCTTTCGGCCTGGAAGGTGGAGAAAACGAGGATTTATTCGAAGCCTTACGCGGATTGAGGAAACAACTGGCCGATCAGGAGGCACTACCCGCCTACATCGTCTTGTCAGACAAAGTATTACACCTGCTTAGTATTTCCCGTCCTACCACTATAGAAGAATTCGGAGAAATCAGCGGTATCGGAGAATACAAGAAGAAAAAATACGGAAAAGACTTCGTTAATTTGATTAGGCAGTTTGTAGAATAATCATACGTCACTTGCACTGCTTAAGCTGTTCGTGCAAATCAGCCGGAGGCACTCCCAATGAAATGGCTTTCTCAAAGTCAGCTTTGGCAAGTCCTTTCTTTTTCTGTGCCAGATAGATATTCCCACGCAGCAGATAAGCATCAGCCGAGGCAGCATCCAACCGGATCGCTTCCTCCAAATCAACCAATGCCAGATCTTCATGCTTCATTTCACGTTCCACGTCGGCACGGGCAATATAAAGCGTCGCATCGTCAGGAGTAGCCGTAATCATCTTATTCAGAATTTCAAGAGATTCCCGAAATTTTCCTTCTTTCTGCTCCAGAGTAGCCAATCCCAGACGACCGCTATAACTCTGCGGATCCAGTTCCAGCAAACGATTATAATCGATTCTCGCAGCCGGATAATCCCGGCGGAGCACATAAATATAGGCACGCATCAACAAAGCTTCCTTGTTCTGCTTATCCTCATCAAGCACCTGACAATAATCGGTATAAGCACGGTCCGTTTTTCCCATTTCCATATAAATAGCGGCACGGTCGAGTAAAATAGGAACTGCCAAAGGAGCAAAATTCAGTGCAAAAGAATAAGACTCCAGCGCTTTATCAAACTCACCCAAGCGACGCTGTACCAATCCCAGGTTAGAAAAAAGCAACGCATTTTTGGCATTCTTCGGTTCCAGCTTCAAAGCCTGAAGCAAAAGTTCCTCTGCTTTGGGAAGACTGTCTTTCTCAATACATTCAATGGCTCTCTCGGACAATTGCTGATAAGTTTGTGCAAAGGCAACAGCCGGAAAACAAAAAAGCAAAGCTATAATTATTCTTACCATGGTTCAGGTCTTTTTTATAATGAATGAATTAATCCAATGGATATGCGTCAAAAGCAAACAGTTCGGTCGACAAATAACGCTCTCCCGTATCAGGTAACAACGCTACTATTTTTTTGTTCTTAAATTCCGGACGCAGTGACAGTTGACGGGCAGCATACACAGCTGCTCCCGAAGAAATTCCCGCCAGCAGACCTTCCGTCGACGCTAACTCACGTCCCGCACGAATCGCTTCATCATCGGGTACACCCATCACCTCATCTACCACAGAAGCATCATAAAGTTTGGGAATAAAATTTGCTCCGATACCCTGAATACGATGCGGAGCCGCCTCTCCTCCTGCCAATACAGGAGACGACGCCGGTTCTACCGCCACAATATAAATATCCGGATTATGTTTCTTTAAAGCACGGGCTACACCGCAAACCGTTCCTCCGGTGCCCACTCCGGCCACAAAAACAGCCACTTCACCGTCTGTATCCCGCCAGATCTCTTCACCTGTCGTCCGCTCATGAACAGCCGCATTAGCCGGATTCTCAAATTGTTGTAAGATCACCGAACCGGGAATACTATCACGCAACTCCTGCGCCTTGGCAATAGAAGCTGCCATCCCTCCTACCCCGTCTGTCAATACAATCTGCGCACCCAGCGCTTTCAACAGATTCCGCCGTTCCAGGCTCATTGTTTCAGGCATGGTCAATATCAAATGATACCCTTTAATAGTGGCTACCATTGCCAACCCGACACCTGTATTTCCGCTTGTCGGCTCAATAATCGTCGCACCGGGTTTCAATAATCCCCGAACTTCGGCATCTTCAATCATCGAAAGAGCCACCCTGTCTTTTACACTTCCCGCTGGATTAAAAGCCTCCAGTTTGGCAATAATATTTTGTTCCAGACCGTACTTTCCGCTATAACCGGAAAGTTCCATCAAAGGGGTATTCCCCACTAAATCTGTTAGTTTCCTTGCAATCTTTGCCATCTTATTACTTTATTTTTGTCACAGACACGACAAAGATATGGAAAAAAAGGTATGTTTTATATCACTTCATGAGAAAGATAAGGAAAAGTATAGTAACTTTGTATCCGTTCAATCTTTTTAAGTTTACAGATATGAAAAAGAGAATCATACAATTTCTCACGACCTATTTTTTATTTGTTCTTTTATTCGTTCTTCAGAAACCAATCTTCATGGTTTACTACCATGACTTATATACCAATGTATCTTTAGGTGACTACTTCCGCGTCATGTGGCACGGATTGCCTCTGGATTTATCTCTTGCAGGCTACCTGACCGCTATCCCCGGCTTACTGCTCATCGCCTCCGCCTGGACCAATTCATCCATACTCCGCCGCATCCGGCAAGGATACTTCGGGGTAATCGCCTTTATCATGGCCTGCATTTTTATCATCGACCTGGGATTATACGGCTTTTGGGGATTCCGTCTGGATGCCACCCCCGTTTTCTATTTCTTCTCTTCCCCCAAAGATGCTATGGCAAGCGTCAGCTTTTGGTTTGTACTATTGGGAATCTTATCTATGTTGATCTATGCAGCAATTTTATACTTTATTTTCTATTGCGTCCTTATCCGGGAGAAAAAGCCCCTGAAAATTCCTTATCGACGTCAGAATGTCTCGCTTGCACTCCTTTTGCTGACAGCGGCACTTTTCATCCCTATCCGGGGCGGATTCAGCGTATCCACCATGAATTTGAGCAAGGTATATTTCAGTCAGGACCAACGCATGAATCATGCAGCCATCAATCCGGCATTCAGCTTCATGTATTCCGCCACCCACCAGAATAATTTCGATAAGCAATATCGCTTCATGGACCCGAAAATAGCCGACGAATTATTTGCAGAGATGGTAGACAAACCTGTCGCAGCAACAGACAGCATCCCCCAATTATTGAATACACAACGTCCGAACATTATTTTTATTATCCTTGAGAGTTTCTCCACACACTTGATGGAAACTTTCGGAGGACAACCCAATGTGGCTGTCAACATGGATAAATTCGCAAAGGAAGGCATACTATTCAGCAACTTCTACGGTAGCAGTTTCCGCACAGATCGCGGACTGGCATCCATTATCAGCGGATATCCCGGACAGCCAAGTACCAGTATCATGAAATATCCCGAAAAAACAGACAAACTTCCTTCTATCCCCCGCAGCTTGAAAAACGCAGGATATAATCTGGAATATTACTATGGTGGAGATGCCGATTTTACCAATATGCGCTCTTACCTGGTATCTTCCGGCATCGAGAAGATTATTTCCGATAAAGATTTTCCTCTGTCCGAACGTACAGGAAAATGGGGAGCACAGGATCACGTCTTATTCCAACGCCTGATGAAAGACCTGAAAGAAGAAAAACAAAAAGAACCGTTTCTGAAACTTGTACAGACATCAAGCAGCCACGAACCATTCGAAGTCCCGTTCCACAGACTGTACGACAAAATCCTCAATTCTTTTGCCTATGCCGATAGTTGCGTGGGAGATTTCGTGAAACAGTATCAAGAGACACCGCTATGGAAAAATACACTGTTTGTACTCGTTCCCGATCATCAGGGTGCATATCCGTATCCAATAGAAAATCCGCTGGACGGCCAAACCATTCCACTGATTTTAATTGGAGGTGCAATAAAACAACCCTTGGTTGTAGATACTTATGCTTCACAAATAGACATCGCCGCTACCCTGCTCGCTCAACTAGGATTGCCGCATGATGAATTTACTTTCAGCAAAAATATCATGAATCCGGCGTCACCTCATTTCGCATACTTTACCCGGCCGAATTATTTCGGAATGATTACCGCCGATAATCAATTGGTATATAACCTCGATGCCAATACTGTGCAACTGGACGAAGGTACTGCCAAAGGAGCCAACCTGGAAAAAGGAAAAGCGTTCCTGCAGAAGCTCTACGACGACCTGGCGAAACGCTAGGAAATGAGTTATATTGAATATTTATAAAGTAATATAGGACAATTTTCTATTCTTTATTGTATATTTGCGACATTAAAAATAGATCAATAAAGCCTGATGATACACACCGGAATTGTCCAATATCTTTCGGAGATAGATACAAATATCTTCTTGTCTTTCAATGGTATACATTCCCCTTTCTGGGATTATTTCATGAGTTCTTTCACGGGTAAATTCATCTGGATTCCCATGTATGCCACTATATTGTATATTTTATTAAAAAACTTCCACTGGAAAGTAGTAATGTGCTACGTGGCTGCCATTGCACTGACTATCACCTTTGCCGACCAGATGTGCAGCAGCATCATTCGTCCGGTAGTAGCACGTCTGCGTCCCGCCAATCCGGAGAACCCGATTGTAGATCTAGTATATATCGTAAATGGTTACCGCGGAGGAAGCTACGGTTTCCCATCGTGCCATGCCGCCAATTCATTAGGTCTTGCCATGTTTGTCATATTCCTGTTCCGTAAACGTTGGCTAAGCATTTTCATCCTGACCTGGGCAATACTCAACTGCTACACACGTATATATCTGGGTGTACATTATCCCGGTGATTTACTCGTAGGAGGTATTATCGGAGGATTCGGCGGTTGGTTGTTCTGCACTATCGCCCACAAAGCAGCCATCTATCTGAAACCTTCCACCCGCACGAAGAGAAAAGAAATAAAACAATGGTCAGTCACTATTTATGTAGGATTACTGACTATACTCGGTATCGTTCTATACTCCACTATTAAAAGTTGGTAGAACACAACATATTTCGAACTAAAAAGTAAAAGCCTGACACCGTTATCCGATGCCAGGCTTTTACTTTTTTATCCGGGTTTATCAAGCTTTCTTGATATAATCAACAATCCACTGTCCTACTTCTTTTGTTCCGTACTTAGCACCGTCAGCCACCTGGATTTCCGGCGTACGTACATTCTCATCCAAAGAAGCATCTACGGCTTTACGAATCAATGCACCCTCTTCTTTAAGGTCGAAATACTCGAACAACATAGCTACAGAAAGAATCTGTGCCAACGGATTAGCAATATTCAATCCCTTAGCCTGCGGCCATGAACCGTGAATCGGTTCAAATACCGGAGTACTTTCACCTGTAGAAGCAGAAGGAAGCAAGCCCATAGAACCACTGATTACAGAACCTTCGTCAGTCAGGATATCACCGAATGTATTTTCCGTTACCATCACATCGAAGAAAGCAGGTTCCTGAATCATCTTCATTGCAGCATTATCCACAAACATATAATCAGTTGTCACTTCCGGATAGTTCGGAGCCATTTCCTGTGCAATCTGACGCCACAGACGGGAAGAAGCCAACACATTTGCCTTATCTACCACAGTCAGATGTTTTCTACGCTTCATCGCATATTCGAAAGCCACCTTCAAAATACGTTCGATTTCCGGACGAGTATAATAGTTCGTATCATACGCCTTATCATTATCCTGGTACTTTTCACCGAAATACATACCTCCAGTCAGCTCACGGATACAGATAAAATCGGCATTCTCTACCAACTCCGCACGCAACGGAGATTTGTGGATCAGGCATTTGAATGTCTGTACCGGACGGATATTAGCGAAAAGACCCAGTTTCTTACGCATAGCCAGCAAACCTTGCTCCGGACGTACCTTGGCAGTAGGATCATTGTCAAATTTCGGATCACCTACGGCAGAGAACAAAACAGCATCCGCCTCTTTACAAACCTGATAAGTTGCTTCCGGAAACGGATCGCCTACTTTATCAATCGCATCAGCTCCACAGATTGCATATTCGTAACTTACTTTGTGACCAAACTTCTCGCAAACGGCACTCATCACATCTACACCTTGCACAGAGATCTCCGGTCCGATGCCGTCGCCTGCTAATACAGCAATTTTAAAATCCATAATCGTTTATTCTTCTATTTATATATTCTTATAAAAAACATTCTTCGGGCAAGTTGTTTCTCACTTGCTCTTCTCGTATTCATCTTCGATGAGGTTCAACATCTTCATAGTAGCCTTGATGGCAGCCTCTGTCTGGTCGGCATCGAGTCCGCGGGTACGGAACACCTGCTCATCATAACTCCACGTGATAACTGTCTGCACAAATGCATCTGTACGTCCACCGGGAGGGATGGTTACCGCATAATTGGTCAACATCGGGAATTTACGTCCTAATGTCACCTTATATATTTTACGCAGCGCACGAACAAAAGCATCATACTGACCATCGCCGCCTGAACTCTCTTCGTACTCTTTTCCGTTGATTTCTATCTTCAACGTTGCCATCGGTTTCAACCCATGAGCCAGATTCACAAAATAGCTCTTCAGTTTAACCTTCTCACCCACTGCTCCATGTTTCAACACATCCGAAACAATGTACGGCAAATCTTCCTGTGTAACCAGTTCTTTCTTGTCGCCCAACTCGATGATGCGTTCCGTTACCTTGCGCATAGCATCTTCGTCCAGCTCCAATCCGAGATCTTCGAGGTTCTTACGGATATTTGCTTTACCGCTTGTCTTACCCAATGCATATTCGCGCTTGCGGCCAAAACGTTCGGGAAGCAAATCATTGCAGTAGAGATTATTCTTATTATCCCCGTCGGCATGCACTCCGGCCACTTGCGTAAAGACATTCTCACCTACAATCGGTTTATTGGCAGGTATCACAATTCCCGAATAAGACTCCACTACCCGACTGACATCATTCAAACGGCTTTCGTCGATATTTGTCACCGCATTGAAATGGTCTTTCAGGATAGCCTGCACACTTGCGAGAGGAGCATTTCCTGCCCGTTCACCCAGCCCATTGATGGTTGTATGCAATCCTTTGACACCGCTTAATACCGCGGCAAGGACATTACTCACAGCCAAATCATAATCATTGTGCGCATGGAAATCGAGATGAGTATTCGGATAACGTTTCTTCATCTTCCGCATATACTCTATCACTTGCAAAGGATTCAAGATACCCAACGTATCAGGCAACATAAAACGCTTGACACTCGTCTCTTTCAATCCATCCATCAACTGAAATACATATTCGGGGGAATCTTTGATACCGTTGCTCCAATCTTCCAGATAAACATTGACGGTTATATCCTGTTCGTCGGCATAATGCACCACACTTATGATATCCGCCAGATGTTCTTCCGGTGTCTTTTTCAGTTGTTGCGTACAATGCTTCAGTGAACCTTTACAAAGAAGATTTATCACACGGCAGCCGGTACGCTGAATCCAATCGACAGAAGTATGCCCGTCGACAAAGCCGAGCACTTCCACTTTATGGAGCAGACTACGACGGGCCGCCCAGTCGCAAATCATCTTCACGGCTTCAAACTCACCGTCCGACACACGCGCCGAAGCAACCTCCACCCGGTCTACCTTTAAATCTTCTAACAGTAAACGGGCGATCATTAGTTTCTCATGAGGCACGAAAGATACTCCGCTGGTTTGTTCACCATCACGGAGCGTTGTGTCCATGATTTCTATTTTCACGCCTTCTTTTCCCATTCTTCTATTTTATCTTTATTGCTCAACAAGAAATCGATATCGTCCAATCCGTTCATCAAACAAAGTTTCTTGTAAGCATTGATTTCGAAATGTTCACTTTTACCTGTCGCCTTGTTGGTGATGGTCTGTTCGGGAAGGTTCACTTCCACTTCCATCTTCGGGTCCGCTTCTATCGAATCAAACAACTCCTGCAGAAACTCCTCGGTAACAACCACCGGCAGTACAAAGTTGTTCAGCTCATTATTCTTATGAATATCGGCAAAGAAACTGGATACCACCACACGGAAACCATATCCTGCAATAGCCCAGGCAGCGTGTTCACGACTGGAACCCGAACCGAAGTTTTTTCCTGCCACCAATATCTGTCCACTGTAAGTAGGATTGTTCAACACAAAATCCTTGTTCAGGGAACCGTCAGCATTATAACGCCAGTCACGAAAAAGATTATCACCAAAGAATTTTTCTTCACGAGTGGTTGCTTTCAGGAAACGTGCCGGAATGATCTGGTCAGTATCTACGTTTTCTAAAGGAAGAGGTACACAAGTACTTGTTATTATATTAAATTTTGTCTTAGCCATCGTCTTATTTACAATTTAATGATTTACGAATTACGGTTAAATTACATCAGCTCTCTCGGATCGGTAATCACACCTGTCACCGCAGCAGCGGCAGCTACCAGCGGACTAGCCAGCAAAGTGCGTGCACCGGGGCCCTGACGTCCTTCGAAATTACGGTTGCTGGTAGATACCGAATACTTTCCGGCAGGAATCTTATCATCGTTCATTGCCAGACAAGCAGAACATCCCGGCTGACGGATAGCAAATCCGGCTTCCGTCAATATCTTGTCGATTCCTTCCTTACGGATCTGTGCGTCTACCATCCATGAACCCGGAACCAGCCATGCAATTACATTCTCCGCTTTCTTACGACCTTTCACGATGGAAGCAAATGCACGGAAATCTTCAATACGACCGTTTGTACAAGCACCAAGGAATACATAATCAATCTTCTTACCCAACAAAAATTCACCCGGTTGGAATCCCATATACTCCATTGATTTCTTGAACGAAACCTGTGCAGCTTCACTCATTCCTTCCATAGTAGGAATATGCTGTGTGATTCCCATACCCATACCCGGATTCGTTCCGTAGGTAATCATCGGTTCAATATCAGCCGCTTCGAAACGGACTTCTTTATCAAACACGGCATCATCATCACTCTTCAATGTCTTCCAATAAGCCAAAGCCTTGTCCCATGCTTCGCCTTGCGGAGCACTTTCACGTCCTTTGATATATTCAAAAGTCACTTCATCCGGAGCAACCATACCACCACGCGCACCCATTTCAATAGAAAGGTTGCAAAGGGTAAGACGTCCCTCCATTGTCAGATTGCGGATAGCCGAACCTGCATATTCCACGAAGTAACCCGTAGCACCACTGGTAGTCATCTTAGACATCATATACAGAGCCACATCCTTTGCAGTCACCCCTTTACCCAGTTCACCGTCTACAGTGATACGCATTGTTTTCGGTCTCGACTGGAGAATACATTGTGAAGCCAGCACCATTTCCACCTCGCTCGTTCCGATACCGAAAGCAATCGCTCCCATTGCACCGTGAGTAGAAGTGTGAGAGTCACCGCAAACAATCGTCATTCCCGGCAAGGTCAAACCACGTTCGGGACCTACCACATGAATAATACCATTCTTCGGATGCATCATGCCGTAGTGTGTCAGACCAAAATCCTTCGCATTCTGCGTCAGCGTGTCCACCTGCGTTTTAGAAATCGGATCTTCAATCTCCTTATCCTGATCGTGTGTCGGTGTATTATGGTCGGGCATACAAAATACCTTTTCGGGACGCAATACTCCGATTCCACGTTCACGCAATCCCGCAAAAGCCTGCGGACTAGTCACTTCGTGACAATATAACCGATCAATATAAAGCTGTGTAGGGCCATCTTCCACAGTAGTCACCACGTGGGCATCCCATATCTTATCAAATAATGTATTCATCTGTTTATTTACTATTTTACTAATTACTATTTACTCTTTCAATCAATCTCTGTAATACCAAACCGACTGTCAATCTCTTTTTTACGATTTGAATTTGTTAATACAGTCGATGTAGGCTTCTACCGAAGCAGCAATAATATCTGTATTGGCACCAAAACCATAATAAATCTGGTTATCGTATTCTACCTGCATGTGCACTTTACCTACATCATCACTTCCCTTACTGATAGCCTGAATAGTAAACTCTTTCAGAGTCATGTGGCGTTCTACAATCTTTTTCAATGCTTTGATGGCAGCATCTACCGGACCATTACCACTGGCACAAGCTTCAAACTTCTCACCGGCAATATTCAATCCCAAACTAGCTACCGAACGAACACCGACACCACTCGTCACCTGCAAGTAATCCAGTTTGATACGATGGTTCTGGCTACGGTCTGCACCTGCCAATACTAAAATATCATCATCATTAATATCTTTCTTCTTATCAGCCAACTTCAGGAACTCATCATATACCTTATCCAGTTTTTCCTGATCCAGATCCACTCCCAATATAGAAAGACGATTTTTCAATGCAGCACGTCCGCTGCGGGCAGTCAATACGATAGAGTTATCATCAATACCCACATCATGCGGATCGATAATCTCATACGTCTGTACATTTTTCAATACGCCATCCTGATGGATACCTGAAGAGTGTGCGAAAGCGTTACGTCCAACGATTGCTTTATTGGGTTGTACCGGCATATTCATCAGGCTGGATACCATACGGCTGGTCGGATAAATCTTCTGCGTATTGATATTGGTTTGAATATCTATTTCGTGATGGCTCTTAATAATCATGGCGATTTCTTCGAGAGCAGTATTTCCTGCACGTTCGCCAATACCGTTGATGGTAACTTCCACCTGACGCGCACCGTTCAAAACACCGGCTATCGTATTGGCAGTAGCCATACCCAAGTCATTATGACAGTGAGTAGAAAGTATGGCATTATCAATGCCGTCTACATGGTCAACCAAGTATTTTATCTTGGCGCCATATTCTGAAGGCAAGCAGTAACCTGTTGTATCAGGGATATTCACTACGGTAGCTCCCGCTTTGATGACAGCTTCTACCACACGTGCCAGATATTCGTTATCCGTACGGCCTGCGTCTTCTGCATAAAATTCCACATCGTCTACAAAACGGCGGGCATATTTCACAGCAGCTACTGCACGTTCGATAATCTCTTCACGATTCGAATTGAATTTATATTTAATGTGCGAATCAGAAGTACCGATACCGGTGTGAATACGTTTATGTTTAGCAAATTTCAGTGCATCTACGGCTACATCAATATCTTTTTGAACTGCGCGGGTCAAAGCACAGATAGTAGGCCAAGTCACCGCTTTTGAAATCTCAATTACTGAATTAAAATCCCCCGGGCTCGAAATGGGGAATCCGGCTTCAATCACGTCTACTCCCAACGCTTCCAATGCCTTTGCTACCTGAATCTTTTCTACTGTATTCAACTGGCATCCCGGAACCTGTTCACCATCTCTAAGAGTGGTATCAAAAATAAATAACCTATTGTCCATATTCTTATGTATATTATATAATTATTAGCATTAAAAAAAGCCTTTCACACTTGGAAGTGAGAAAGGCTTTCGTATATTTTCATTTATACACATTTACGCGCAGCACTCACTTCCACTAACCTTTGATAGTAGAATAATAATACCGCATAGTAGAATATGTATAAACATCTGATTCATTTCTTGTCTCTTTTATTAGTTTGACGGTGCAAAGGTATGGATTATTTCTTTACCACCAAATAATACGTTACTTTTTTATCGAAAAAAATATCATTTCATAAGTTAAAGCCGATTATTAGCAAAAATGTATCACGAATAAAGCGATATGTTTATTAAAACAGAAAGAGGGAGTAGAATGTTGAACCATTCTCTCCCTCTCCTTCTTTATTGTTCTAAATCAATAGATTACTTCTTATCGCAACATTCTTTCTTTTCTGCGCAATCAGCTTTTTTGTCGCAAGCAGTAGCACAAGAGTCCTTAGCCTGGCAGCAAGAATCAGTTTCAACAACAGCTTCCACTGTTTCTACAGTTGTCTCTTCACCTTCAGAAGCAGCGTTAGTAGTTTTGTTACCAGTACAAGACATCATTGCAAAAGAAAATGTTACTGCTACAGCAGCCAAAAATAATTTAGTTTTCATACCTTTTAAATTTGCTTTAAACGTTTAATAAAATAATTGTCGGTCGCAAATATAGCACTTTTTTCGCAAAGTACCAAATGACAGAAGCCCCTTGATTCAAAATGAATCAAGGGGCTTCTTAAAAAACGGCGGCTACCTACTCTCCCACTGTTACGCAGTACCATCGGCGTGACGAGGCTTAACTTCTCTGTTCGGAATGGGAAGAGGTGGAACCCTCGTGCTATAACCACCTGAAGAAGGTTATGACATGATGAAAAGTAAAATTTCAGTGTCTAGCAAGCTAAACGTATATACCCAACCGGTACATGTCCGAAAGAAAGTGAACGGGCAATTAGTAATGCTCGGCTTTGATGTTACCACCTTTACACCTGCATCCTATCAACGTCATCGTCTTTGACGACCCTAAGAAATCTAATCTTGTGGCTGGCTTCGTACTTAGATGCTTTCAGCACTTATCCAATCCCGACTTAGATACCCAGCAATGCACCTGGCGGCACAACTGGTAAACCAGCGGTCAGTCCAACACGGTCCTCTCGTACTAGTGTCAGAGCCACGCAAATTTCATACGCCCACGATAGATAGAGACCGAACTGTCTCACGACGTTCTGAACCCAGCTCGCGTGCCACTTTAATGGGCGAACAGCCCAACCCTTGGGACCTTCTCCAGCCCCAGGATGTGACGAGCCGACATCGAGGTGCCAAACCCCTCCGTCGATATGAGCTCTTGGGAGGGATCAGCCTGTTATCCCCGGAGTACCTTTTATCCTTTGAGCGATGTCCCTTCCATACGGAAACACCGGATCACTATGCTCTAGTTTCCTACCTGATCGACTTGTCTGTCTCCCAGTCAAGCGCCCTTATGCCATTACACTCTACGGACGGTTACCAATCGTCCTGAGGGCACCTTTAGAAGCCTCCGTTACACTTTTGGAGGCGACCACCCCAGTCAAACTACCCACCAAACAGTGTCCTCG
>NZ_JBDFVF010000022.1:0-118916 GCF_040913205.1 Bacteroides sp. MSSM.1001136sp1_RTP21357st2_D2_RTP21359_211015 | reverse complement strand
TAATAAGATGAAAAGACAATATTGGTGTAAGATAAATGTATAAAAGATTAAGGAAAGAGTATAATGCGTTTTCCCTGCGGTAAGTTAACGTAAGAATAACGGTGTCTTTATGCAACAATACACAGTGGCGAGCATATCTTTACTTGCTTGTTAATGTTTCAAGTCCGCCTTCTTGAATAGAGTATAACAAGAAAGCACATTCTTTATCGCGATAAAGCGCAAATAGTTTGCTTTACAGATACCTTATCCGTACCTTTGAAACCAATAACAAACACTTACTCTCATTAAATATCAAGAGAAGAAAAATGAAGATTACACAAATCAGGGAAAACGGAGATACGGAGGCACTAAGCGTAACAGACATCGACCTGCTGATAGAAAAAATGAAAAAAGAAACTAAGCTCCGCCCGGTAACCGGATTACGTCAGGCCCTGCATTTTGTTCTACCCGATGAGCCTTGTTCCCTCGCCAGCAAACTACCACGAGTGATTCCCGCAGCAGCCTTCGGGCGAGTGAACGGAGTGAAGCGAATGAAAACCTACAATGGCATTGTAGAACTGACCATCGGTCCGCTAGCCGGAAAGACAGAAGTGGAAATCGTGAAGCAAAAGGCTGCCGAACTTCCCCAAACAATGCTGGCTTTTATGGGAGCAAGTGGTAAAAGCGTCAAGATATGGACTTGCTTCACCCGTCCGGACGGCACTTTACCGCAAACAACGGAAGAAGCCGAAGTGTTTCAGGCACATGCTTACCGGCTTGCCATTAAATGTTATCAGCCTCAACTTCCCTTCAACATTCTATTAAAAGAGCCGAAACTGGAACAATTCTCACGTCTTAGTTATGATCCGGACTTGATTTATCGTCCCGCTCCCGTACCTTTCTATCTTTCACAGCCCATCGGTATGCCCGGCGAGATGACTTATCATGAGAAATCGAGCACTGAAGCATCTCCGCTGAATCGAGCACTGCCGGGGTATGACACGGAAGATACGGTAGCATTGCTTTATGAAGCGGCATTGCGGAAAACATTCGAAGAAATGGAAACGGACTGGCATCGAAACGATCATGATTTGCAAACATTAGTAGTCCCGCTTGCCGAAAATTGTTACTACTCTGGCATCCCGGAAGAGGAGGTAACCCGACGAACCATCACGCGTTATTACAAAAGAAAAAATCCGATGCTGGTACGCGAAATGATAAGAAACGTATATAAGGAATGTAAGGGAGTGCCCAAAAGCAGCTGCCTGACTAAAGAGCAACGTCTTAGCCTGCAAATGGATGAATTTATGAACCGTCGTTATGAGTTCCGTTATAATACGCAGATCGGGGAAGTGGAATATCGGGAGCGTTTCTCGTTTCAGTTTTATTTTCATCCTATTGACAAACGGGCACAAAACAGTATCATGCTTGATGCCCAATCCGAAGGTATTGGCGTATGGGACAGGGACATAGACCGATACTTACATTCCAACCGTGTGCCAATCTACAATCCGTTGGAAGAGTTCCTGTTTCATCTGCCTCATTGGGACGGCAAAGACCGTATTCATGCTTTGGCAAACAGGGTTCCTTGCAAAAATCCGCATTGGGAATTACTTTTCCACCGTTGGTTCCTGAATATGGTTTCACATTGGAGAGGGGTAGATAAAATGCACGCGAACAATACGTCACCCATATTAGTGGGCCGCCAGGGAACTCATAAATCAACTTTCTGTCGTGAAATGATTCCACCTGCACTTCGCGCTTACTATACAGACAGTATTGATTTCAGCCAAAAACGGGACGCAGAACTGTATCTGAATCGATTTGCGCTCATCAACATCGATGAGTTTGACCAGATTACCCTGCCACAACAGGGATTTCTGAAACATATTCTTCAAAAGCCTGTGGTCAATCTACGGAAACCGCACGGTCGCTCGGTACTTGAATTGCAGCGGTATGCTTCATTTATCGGTACAAGCAATCAGAAGGATTTGTTGACTGATCCTTCGGGAAGCCGCCGTTTCATTTGTATTGAAGTGACAGGAAACATCGACACTACACAGCCGATAGATTATGAACAGCTTTATGCACAAGCCATACACGAGATTTATCATGGTGAACGATACTGGTTTGACAGTGAAGATGAGCAGATTATGACTGAAAATAACCGTGAGTTTGAGCAAACACCAGCTATGTTGCAATTGTTTTATCAGTATTTCAAGACTGCGCAAACGAAAGAGGAAGGGGAATTTCTTACTCCAGTCGAAATCTTGAATTTTCTGAAGAAAAAAAGCGGTATTTCATTGTCCGATAACAAAGTATATCACTTCGGGAGATTGCTGCAAAAATGCGGCATTCCTTCGAAGCATACTTATAAAGGTACTGTTTATCAGGTTATAAAGGTATTATAAGAGATAAAAGTAAGGCTGACAATAAAAGTCGGGATATTTTATTATCAGCCTATTATCAATGGTTATTGTCAGGTGACAGAGTGCTGATATTCATCTACTTGAGTGTATCCCTGACAGTATGACAATAAAACAGGTACAAATCTTATATGAGTAGTAACATACGAATCATAAGAGCCCCTCTCACATTCCCTGTTTAGAATAAATCCATTGCAAAGCCTGTGACCAATGTTCCGGATAAGCATAGTGCTCGGCTTCCTCCATTATCACAATCTCTTTAGGGGAAGTAATTACGTTATATACAGAAAATGTGGAAGTAGGAGGACATACCATGTCGTTATATCCTAAATAGAAGAAGACCGGGACTTTCAGCTGCTTTGCGAAATTAGCCACATCATAATAAGAAGATACTTCCAATTTCTTCTTTCTGATTTCGACAGCATCGGTGGAATCTCTGAATAAATGCGGCCATCCACCTGCCCGTCCTTTCTCATAGCCGCTCAAATCGCTAAGTGCCGGAAAGAAGCTAACGACTCCTGTCACACGCGGATTAAGAACCGCCGTGACGATGGCTAACGCACCTCCCTGACTACCTCCCTGCACCAAGAGGTTGCTGCCATCAAATTCTTTCATAGAACAAAGATAATCTACCGCACGTACACATCCCATATAGACGCGTTTATAATAAACTTCATCACGATTGTCCCAATTCTGATATTGATATCGATAAAGACCTCCCTGGCTCAAACTAGCATAAACGGACGGTTCTAATGTTACCGGAATACCATGAATGCCAATTTCCAACGTAATCATACCTTTTTCCGCTTCTACAATTGCACCGGCATATCCCCGTACTCCCGCCCCCGGTACCCGCAATAAAGCAGGATACTTCCCGGGCTTTACCGGCACACAAAGAATACCATATACCCGGCTGTTCAAACGGTAGTTCTGTACATTCCATTCATAAACATTCACCTTCTCGGTACAACGTTCGGGCAGTAAACGCAATTTCGCATTCATAGGAATTCGAACATTCTCCTGTTTGGCATTTTCCCAGAAAGTATTGAAATCGTTTGGCAAAACAGCTGTCGGTTTTATCTTCTCAGGTTCAAAGGCAGCCGTAGCCCGTCCTTCAACAGTTCTACCGTCATATTTTGTCCAGACACGACAACGCAAAAAGCCAGGAGTTTTCATGGTTCCGGCATCCAATGTCAGCACACCATTTTCCAAGACAATGGTATCTTTGAGTAACGGATGCATCATATCCTGAGCAACTTCATACCATACAGTCACATTTTCTTGAGGTACACGATTCTTTGTCACCACAACGTTGAATTTCACCTTCTCACCCAGTTCGTACTTCCAATCGACATGATCAGGTACAACATTCACTTTAACCATTCTTTCCTGCAATTGGGCGGACAGAGCCGCCGCCATGCAGAAAGAAATGAATATAAAAAACAGTCTTTTCATAAACTACTATTCAAAACCTTCGCTACAATACAGAAAAGTCCCATACCCCAAATGAGCAATATCAGTACCGGCGTTTTCAGGACGAACCTTTGTTTCTAAGACTTCTTTCACATAAGGCATTCCCAATCCTAAACGTGTCGCATAATGATTGTACACCCGCTCATAGACAGGAGCAAATTTACCACGTCTTGATTCAGGTCTCTGACCACTGGCTACCTCTTTCTTGTCTACTTCGTCTATTTCATACCAATTATACTTCCCGGTGAGTTCCGGCATATACTTGAATGGCACATCATACCCTAAATTATATTTAGCTGTATATTCATAGCCTTTCAGCAAGCGGTTGTCTAACACACCGTAGAGATCAGTACCTTGTTTCCAGGCCGTCTCACAAAGCATGGACATCATACCTAATCCCAACTGTGCATGTGTTTGGTCACGACCACTTTCCTGACATTGTCCAGTTTCTCCATCTATATAATAACGTATAGAACCATTTTCATATCCGTAAAGATAAATATCTATAGCTTTCTTATACATTTCCATATCATCCAATACAATCGCCATGGCCATGTAACAGTTAATGGCAGATGCGCCAAAGTTACCGACTGCCTTATTCTTAGGCTCTGTGATAGAGAAGAAATCATCTAATACGGGAATAAAACACCGCTTAAACATATCACATGCTCCCTGAAAGTCCTCATTCGTCATCCCGGAACCATCAAGATATCGCATAAGCTCAACAGCATAAACTAGTTTTATGCATAAGTTACCCACCATCAATACATGATCCAAACCGGCTTGTCTCGCACTATAGACAGGCTTTTTAAGGCTGGCGGAATAGCCACGTATTATCTCCATTGACTTATCAGCATAGCCTTTTTGTTGTGTAGCAGCAAACATAATGGCATTCTGACAAGCTGCCGCAAAATCGTTTCCAAATTGATTCATGATGTTCGGATGAGAAGCATCTTCACCGGCATAAATTTCATCATAAGGACCATTCATTATATATGTACTTTGAGAGAGTTTATCCGCGCTCAATAATTCATAACCCGCATATTGTGGTTGTATCTGTTGGGTAGCAATCTTACGAAAACGCTCGATGTCTTCTACAGTAAAAACAACTCCCGGGTGTTCAAATTCCGTAGGGTAGGTCACTTCTATGCGAGGCAACGGCCAACTATCTATATCGGTCGTCCCATCTTCTATTTCACTGTTACACGAGCATAGTGAGGTGCAGGCAATCACCATGCCTGCTACCTTTATCTGATTCTTTATATAATCTATCTTCATAATCATTTAACTATAAGGTGAATATAAGTCCATATTATTTCCCAGCCTCAACCTCTGAAAACGTCATCATTTCTTCTACACTCTTAAATGTACGTATCCAGTCTGCCGAGAATGAAGGAATATCGACTTTTAATATCTTGAACATAAAGGCTCTAATCGGAACGACCCCTTCTGTATTGGTAAACTGTGCTAAGGAAGATGCGTCATAATAAACCAGTTGTGTACCATCTGACAATTTCTCAACTTTCATAGCCGGTGCGATATTTATGGTATTTCCCAAGTTAGCAAGATTAAGAGTATATTGTGCACCCGATGGTATATCTGTGCATTTCATGGCAATCACCGGATAATCTTTAAAATTCATATCCATCTGATTAGCTACCGTACTATAGACTCTTTGCATATACACGCGCTTATTATTATCAGCAGTCACGGTCATAACCAGTTTTCCGTCTTTACGCTCCATAGAGCCAATATTACTATTGATAGCCCATCCCTCAAAGTCTGTTGTGGCATCCCATACATAAAAACCTGAGGCTACAGTCAAGTCGATAGTCGATTTATTGCCAGTCTCTATACAAGTGGCAGTAACAGTGGCTGCTCCGAAGCCCATGGCTTTCACTTTTCCTCCTTCCACAGTCAATACCTTCTCATCGCTTGATGTCCATTCCACAGAACTTACAGTAGCTACTTCCGGTGTTAGCGTAAAGTCTAAATCAAGTTGCTGTTTCCAGTAGAGAACATCCGTATGAGGAACAATCTCAACATTCGTCGCAGGTTCATATTTCATCACTTTCAATGAATATTCTCCTCTTACATTACTGCCATCGTGCGTATATGCATAGATAGTCACATCTCCGGCTTTTATCCCCGTCACTACTCCATTCTTATCTACCGTCGCAATATTTTCATTGCTACTTGCCCAAGTCAAATAAGAATAAGTATGGTCAGCAGGCAATATATCATATTTCAACTGTAATTTATCAGTTTCGTAAACTCCTTCCTCAACGTTTGTAAACTGAATCCCGGTAGTCTTGATTACTTCCGGAATCACTGTTACCTCGATAGTCCGTACAGTGGATGCTGTTCCAAATCCTACCGATGGAGTTACGGTAATCATCGTTTTTCCCAACGATTTAGCAGAAATCGTTCCATCTTGTGATACTGTAGCTACCAATTCGTTAGTAGTCGTCCACTTCAACTCTGTATGATCCGCATTTTCGGGAGTAATATGATAGACAATAGTTGTATCTGTTCCCAACTGCACAGGCAGTTCACTACTCACTTCCAATGAAATAGCTGTAATCAACTTGTTCTCGGGCATGTCAGTAGTAAATTCCTTCTCTCCGCAGGAAGCTATTAACAGACATAAGCCAAGTAATACACCAGCCTCCCAATATCCTTTCTTAAACAATGAATATCTGTTTTTCATGTCACTTACAATTATTTGTTTTTATTATTATTCCCATCCGGGATTCTGTTGCAAATTAGGATTCAACTGCAACTGGTCACTCGGCAACGGGAACAGATAGTTCTTTTCTTCCCATTTACGCCCCTTTTCAATAATGATACAACCTTCAGCATTGGTCTCATAAGGACAATTCGCCCACACTTTTTCATACTCCGTACCTTTCCACTGAATTCCTACAATATCCATCGGCATTTCTGTTTCTGCTGTCTTCCAACGTTTCAGGTCATCTAAGCGGAAGCCTTCATTGAATAGTTCAATGGTACGCTCACGGCGGATTTCTGTCCGCATATCCATACCCGCATTTTGGGTAATCAGTTCATTAGTCAATGGAGTCATAGCCGGATTAACACGGAGACGCACCAAATTCAAGGAAATATTCAGGTCAGTATTCGAGATCTTGTCGTCCCGTTCATACACTGCCTCTGCATAATTCAACAAAACTTCAGCATAACGGATTATAGGAAAATCATAACCTTCTTTTTTATCTTCCACCTTACGCTCTGTTGCCCATTTCTGATTGTGATATCCGGTCCCCGTCTTCGGCACAAAATTAGATATATATGGGTTCTTATCCTTTCCATCCCAAGAAGTACGTGGTTTCTGATTGTTCCAAAAGTTATCGTGAGGACGCATCATTGTATAACGCATACGATTGTCACGATCCTGAAATTCATCATCTATTTTCATATACCCTTTGAATTGAGGGTTTGTTTTTCCTCCATAAGTGATGGGAAGTCCATTTTGACAAAGATACATATTGGCGAATTTACGACTAATCCATATTGCATTATATAATGAACTTTGTGTAATATTCCAGTTGATAGGTGCCAATATTTCATCAAAGCGCCGAGCAAATATATATTCTTTATTAGCACTTTTCTGTAATCCGGCAGGATTAGACTTCGCATCCTCCAAGATGAACATATATTTCTGTGCACTGTCACCCAATGCTTCCGGTTTGAACAAACTGAATGTTTTGCTATCGATCACGTCTTTGGCAGCTTTCGCCGCAATATCCAGCAGTTCTTTTCCACGTTCTACGTTACCACGACTTTTTTGCCAGGTACCTTCGTACAACGCCACTCGTGACAAGAATGCCTGACATCCTTCCCGACTTATGCGCCCATACTCTTGTATTTCGGAGAACTTCGGTAACAGAGGAACGGCTTCTTTCAAATCTTTAATGATGAAATCAGCCACTTCACTACGATCATTCTGCTTGACATACATTCGCGCATCAGTTACCTCCATAGGTTCCTTCACCAAAATAGCATTGCCATATAGTTGCAATAAATCGAAATAAGAATAAGCACGAAAGAATTTTGCTTCACCCACATACTGGGCTATGTCACTCGGAGTGGCATATGACTCTGCATTTTTCAATAACAGATTCGTACGGCGGATGTGCGAGTAATTGCTGGTATAGTTAGCATCCGCAGGCTGTACAGCATTGCTTCCATTGCTAAATAAATTACGTTCATCTTTATTGGTAAACAGATCTGAAGTATAATCAGAATGTACCGGTTTTGTCGACTTATATTCCATTGCTCCTGAAAAGTGACGTGTCCAGCCATAGAATTGATTGGCAAATAGCAGATAGTCATCCGGTGTGTTCCAGTAGTTCGTTTCCGCCAACTGTTCTTGCGGCTCGAGATCAAGGCAAGAGTGTGTGGACAGTCCCAAGGTTAAAACGACAAACAGATTTTTTATTTTATTTAATCTCATACTATTTAATATTTAAAAGGTCAAGTTTAATCCTACCGTCAGGTTTCTCGTAAAAGGATAGCGGCCAAATGTCTCTACTTTGCGCGACGCTTCCGGATCCCATCCATCCTTGATTTTACTATTCTCCCACAAATCAGCTCCCGATACATAAATACGGGCATAGCTTATGAATTTAGTCTTCGAAAGCACATTTGCCGGAAACGTGTAGCCTAACGTAACATTCTTCAGACGAAGATAAGCACCATCTTCCACTGACCAGGAAGAACAAATATAGTTATACAGATTGATCTGTGTCTGATGTGTGTAAGTGGGATAATGGGCGTTCGGCGTTTCTGCCGACCATACATTACCAACCGACTGATTCGTTGAATTATTATACCAAGACATCATCGGTATCCGCCAATTGTCATTCTTTCCCTTTTGATTATTTTCGCCACCACGCCATACTGTGCGTTTACCGGCTCCTTGGAAAATAACCGAGACATCGAAGCCTTTCCACGATAATCCGGCATTAAAAGAGAAAGACACCTTCGGATCGTCAGTTCCCAAATATACATAGTCAGCTTCTGTCAATTTACCATCTTTATTGACATCTTCATACATATTATCTCCCAAACGCAAGTTACCAGGCATAGCAATATTGTTATTGCCATTGGCATATTGATTAATATATTTATCCAACTGATCTTGCGTTTGTATCTTACCGCAATATTTCAAACCGAACACGGAATTCAACGGATAGCCTTCACGATTTGAAACTACACCGGATTTAATCACAGCGTCACCCCCATTATCTACCAATTTGTTAGTGGTATAGGTGAAAGTCCCCCCCAGATGATAGGAAATTTCTCCTATTTTATCCGACCAGTTAATCGTGCCTTCCCAACCGTTTGCCTTAAAACTACCTCTATTAGCGGTAGGAGCTTTATCCCCCAATGTTCCAGGATAGGTGACATCAATCAACATATTGTTACACTTCTTCCAAAAAAGTTCGGCAGTACCTGTCAGTCGATTATCCAGGAAACCGAAATCCAAACCGATATTGTAGTTCTTGATGACTTCCCATGTACGGTCTGTACTCAACAGCTTACCGTTTGTATCCACATAGGAAAGTAAACCACTCCCCACTAATGCACCTCCATTCTGTTTGAAATCGTATAGCTGCACACCATCGTATCGATCAATACCTCCCTGATTACCCACTGTACCATAAGAAAGACGTAGTTTCAAATCATCGAAAACACCCAGCCCTTTCACAAACTCTTCTTCACTGATACGCCATCCTCCGGATACACCTCCAAAGAAAGCCCAACGATTCTCCGGCTGAAATTTAGAAGAACCGTCATAACGGAAATTTCCTTCAAGCAAGTATTTGGATTTATAGTTATAGTTCAAACGTGCAAAATAAGAAAGCAATGCTTCCTGATATCTGGAAGGTCCTTCATTCTTTGTGTTGCGTAATGTTATCTCTCCTATTCCGTTGATAATATTCAGTGAAGGTAAAATATTCAAAGCCTTAGTTGCAGTATAATCATATTCTTTCATGCTATATTGCGTACCAAGCATCATTCCGAGGTTATGACTACCGAATGTCCGCTTCCAGTTCAAATAGAAATTTAACGTATACAGATTGGTTCGTGCAGTTGTTTTAATATAATAAGTATCCTCTTGCCTGGGTTCCACACGCGTTTCCCGTTTTGTACCAGTGTAGTCATAATAATCTACTGTTTGGTTTTTCACGTCCCGAATGGCAGTAGAGGTGTTATACCCCAAAGTGGCTACTGCATCAAAATGCTCGTCAAAACGATATTTAAATGTCTCACTGATATTGATACCGGAAGTGTTGAGTTTGTTGTCTCCTCCCAATTCACAACGCCAGTTGGGCGTAGCCCAGTTACCCCACGCATAAGGTTTCCCATCCATCGTGGAAGAAGGAAAACCCGGTTGTTGCGTTCCGGCTGTCAAAGCTTCTCCAATTTGCGTCGGTGACACTTGATCCTGACGATAATAGAAAATGATAGACTCAAGATCAAAGTTCTTTGTAAGATGGAATGTATTACTCAAACGAAAATTATAACGTTGATTCTTATTGTTACCCCATTTCAAATTACTATCATCATACATATATCGTCCGGAAAGACGGAAGACAGACCTTTCGTTACCACCCGATACGCTCAGTTCATGTGAAGTGGAAGCTGCTGTCCCCCACATGATATCTTGCCAATCGGTATCAAAAAAGACGAAGTCGTATAAACCTTGGAAAGAATCCGGGAAAGGATTACCCGACTGCTCCACATTAATATAATGTCCCTTATTCTGACGAGCCAAAGCTACGTATTGCAGCCATTGATCGTCTGCCAGCTTTTTGTTATCATTCAAACGAGCTTGTTCCATAGCATCACACCACTCATCCAATGTCATCAGTGTAGGCTGCAACCCTACGAATTTAGCAGTTACCGAACCACTATATTCCACCTTTACCTTACCTTCTTTGGCCTTTTTAGTCTGTACCAGAACAACACCTCCGGCAGCTTTACTACCATAGATAGCTGCAGAAGCGTCTTTAAGGAAATTGATGGACTCTATATCACCCGGATTTAATTGGGAAAAATCGTCAGACTCCACACCATCAATAATCACCAACGGAGCTGAATTATTCTTCGAGAATGAACCGCGTAATTTCATATTCCAGCTCTCATCTCCCGGAGCAGCCGAGTTACGGGTTATAATGACTCCCGGCACTTGTCCTTGCAAAGCCTGTGCAGGATTAGAGAGAGCTCCCTTATCCTTTAACATCTTGTCACTAACTACGGTCACCGCACCTGTTAGTGTTTCTTTCTTCTGTGCGCCATATCCTACAACTACCACTTCTTCGAGCACTTCAGTACTCTCCTTCATTGTCACATTTAGTACCGCTTTTACACCTGCATCAATTATTTGGTCTTCGTAACCGATATAACTAAATTTCAATTTAGCACCCGCAGGAACATCTAGCGAATAGTTACCATCAATGTCGGTAATCGTACCACCCGTTTGTCCGACTACACTCACATTGACGCCGATAAGCGGCTCACCTAACACGTCAATCACTTTTCCTTTAATTTTCTTCAGGGTTTGTGCTACCGACTGCTGTTCACCGACAGCCGCTTGTATCCCAGCAACGGGATACACCACACACACCAAACAAGCAAAGATTGTTATCTTCTTCACCTGCTTTACCATACATAGCATTTTCTTTCGGAGTTTCATGAAATTAAATCTGAGGTTTTTACATTATTATTTTTATTCTCAAGACTCGGCAAGATGTGCAGACATCCCGTCATTTTACTTTTTCTGCTTTTTTTCTTCATTGGCTTCACTTCTATTTATTGATTCAGTTCATATTAAATGCAATTCTTCATATATCGGCGCATGTCACGACGTCCTAAAAATAAATGATAATCTACCGTACGCTGACTAAGATTCAACATATTGGCTATCTCTTCCGTATCTTTTTCTTCATAACGGCTCAACGCATACACCGTACGCCGTTGTACAGGAAAGACAGCAAGTATCCGTTGTTCTGTCTTACACAAGTCATCGGCAATAATCTTCTCTTCTGTTTCATTAGTAAAAGAAGGGATCATATCATAGATATAATTATTCACTTCTTGTTTTTTGTAGTATCTGCGTAAATAATCGGTTACGATGTTACGGGCAATGGTAAACAAGAAATACTTTACAGTATCCGGACGAAGCATTTGTTTATAATCCAATAAACGTACAAATACATCTTGAGCCAAATCTTCTGCCTCACAACGATGAGTGATGCGATAGGTTATGTAATTGAGAATTATCTGGTGATACTCTTTATAAGAGCAAGTTATGATATCATCAAAAGTATTAGCCATCATTGTTATTTTAAAGTTCTCTATAATATTGAATAAAGGCAGCAAGAGGAATTCCCATTGTCGGATAATTAGGATATGGATGGGGATTTCCGGTCTGTATTCCGTCACGATTCCGGTTGTACCCTTTTTCATTATCAATGGTAATGCCTATGTCAACGACATAGTATCCTTCACTTTCCCTACCATCAAATGTATCAATGATATTTTTTCGCAGTTGCCACATGGATGCATTCTGCCGTAACGTAAAATCTCCTCTGATATTGTTGAGCGAACCACAGGTTGTACACGGGATCAGAATTATAAATTTACCATCGGGCACAGCTTTGTAATATGACTCTTTCATCTCGGCAATCTTTTTATTCCATTCCCGATAATCGGCTGTCAAACTGTCGCGATAATCATTGAGCCCCAACATCTGTGCAAAGAACTTAGGTGCATCAAGATTCCACATATCCAGATATTTTCTATAATTGAAAGCCCATTTTCTCTCATCAACCTCAACATTCTTCCACTTCTTTCCTGTATAAACCATGTAGCTTCCACGTGCATTATCATACATTAAATCGTTTTTCTTCGGAGCTGCCAAATAACCTGTCTCCTTATCGAATTTAGTTATGCATTGATCGTATCTCCCACAGTTATAGACTATTTCAGTATCTGTCAGTTCACCATTAATCACCTTATAACAGTTTTTCCAAAACTCACAACTCCCCCAATATCTATATTCACCCACAGGTTGCATATATCCATGATATGATGTCATCTCTCCTTTAGGAATCTCGAAGTATTTCTTCACTGTCCATCCACCCCGCCCTTCATCATATTGTCCTTCTTCATTCTTTATATTCCTTAGTCCGACCAGTTTTATACCGGGAATATAATTCTTCGACAGCAACGCGTCCCTGAAAAAAGCTCCGTTGACAAAACTGTCCCCCAGTATCTGAACAGTAACTTCCTGAGTTCCTATTCCTTTTTTCCCTACGCATATAGAGATTGCTTTTTCTTTTATTGTTTCAAACTCATCCGAATTGACCAATTCGATTTTCATATTCGATCCATCCACAGGAGTATCGACAGAAGCTACACGATTCAGTTTTCTCGAATAAACGCAGTCACCCGAAAATCTCACAAAGTCATTGTAAGGTCTCCATCTTTTAATTAGTGCTTCGACAAAAACATCATTCCTTATATCCGAAAGCATATACAGTTTGCCCGGAATACAAATGTCATTTTTAAAGTTACTTTTCTGTCCCCAAAGCGGATGAAGTGAAAAAAGAAATAGTGGTAATACAATAAATGTTCTTTTAGATAGAATATTCTTCATGGTTCCATCATTTTGCAGTTCATAGTTATTTTTAATCACACTGCAAAAATAGACGAATCCAATCGACACCATTGAGATAATTTGTCCCGATTATTAGGTTAGTTTGTCTCATTATACCCTTTTTAGGGCATTTTCAGTATATAAATGGGAATGGAGAGACTTTTTATTTAGTCTCTCCACTACCATTCGAACGATATTGCGTCGGAGTGAATCCGAACTCTTCTTTAAAGTATTTATTGAAATATTTAATGGAATTGAATCCGACCCTGTCCGAAATCTCCGAAATATTATATGAACTGCCCCGAAGCAACTGGGCAGCTCGTTTCAATCGGACAGAACGAATAAAATCATTCGGTGTCAATCCGGTAATGGACTCAAATTTACGGTATAGCTGACTACGACTCATCCCCAAGTCATCACACAAGTTATTAACCGAGAACTCCGGATTTTCCATATTCTCTTCCACCAACCGTAAGGCTTTCTCCACAAATTCTTCATCTAAAGAAGTAATAGTGATATTCTGAGGAGAGATTTCTATTTCTTTATGAAATATTTCCTTACGCTTTTCCTGCTGTTCTAAAAGCATATTAATACGCGTCAGTAATATGTCATAATTGAAAGGTTTCGATATATAAGAATCAGCACCAGCTTTATAACTTTCTATCCGAGCTTCGTCTGAAATACGTGCCGTGAGCAAGATAATCGGAATATGTGAGGTCTGAATATTGTTTTTAATCCGGACACACATTTCCAGACCATCCACTTTCGGCATCATCATATCGGATATTATCAGGTCCGGCGACTTATGTATGGCAACTTCTTCGCCTTCGGCTCCGTCTCCAGCCTCCAGAATATTAAATTGACCTGTCAATTGTTCCACCAAAAAACGACGGAATTCTACATTGTCTTCCACTATCAAAATAGTTTTCCTGTCCGAATGTACCACCTTTTCTTCCACATCAGAAAACATAGCCGGAGCTTTGGGTTCACTGTCGTCTCCTTTCAAGTCGGAGGGAATATATATCAAAAAGGTTGTTCCTACTCCTATTTTGCTATGCACTTCTATCTTTCCGTTATGCAAAGAGACATATTCTTTGACCATATGCAAACCAATACCGGAACCTGTCACACCAGGAATTGGCTCTGACTGATAAAAGCGGTCAAATATCACATTCAGGTCTTTTTCACTGATTCCACATCCCGTATCGGATATTTCAATTCTTACGAATATCCTTTCGTCCTTTTTCTCCGTCGCTACAATCGTTGAGATAAGTCCTCCATCAGGAGTGAATTTAAATGCATTGGAATAAATATTATTCAGAATCCGTTGCATTTTCGTATCATCAAACCAGATATTCATGCCAGGACATTCGCTCTCTATCGAAAATTTTATAGATCGATTTGCCGCCAGTTCTTTAAACCCTGAACCAATGTACCGCACAAACTCTACGATGTCAGCCTGATGTAATTTCAGACTTTCACCTCCCATCTCCAGTTTCCGAAAATCAAGCAGTTGATTAATCAACTCCAACAAATTACCGGCATGGTTATAGATTGACTTCAATTTGTCCTTCATTGGATTCTCCGCTTGTTGAATAAGGATACCTAAAGGCGTCATTATCAAAGTAAGCGGAGTACGGAATTCGTGACTGATATTGGTGAAAAAGCGGAACTTCATCTGATTAAGCTCTTCTTTCTGCTGTTCACGTTTCAAGGCTTCTTGTTCGAACTGCTTTTTAAGTTTTTTCTTCCTATAAGCTTTAAAAAACAAATAGATGACTCCGCCTGCAATCAATATGTAAAATATGTAAGCAGGAACAGTTGCCCAAAAAGGTGGAGAAACGACAATAGTCATTTCAGCGGCCTGTTCTCCCCAACTTCTGTCGTTATTGGCTGTGTATACCACCAATTTATATTTCCCCGGATGTAAACCGGTATAGGTAGCCACTCCCAGGCCATTGGTCTTTATTTCATTCCAGTCCGGATCAAAATTCTCGAGTTTATACCTATAGTAGGTTTGCAAAGTATTCACATAGTTAAGCCCGGCAAATTCGAAAGTAACAAAGTTCTCATTATACTTCAAATGAATCTCACGAGTATTATTTATCGGATATTCAAGAATAACACGCCCTTTATATTCAGTGTGTTCCTTAACAGGAGAATTGAACAGACGGAATGCAGTGAATATAGGTTTATTGTGGACATGATTATAATAAATCTTTTGAGGTTGAAACGAATTAATGCCATGATGACCGCCAAAATACAGTTCTCCATCACGGGTTTTTAACGATGAATTCTCATAGAACTTTCCTCCCTGCAATCCGTCTTCTGAACTGAAGTTGACTATGAGAAAATCATATCCTTCAGAAGTCTCTTTTAATTCAATCCGTGAGATACCACTTACCGTTGATACCCAATAAATACCGCTATCATCCTCAATGATTGACGATATAGAATTGTTAGCCAATCCGGTTTCTGTAGTTATCGTATGAGCTTTCTTCTTTTGTTCGTCCCATACACGAATTCCAATATCCGTCCCAAACCATTCTAGCGAATGGCTATCTTTGTACACACAATTATAGCTTACCTGAGGCCCCATAAATTTAGGATTATCCGGATCGTCTATTTCAGGAACAAAGATTTTATCTTTATGAGTATCATAGTAGTAAATACCATTTTCCCCAAACACCGCAAAAGTAGAATTGCTGACAGGATAAAAACCATAATCGCGTTTATGAAAGCTAATTTTCGGATGTTTATCCCGCAACAATCGTATTTTTCCCGTTGAGGTGTCTAGCTCACCTACTCCTTCATTACTGACACTGACCCAGTAACGCCCATCCGGATCTTCATAAACAGCTCGGGAGATATTCTGCTCCGGGAATAACTCTGTATTAACTAATTGTTTATTGTAATATCTCACATTTTTTCCATCTATGCAGCAAAATCCATTCAAATACGTTCCAACCCACAATCTCTTTTTACTGTCTCTATAAAGAGTCAGACAAAGATCACCGGACAGAATATCTTTGAATGCCCTGCTGACTTCTCCCGTAGAAGGAGAGTAACGCATCAATCCGTATGCAGTAGTACCAATGAGTATCGTTCCGTCTTCGTCTTCCAACAAACAACGCACCGATTCGTTGGTAATCATTGTTTTATTCTGAACAGTCTGAATTAGCTTGAACTTATACATACTCGGATTATAGTAACAGATACCTTGCCACAAAGTGCCTACCCAAATTCCGTCATTATTATCGGCAAAGATGCACTGTATGTCATTACTTAACACACTGCCGTCACCTAATTTCAATCCGGGCATTGTTTCAATTCTATGTGTAGAGTTTTCAATTTTCCGCAATCCAGACCACGAAGAACCGACCCATGCGTTTCCTTGCTTGTCCAAATCCATACAGGTAAAGAAGTTGGACATACCTTTAATGGTGCTTATCTCTTGCCAACCTTTATCAGTTTTATCACGATAGCAAACAGCCTGATTATACATCAGCCATAGATTCCCATCGGAGGTAGATTGTATTTTTAACCGGTCTGTAGCTTCAGAGATACGTCCTACAAAAAAAGTATCCTGCCCGGTGTAATCTCGCAAGGTTTTGTCCCAACGACGAATCAGCCCGCTCGAATATACGATATAATAAGTATTCTTATATTGAGCTAACTCGTACGGAATACCGTGCCGATATGTAAAGTCACTGTTCCCCTTTTCGATTATCTGTAATTCTCCTGCGGATATATCAAAAAAATAGAATGTATTATCTTCGGTAAGAAACCAATAGTTCTTGCTCTCATCAATAAACAAATTCTTCAATTTTCCACTTACTCCCATCCGGCGTAATTCGGAATCAATATCATAAATAAACTGATTGGTATTCAAATCGAATAATAACAAATATCCCGGAGATTTCATCCATATCCGTCCGTAAGCATCGTGATAATCTTTAAATATTTGATTCCGGTTGAAATCCCATTTATAGATTTTCCGCCTATCGTGATAAAAATGTTCGAATGTAGCACCATTGTAGATGTTTAAAATAGAAGCTGTTCGAATGACCATACGACCATCCGGTGCCATTGTAAAATATCGTATTTGATTATCCGACATCCCATCAACCACATCCCAATGCCGAAACATATATTGTGAGTATACCTTAAAAATGCTTAGCAGGAGAACGAGTGTGATAATGCTTGTACGCTTTGTATTTTTCATAAGCCAGCCTAATTTGCCAGACAAAAATAGAGATTAAACATCAATACAACAAGGGTATACATTATAATTTTCGAAAAAACACAAATGATTAAGCGAGATAGACGTTTCATTCGTATTTCATTTAAATAAGGAACCAATTTATGCAAAATGTAATATGAAACGAATTCTTTTATGTCTTTCAGCAGCTTTATATTTACTTTTTATCCATGCAGAAAAAATAAAGCATCCAGCCTTACTTTATACCCCTCAACGAATTGAGCAGGCAAAAATAAGTGTCAGACAGGATACACGAATGTCTGAAGCTTGGAATTCAATCAGGAAAACTGCCGATAACCTATTGCAGAAAACTCAATTGAATAAGATAGACTATTTAGCACTCTCATTTCTAATGACGGATGAAAAGAAGTATGCTGATAAAATAAAAGAGATTTTGCTGGATGTCACTGAGGACGAAACTTGGGGCAATCAAGAAATGATGGCTCGTACCCCAGCCTGGAACGCCGACCTTGAGATTGCACATAAAGCTTTTTATGCAGCAATAGCTTATGACGCCATCTATCAAGAACTTTCTCAATCTGAAAGAAGAAAAATAGCTCACGGATTAAAACGTCTGGCAATGGACCCGCTATTAGGTGACTGGATCTTGGAGCCAACACGTATTCATTCACTAAACTCAATGGGGCACAACTGGTGGACTTCTTGTACGTGTATGGGTGGTCTACTTGCACTAAGCTTACAGAATGAATTGGAAGAAGCAAGAGATGCTGTAAAGATTATCAACGAAGTCCTTCCCGAATGGTTTGAGTTTGCAGGAGATGTGCTTCATCAAAAGCCAAAGACCTTTGATGAGGCCGGTGGAATGTATGAATGTCTGAACTATGCAAACTACGGGATTCAAGAGGCTTTATTATTCCGCTTAGCTTGGATGAATACTCACAAGGAAGATAAAGCAATAGAGATACCCCAACTGGAGAAGTTATCAGATTTTTTTGTACATATCTGTTATCCACGTACAGGTATGCTTTATAATATAAACTTCGGGGACAGTCATAAAAACACGGCTGCCGAAAGTAGTCTGATGTTATTATATGCAATGGGGATTCAAAATGATGATATGCTTTGGTATATGAATCAGATAGAGCAAGGGCAACACCGTGATGGATATTTTATCGACCGCCCGATAGGATTTCTCTATACTCCCAATTTGAGTAAAGCACCCAAGGTTCCTAAACTAAAGAAATCACAATTATTCAAAGACTTCGGTTGGGCAACCATGCGCAACTCTTGGGAGAAAGATGCCACAATGTTAGCCGTCAAGTCCGGATATACCTGGAATCATTCTCATGCCGATGCCAATTCATTCATAGTCTTTCATAAAGGAGAGGATATTATCAAAGATGGAGGACGATGTTGGTATGCGAATCCCGAATACCGCAACTACTTCTTTCAAAGCGAGGCACATAATGTCGTATTATTCAATGGCAAAGGGCAAAGACGAGAACAGCAATATTATGGTTCTACCTTAAGAGGATATCTGCATTATCTGTTGGATGCCGGAAATATAAAATATGTGTTGGCAAATGGTACAGGTCCTTATTCGGACCAGTTTAGCCGCAACTTCCGTCACTTTTTGTGGATAGACAACGTCATCTATATCATTGATGATTTAAAAACCTATGAAACCGGTCATTTTGAATGGTTGTGGCATCCGGGAGGAATAACTGAGAAAAAAGGGACAGATCTAAACATTACAAATGGAAATTCTTCAGTAATAGTCCGTCCATTATATCCTCGCACGTTGGCACGATCTAATTTTGTGCATGATTATCCGGACGATTTGTATTGGGAAGTAATAGAAGTACCGACTGAAGATTTGAAAAGTAAAGATAGTTATTATTCTTTTCACTTGCCTGACGAAGTCAATAGAGTGAAAGGTGTGACTGCTATTATTTTAAAAGAGACTCCCGATGAAAAAGAGCTTCCTGAGATTGAGAAACGTGAAGGTAAAAACTGGATTGGTTTACGCATCCGCAATAAGGGTAAGATTACAGATATTTATATTAATCAGTTAGCAGACGGACGATTAATGCATAGCAATTCATGGATTGAAGCCGATGGCTGGTCTACAGATGCTTATATGTTTATAGTTACATATCCGGAAAAGAGCGCTCCGGCAGATGCTAAAGAGTATTTTATTGGTTATGGCAGTTCATTAAAAAGAGGAACTACCTCTTATTTCTCCTCGCTGGCAAAACTATTTATTATTCAGAAAGAAGAAAATAGACGCATGCAGCTATGGATTGATGGCTCCACCAAAGTCAAAGCCTATATCAGAAGTTTACAATGCCCGGTATCTGTGTCTGTTAATGGGGAAAGTATTCCCATAGTCTATGATCATTCAAATCTAAAAATCGAATTATAAAGCGCGAACCAAGTGGAGTGAAATGATAGCATCGAGACTATATTTCATTATCAGCCTATTATCAGAGGTTATTATCAAGAGAGCATTGATATTCATTTATTTGAATGTTATACTAACTGTTTGACAATAAAAATAGGTGCAAGCTACAAATACATTCAGTGTGTCGGAATTTCCGACACACTGAATGTATTTAGAAAACATATCAAACAGTCAAAGATGGCATCTCCTATTTTATAGCTACTTTCGTCTGTAATCTTATGTCATCGGAAGCAGCACCAATCATTATCTGAAAAGTTCCCGGCTCCACAATCCTCTTTAAATTCCGATCGACAAGCGAGAAATCCTCTTCGGACAAAATAAACTTCACTTCCCGTTCTTCACCACGCTTCAAAAACATTTAGATGGAAAAGATATAAACAGGATAAATAGTAACTTCTTCATAAAACAAACATAAATAAAAGAAACCTGCTTACCAAAAGAATATTATCTTTTCAGTAAGCAGGCTTTCACTCATATTCAAAAATGCAAAGAGCAAAAACTCTCACAAATTTGTGTGTTCCATTAATTGATAGCTATCGGAGCATCCAACGTCTTAATAGTAATTCCATTTGTAGTACCGTTTATACGCCCTGTGGCATCTTTGATAACTCCACCTTCCTGAGTCTCTGATCCGTCTAGTTTATAATAAAGTGCCAAGCCTTCTGAAGCAGGGTCAACACCCAGCATATTCTGCTTAAGTTGATTTTCCGTACGGGCTACACTCCAAACACGGACTTCACTCATTTTACCATGGAATGGACGTTCACCCCATTTAAAACCATAGATTCTACCAATATAAAAACCCATGTCCGAATTCGGATCAAAACCGTCAATACCCCAATCTGAACCAGCCCATTTCTCACCATTTACATAAATACCTGTTTTTCCTGTCGGTTGATCATAAGTCAACGCTACATGATACCAACGATTTGTTAACAACGGTTTCGTTACACGGTAGTTCTGTCCTCCGGCCACTTCCAAATAATCTTTAGGAGTAATTCCTCCTCCTGCATCACCGATACGGAGAATCATCACACCTTCGGTTCCCATAATCGTATTATTATCGAGGAAATAATCCACATTAATCAATGCTTCGTAAGTGAATGACGAGAAGAAAGTACCGACAGGGAACTTCACAGAAATATAGTGATTACTGAAATTACCAGCTTTGGTAATTTTCAACGGTTTGGAGAAAAAGAAATATGCAATGTTTGTTCCGGAAAGAGTCGACACCGAAGACGAATGCACCCGCATAGGCAAAACATATGAGTTCCCGGCTTTCAAGGCTTCTAACCCGGAAAGTTCGACTTCTACATTATCCGCATACAATTTTCCACTCGAAATAGAAGATGTCGTACTGCTTAGCTTTACCTGCGAAACATCAAGCATCTCATAATTTGTGCCATACTTTGCATTGTATTCGTCTACTACACTTGGTTCGGCTACACTATATGATACGTCTACCTGAGAGGAAGTTGCTGACGAGAGTCTTGAAACCAGATCAAATGTCATTACATCCATTTCATCTTCCACCGAGAAATTATATTCCTTGCTTTCGAAATAAACCTTAGGCTCCAGCAGGTCATTCATGCTGTCGTTGCAAGCGCCCAACAATAACGCCATACTACCTACCATCAAATAATAGAATATATGTTTATTCATCATCTTTTTACTGTTTTAGAATTTTATAAGTCCACTTATTTCTGCGGTTTATTTTCCGCTTCGTTTTGTTTCGCTTTCCATTCATTGAAAACCCGCTGATTGATTTGAATAGCCTGACGCATCCATTTATAATTTGGCGTATTGTCATAATCATTATCGAAGCGATAAGCTCCTACTCCACCTTTATAACCTTCTTGCGGCATAGCAGCAGCCTGCTTCAGCAATTGACCTCCATTAGTGGCATACTTTTCAAAGTTCTCTGTGCAGATTATTTTTTTAGGATCAACGCCATAACCATCAAAACCGGGATTGGAACTACCATAACTTTGTATAATCCAATAATCGACATACTCATCCAATTCATGGGTAAGCCCATAAATATTTCCATCAATACAGATCATTTTATGTCCTTTACCTTCCGGATCGCTTTTCGGACCAATGTAATTGTTCATCTCTTTAACCAAATGAATCAAATGCTTATTCTGACTCAATGTGCCATCCATATCAAACACACCACTACCGATTTCCCAGTCTACATCATAACCGTCCCATTCGTTTGCATACAAAGAATCACACAGAGCTTTGGCAAACTTCGCCAGACATGCATAATGGTTTTCACTTTCAAACTGACCTTCAAATCCCCAATATTTCCAACGGGCTTGTTTCTTCGCCGTTTCCAATTGAGCCGCCGACCAGCCTTCTTCCTCCGCTTGTTTTTCCACTTCGAGGTATACCGAATTTGGTGTCGCACCCTTACCAAGATAAGAAAGCAGACTTACCTGCAACAGTTTCGTTCCTTTCACCTTTTGCACAAACTCTTTATCTGCCTTCTGCTCCGGAGTGATTTCATAACGTCCTGGAGCGCCACTCCACATAGAAACAAAATCCATACTATCGGGCATAGCAGAGAGATATCCTCTTCGATAAGCTCCAGCAGGCGCCCAATTGGAATACCATCCGAAAGCTACGGGACGATTGTAATTCCAAGCAGTCGCCTTATAGGCGCGCAGATTGGCATAATATGCCTCACTCTCCGCATTGTTCATTGTGGCATACCCGCCTATATGGTCTATCTCAATATTCTCCACATCCATGCAAGAAGTTACCATCATGCCTGTCAATGGAATAATATATAACAATTTTCTTAATGATTTCATATTCTTCATCTGTATTAAAATGATACATGTAGGTTATCTCTTACAATCCCACCACAAACGGGTAGAAGACTTATCTTCGCCACCTGCACCGTTATTGAACAACTTCAAGGCTGCTTCATAAATAGCCTTTCCCTCGTTAGTCTGAGAAAAACTGGTGGGATAAATCATACGGCGAATACCGCCCTCAAGAGTTGCGCCTTGCACTGCTCCTTTCAAAGTCTTAATGACATTCAACTTCGGATAACCGGTTCTTCTCCATTCCGTCCACGCTTCCTGTCCGTTAGGAAACAAAGCAATCCACTTCTGAATCATAATTTTTTCCAACTTCTGCTCAGTTGTCCCTTCAAACTTGACAGTAGTCTCACACGGAGCAGAAAGTGTTTGCCCATACTGATAATGGGAAAGAACATATGCCCGAGGTGACAAATTGGAATTCATATAATCGTCTACAGGTTCGGTCACACCATTCTCCTGAAAAGACATATCAATGCCCTGTTTATACCATGAATCCGCACTGCCGAAACCTTCCCACACTAAAGCTGCTTCCGCACGCAAAAAATAAACTTCCGATGCACGCAGCCAATATGTAGGAGTTCCACTTTGAATATTGGGCTTTGAGCAAGATTTATAGATATCATTCTGCGCATTGGCATGCCCTGCCGGCACCGCTTGATATGTTTTTCCGTTGAAAGCCTCAACACCATAAGAGGCATTACCATCCATCGGCAAAAAATAAACGTTCAAACGCGGGTCTTCATATCCCATCAGATAAGAAAAGATAGAAGAACCCATACGAGCTTCATTATAGTTGCCTGCCAGCCATTCAATGTTGTTGCGAAAAGTCATACCTGCTCCTTGACTCATTTGAGCCGCATCATCCTTAGCCGTCATCACGCCGATAGAATGATTTACTGCTTGAGTAGCAAACTTTTTCGCCAGTTCCGCATCAGCGAAGCGGACACGCATAGCCAAACGAAGCATCAGCGAATTGCCGTATTTCACCCATTTGGTAGCATCTCCGGCATATACCGCATCATAAGCGCCCATTACATTCACCCCATTTTCCGCCTTTTCTGTTAATTCTTCAATGGCTGCGGTCAATTCTTCAAACATCGCCGTATACACCTCTTTCTCCGAATCGAACGGAATGTTCATTGTAGCGTCCGCCGCATGAGAATAAGGCATCGGACCGAAACTTTCAAGTGTCTTGTGCCAAGCGGAAATCTTCAGAATTTGAGCCAAAGCAAAGACTTCGGGCGTACCATTTTTCTCGGACGCTATTTTCAATTTCTTCCAAGGATCAAGAGCATTGGTATAAGACTGTGTATAGGTCGCTTTTATCCAATTGTCCAACAAATAATAAGTAGTATTGTTACTACCTGCGTTCCAACCGTTACTGTTGTTCTCGCCAAAAAATCCACTCCAATTATCGGCCGATAGATGATAAGCTATTTGATACTCATTGATAACATCTGTATCATCAGCCTGTGTGCCTACGGGAATCACTGTCCGTTGCATAGCTGTAATCAGCCCTCCGACTTCAAAACCATCCATCGCACCTTCTCCGTCGCTCATCTCAAATTGGTTGGTATTGATTTCTTCAAAATTGCATGAGGCAAATAGCGTCATTGCGCATATCACCGCTAATAGTTTAAAATGATTCATTTTTCTCATAATAAAGAAGGTGTATTATAATTTAAATTTAATACCGAAGCCAAAGCTACGAACACTCGGTTGCATAAAATAATCATTACCTTGTCCGTAAGTACTAGTGGAAGGAGTCAGTTCCGGATCGAACGGAGCTTCGCAATACAACATCCAAGGATTGTTGGCTATAAACGAAACTGTAACATCTTTCAACACGTTACCAAACCACTTATTAGGCATAGTATAGCTAAAGGTAAGTTCTTGCAAACGAATATTGGTGGCACTGTATACATAGTAACCGGAAGTTTCATAATTTCCCGTACCTGTCATCTGATAATAAGACTTCGCATCTACCAGACCTTGTCCCTTCAACAATACGCCTCCCGCTTCACGAGCCTCAGCCGAACGTTTGGATACACCGAAACGATCAAGCAATGCCTCTGTAGAAGAGGTCACCACGCCTCCAAAACGTCCGTTGATCTGGAATCCGAGCCCAAAGCCTTTGTATGTCAACATATTACTCCATCCCATATTGAAATCAGGAGAAGTTTTTCCCAAATAAACGGGTTCCCCCTTTTCCATTCCAAAGGTTCCGTCGCTCTTTACCTCAACATATCCCAAGTGGTCTTTCTTCAAGAAGGTGTTGGCATAAATATCGTGGATACTTCCGCCTTCTTTCAAGATGACACGACCACCATCCTTCAAAACCTCCGGAATATTAATCGGTTCATCCATCAAATCCGTATGATAGTTTTCAACCATCTCCTTAATCTCGTTTATATTACGAGAGAATGTCAATGTTGAAGAGATTCCTAATCCGAACTTAAACTGATCGGAATAGCTTAATGAAGCCTCCCAACCACGATTTTCCACATTACCGGCCTGCAAATAAATCTGCTTGTATCCGGTAAATTCCGGAAGATCACCCAAGAAAGTCTGATTGTATGTATTAGAATGATAGTAGGTTACCTCCGCACTTAATTTATTCCACAACTTCAGACTTAATCCAAATTCGTATGACTTTGTACGTTCTGCCTTGAAATCAGTAAACGGATAGATACCGGTAGGATCTAATGCACCACCCACAATAGGGGTAGTTACCGTACCCGGAGTCAGTCCCGAACGGGATACAGGCGCACCGACTTCCGTATACGAACCGCGAACTTTCAGGTAAGAGATAAATTCGGGCAATTTGACCATCTCGGAAATAATCCCGGACAGACCGATTGAGGGATAGAAGAAAGATTCTTCATCGGTATTCACCAAACGTGAATTCCAGTCATTACGTCCGGTCAGCGTCAAATAAAGCATACTCTTCCAACCAAGTTCCAAATTGGCAAAAACAGCATGATTACGTACACGACTATCACCACCCTTTTCTGAGATACGACCATTAGCCGGATCGATATTAGAAGCCGCAAATTTATTGGGCACTCCCAATAATGTCCCTTTGTATCCTCTCTCCAATGCCCAATAGTTAGAATAGTTCCAACCCGCATTGGCAGAAATACTGAAATCAGCTATATGTTTGTTTACGTTCAACATAAAGTCGGCATATTCCTGACGGTCTTCATAGTTATTGTATCCATACAGTCCTTTCTTTCCTTCCGCAAATTTATCGTCGGATGAAGCGTAAATCTTGCGTTCAAACAATACATGTGTGTCATCCATTCTGAAACGGGCTGTCGCATTCAACCAATCGGTAATATTATAAGTCAACCCTACGTTGAACATATAACGACTCTTTTCATTCGTAGCTACATTGCGATAAGCAGTCCAGTAAGGGTTCTGTGAAGCATATACCGGATCTGCCACCGGCCAATACTGAACCGGAAGTTGGCGACTTTCATCGAAATGTTCGAATGACTTAATTCCATCAAAGTCTTCACCACGAGGGAACAAATAGGCGGCCATCACCGGATTCCAATATTGTCCTTGCGATACCATATTCTTGTCTTTCTGTTTCACATACGACGCACCTAAATCGAGTTGTAATTTATCATTAAGGAAAGTTGCCGTATTACGGATTGTGAAATTCAAACGTTCATATTCATTATTAGGCACAATACCTTTGGAATTGGTAGAAGAAACAGAAGCAAAAGTCTGATTCGATTTCGTACCGGTGGTCAACGTAACCGAATTAATAAAGTTTGTTCCGGTATTAAAGAAATCCTTCTTAGGATCATAACTTGTAGGAGTCAACAGTTTCTCACCCCAGCTTTCATACATATCTTTTTTGTTACCATACGTATTTTGAAACTCAGGAGTCATATAAGCTTTGCTGAACTCTGAAGAAGAAGAGAACTGCACTGAAAGTTTTCCTTCTTTTCCTTTTTTAGTGGTAATCAAAATTACACCGTTAGCGGCACTACTACCATACAACGCAGCAGCCGAAGGACCACTCAAAACAGAAAGACTTTCAATATCTTCGGGATTGAAGTCGGCGATTCCTTCTGTTCCGGCCTTACCTTCACCCATAATACCACTGTCGGTATTTCCCATATTGGTATTGAACAAAGGAATACCGTCCACCACATACAAAGCATTGTTATCACCTTCGATAGATTTTGCACCACGCATTACAACACGTGTCGCACCACCAACTCCACTAGCACTTTTGTTAATACTCACTCCGGCTATCTTACCGTTCAGCGAGTTTACGAAGTTAGCATCTTTTACCGTAGTCAGTGCATCTCCCTTGACTTGTTGTACATTGTAAGACAACGCCTTTTCTGCACGTTTGATACCCAATGCCGTTACAACAACTTCATCGAGCACTTCTGTATCCTGCTTCATTACAACCGGATAGAAATCTTTCTTGGAAACAGGAATTATCTGTGCAGCATATCCGATATAAGATACTTTGAGAATAGATTTCTCTGCTGCCTTGATCGTAAAGTTACCATCGAAATCGGTAATCGTACCTGTAGAACTACCATCCACAGATATATTTACTCCAATCAACGGTTCACCGCTCTCATCAGTAACCTTTCCTTTGATATTTTTAAGGATTTGTGCAACTACAGGCTTCTTTTCAGCTATTATAATGTAGTTACCTTGTATTTGGAATGAAAAGCCCGTCCCTTTTAAGATGGTATCAAGTGCGGTTTCGAGGGATGCGTTCTGCAAATTTAACTGGGCTATTACTTTTCCTGTCAATTCGGAATCACTATAATTTATAGACATTTTAGACTGTTTTTCCACAGTCTTTAAGGCATCAATGACAGTAATATTCTTTTGTTGGATAGTTATTTTACTATCATTTTGAGCCAAAGCGAAAGTCTGTATAAGAATAAGACTTAAAAAAGTGAGAAAGACCCGCTTATGAGCTATTTTTTCTGCTATTTTTTCGTAGATTTGTAGCATCTTTAGTATTAGTTAATTGGTTATTATTCTAGGATCATTCAGAATAGCGTCAATATTACGCTAATATTAAAAGAGATTGATTTCATATCCGGGAGGAACGGCCATTCCTTCCGGGTATTTTTTTGCATTACGTATTAAATTTAAAAGGTTCTACAATATATTCATTCTTTACTAGTTACATAACACTTATTTCCCTTGATAACATAGTTTACATTTCCAACAACTTGCGATATAATCTTCATAACTTCCTCCAGATTCGCCTGTTTGGAGAAGCGGAAACTATATGTATTCTTTTTCAAGCTATGAAGGCTATATACAAAAGCATAAGGAAATTTGCGTTCAAGACTTGTAAAAATATCCTCCAGATACATATTACTAAAAACCAATTCCCCACGTTGCCATGCCGTCACATCATCTATCTCCGGCATCCGCAGGTTGTGCGCTTTCGTATGTTTGTCATATACCAACTGTTCATTAGGCTTTAAAATAATATTGGACAGCAAGTTATTGAATTCAACTTTCACACTACCTTCCAGCAAAGTAGCCATCAGTTCGCTATTTTCCGGATAAGCATTTACATTAAATTCAGTACCTAAAGCAGTAACTTGATAATCATTGGCCTTTACAATGAAAGGATGCTTCTTATCCGGTTTCACTTTAAAGTTGGCCTCACCAATCAAATATACACTTCTAGTCTCTCCTGTAAATTTTTCCGGATATAGTAGTATACTCTTCGAATTCAACATGACATATGTACCATCCGGTAATGTAAGTTCACGAATTTCCGCTGTCGGTATATAGCATTCAACTAAATCTTTTTCCGGCCGTTCCTTTTCCAACATCAAATAAATAGAAACAGATGAGACTGCTAACAATAAAATAGCTGCAGCTCTCCATATAAGCAACTGGTAATTTCTACGTGAAGTGATAGACTGCATTCCCAGATTCTGCCGCATTCGTTGTATTGATTGTTGCATGCCATCAGGCACTTTCTGTTCTCCTGCTTGTTTCCAAAGCTCACGAAGAGCCTCACTCTTTTCATCAACATGCTCCTCATCAGCCAACCACTGTTGCACTTTCTTATGCGTATCGGCTGAATAGTTATTATGGCCGAACAATTCTATGAGTTGTTGAATATAATCTTTCATGAATCTTTTTCTTTCTTTTTGGGCTTTATACACTAAATACAACTACTACATACATACTACTTAAAAATATCAGAGAAAAAAAATAAAAAAGAGGAGTACCTTCTTTAATTCGATCAATGCCAAATAAACCTGATGCTCTATTGTTCGAATAGAAACATCGAGTTTATCAGCTATTTCTTTATGACTTAATCCCCTGAAACGACTTAGTTCGAATATCAACCGACGACGCTTCGGCATCTTCTCTAGTGTCAACTGAATAATTAAGAGCATCTCCTTATAATACACACTATTCAATATCTCTTCCTTTTCTGTCAATTCATAAAGAAAAGTTTTTTCTATAACCTCCGTCTGATATTCTTGCTCTACCTGTTGATGTTTAAAGATGTTCAGAACTATATTTCTAGTCATTATGAAAATGTAATTATCTAGTTCTTTATCATTATCCAGCCATAACTCCGGCTGCATCCAAAGCTTACAGAAAACATCTTGAGCCACATCTTCTGCATCACTTTCAGATTTAAGCAGCATTTGAGCAAAGTTCTTTACTTTCGGAAAATTCACAGTAAAAAACCTCTGAAACTTTAATTCAATCTGCTTGTCGTTATTTTCCATCTCTCTAGTATTTTTCAGCGTTAACGGTTAAATTAAATGTACCATGTATAAGGTTAAAGAAGCGGTAATATAATAATTCATTATAAACTTATAATCTGAAAGCAAAATAAAAGATTAATAATACAATAAAAAAATATTATTACTGTTTTTTGATTTTTTTTCAAGTAGCCATTACTACAAAGCTCCCTCAAACAAAACAAATGTATATTACACACCCATAAAAATAAAAAAGGCTTCATGAATCAATGATTCATAAAGCCTATAAAGAATACTCGTACTCGAAGCGGGACTTGAACCCGCACAGCCGCAATGGCCAAAGGATTTTAAGTCCTTCGTGTCTACCATTCCACCATTCGAGCATCCTTTCAAAGAAAGAGCGGAAAACGAGACTCGAACTCGCGACCCTAACCTTGGCAAGGTTATGCTCTACCAACTGAGCTATTTCCGCGTTTTTTCAACGGGTGCAAAGATAAGTAGTTTACTTGTTTCTGCCAAATCTTTTCGGAGGAAAGTTAAAAAAACTATCCTCCGAAAGTCTATTTTATCTTCCAAGCAGTGCTTTCTCCGCTCTCTCCATTCCACAAAAGTTGAATCCATCGATTACTTGCTGCATCAGTGCAGAGATTTCTGCATTACAAAGGTTACCAATGCTACCTTCATGTGTATGATGTACTTCTTTAGTATGCGAGAATTTACCTGCTTCAATATCCAAACCAACCTTCTTATATGCATCACGGAAAGGCATACCTTCACGTGCCAAACGATTCACTTCTTCCACGCTAAAAATAAGGAGGTATTTATCATCGTCAAGGATATGCTCGTTGACCTTTATTTCATTCATGATGTAAGTTGTCATCTGCAAACAGTCTTTCAATTCCTGAAAAGCAGGCAGGAAAACTTCTTTTATAATCTGTAAATCACGGAAATAGCCAGAAGGCAAATTATTCGCAATCATCATGATCTGTTGGGGAAGCGATTGCAGTTTATTACATTTAGCACGTGTCAGTTCAAAGACATCGGGATTCTTCTTATGAGGCATAATGCTGGACCCCGTGGTACAGTCATCAGGCAACTTGACGAAACCGAAGTTTTGACTGTTAAACATACAGGCGTCAAAAGCTAATTTGGAAATCGTCCCGGCAATCGTAGCCAATGCAAAAGCAACATTGCGTTCCATCTTTCCACGCCCCATTTGAGCATATACAACATTGTAATTCATTGAATCAAAACCCAATAAGTCAGTCGTCATGGTACGGTTCAAAGGAAAAGACGAACCATATCCGGCTGCTGAACCTAATGGATTACGATTGCACATTTTAAATGCTGCCTGCAAAAACAGCATATCGTCCATAAGACTCTCGGCGTAGGCACCAAACCACAATCCAAAAGAAGAAGGCATTGCAATCTGCAGGTGTGTATATCCCGGCATCAAAACGTTTTTATACCGTTCGCTCTGACGGATCAAGACATGAAATAGTTGTTCTACCGCTTCGGCAACCTCTTTTATTTGCGTACGGGTAAAAAGTTTCAAGTCCAACAGAACCTGATCATTTCTGGAACGGCCACTATGTATTTTCTTTCCGATATCTCCCAAACGACGGGTCAACATCAATTCTACCTGTGAATGTACATCTTCCACCCCGTCTTCTATCACAAATTCGCCTTTTTCGGCCGAGGCATAAATACTCTTCAATTCCACCAGCAACTGGTCCAGTTCTTCTTTTGTCAACAACCCAATGCTTTCAAGCATCGTAATATGAGCCATAGAACCAAGCACATCATGCTTGGCCAAATAAAGATCCATCTCACGATCACGACCTACCGTGAAACGTTCGATATCCTTATTTACCTGTACGGACTTCTCCCAAAGTTTCTGTGCCATAAAAAAAAGTTTAATATCCAATAACTGCCAGCATATCAACCATCTTCTCCAAACCTTCCTGGAGAGGTTTCTGTACCATTGCTTTCATAAATGGATTAAGATCCATTCCGATAGTTACCTTCACTTTGCACTCTTCTTCTGCAGTTTCAACCAATTGAATCCACATATTAAAAGGAAGAGGAGAGTTAGTTGTTGCCAACTTTATACATTTACAAGGATCACGCTCTACAATTTGCAAAGTCAACTTTCCGATAGGAGAGACACTAAAACTCAACGTGTCCGAATCAAAACTCAAATCCTGCACCTTATCTTTTGGCAAACGGTCTTTGACTGCTTCCAGATTACTTAAATCTGAAAGTTTATTATATACGCGCTCCTGGCTGTAAGGTATTACCTTGACACTACTCTCAAAATTACTCATAATTTTCTATTAGTATAAAACAAAAAAAGAACAATCCGGCCAAATATTGCCCGAACAGTTCTTTTTACCAAATATGTTTGATCAAAAAATGAATCTTATTTTCCAGCATCCCAATGAGCAGGGTCTTTACGCCATTCGTTCAATGTCTGTATGTCTTCTTCTTCGATATAACCTGTACGAAGAGCAACATCAAGCACGGCTTCATAATTGGTCAACGTTACCAAAGTCACCTTCGCATTTTTGAACGCCTCTTCAGCTACCGGGAATCCGTATGTATACGCTGCAACCATACCGATCACTTCACAACCATCGCGACGAATTGCTTCAACAGCCTTCAAACTACTACCACCAGTAGAAATCAAGTCCTCTACGACTACGACTTTCATACCCGGACGAAGTTCACCTTCAATCAGGTTTTCTAATCCATGATCTTTGGGGGTAGAACGAACATACACGAACGGCAAATTCAATGCATCAGCCACCAAAGCTCCCTGCGGAATAGCGCCTGTAGCCACACCAGCAATCGCATCCACCTGTCCGAATCGTTCTAATATCAGACGTGTAATTTCAATCTTCACAAAATTACGAAGAGAAGGATAGGACAGAGTTTTACGGTTGTCACAGTAAAAGGGGGATTTCCATCCAGAAGCCCATGTAAAAGGGTTAGCGGGTTGAAGTTTAATAGCTTTAATCTTCAACAGTTTCTCCGCAAATAGTCTCTCTAAGTTTTTCATAACTAAACTAACTATTAATTATTTGCCGCAAAAGTACAGAAATTGAACGAGAATAAAAAGAAGAATCCGTTTATTTTTTCAGTCAATTTGTTCCTCTTCATCGGGAATGTCGATACAACGCTTAATATCTTTCAGTTCAAATCCACGACTCATGGCAAATCGCATCAGCTTTCCATTCAATTCATAATCGTCTGCCGCATGAATACTTTTCCGTTTGGAAGCCAGCAGGTCACGCAGAATAGAAAGGTATTCTTCTTCATCAATTTCATTCAGATAACGCCATGCCACATCAGAAGGGATCTTCTTCATGTAAAGCCCCTGGGCTATTTTCATTTTCCCCCACTTGGCAAAGCGGAACTTGTCATTCACAAAAGCCCTGCAGAAACGTTCATCATCAATGAACTTCTCTGATTCCAGTCGGTCAAGAATACGCGCAATGGTATCATAGGCAATTCCCCAACGTTGTAACTTCTCATTTATTTCTGCCCGGCAATGCTCGGCAGTGGAGCAGTAAGAGGCTACGCGATTTAAAGCCTCTTCATCAGTTAATTGTGCACTCATCGGTTAGCTGTAACTATTCTATCTTTTCCAAATATGTCTTTTATAACACGAGCATCACGATATTGGTTCATTTCAAGTATGTGTGCTGTTTCCCGGCCATAGGCCTGGTTGATTTCAAAATAAAGTTTCCCACCCGGCAAGAGTAATTCACTTCCCAGACGGGCTATACGATTATAAAACCGTAAAGGGTCCTCGTCAGGAACGAACAGGGCCAGTCCCGGTTCCCAATCAAGGACATTGGCGTCCATTTCGTTCTTTTCCGTTTCGGTCACATAAGGCGGATTACTGACGATCACATCAAAAGACGGCACCTTTTCCCAGTCATCGGACAATACATCTCTTTGCAGAAATCTCACCCCGGCTTCCAAATCTTCATTGTTTTTACGGGCAATAGCTAACGCTTCTTCCGAAATATCCCAAGCTTCTACTTCTATATCCGGAAGTTCTTTATCCAGAGAGATCGCAATACATCCGGTTCCCGTACCTATGTCTAACAGATGACGGGCATTCGGATTCTCCTTTACTATTAATTCCACGAGTTCCGCGGTCTCCGGTCGAGGGATTAATACGCCGGAAGCAACCTTAAAATTCCTTCCACAAAACTCTGCAAAACCGCGAATGTACTGTATAGGTTCATTTTTCTGTAAACGGAATATAATGTTTTCTAATTCACGCTGTTTGCATTCGGATAAAATTATATCTTTGCCCATGTAAATATCGAGCGCATCTAAGCCTAACATGTCGCAACAAATCAGCATCGAAAGGGCTTTTACCTCCTCCGGTGGATAGATTTCCTGCAAAGACTGGCGAATGTAAGCGGTGATACGATTCATATTTTCACAATTTCGGAGTGCAAAAGTAAGAATAATATGGCGAAGAGCACCAAAATGGAAGAAGAAAAATACATGAGGCGTTGCATTGAGCTTGCAAAGAACGGGTTATGCAATGTGTCTCCCAACCCGATGGTAGGGGCTGTTATCGTATGTCACGGACGTATTATCGGCGAAGGTTATCACATTCGCTGCGGAGAGGCACATGCGGAAGTCAATGCAATCCGTTCTGTCAAAGATGAGTCTTTATTGAAACATTCTACGATTTATGTCAGTCTGGAACCTTGCTCCCACTACGGGAAAACACCTCCTTGTGCGGATCTGATTATAGAGAAACAGATTCCACGCATTGTTATCGGATGCCAGGACCCCTTTTCTGAAGTAGCCGGACGGGGGATTCAAAAACTACGGGATGCCGGACGAGAAGTTACAGTCGGCATATTAGAGGAAGAATGTCAATCACTGATTCGTCGTTTTATTACTTTCAATACACTTCATCGGCCTTATATTACATTAAAATGGGCAGAGTCAGCCGATCGGTTTATTGATATAGAACGTACAAGTGGAATGCCTTTGATACTCTCCTCTCCTCTCACTTCAATGCTAGTACATAAAAAAAGAGCGGAGGCCGATGCTATTATGGTAGGCAGGCGAACAGCTTTATTGGATAATCCGTCGCTAACGGTACGCAACTGGTATGGACATAATCCAATACGTGTCGTATTAGACCGCACATTATCTCTTCCGAATGATTTACAAATATTCGATGGGAATGTACCAACATTAGTTTTTACTGAAAAGAAACAGCCAGCAAGAACCAACATCACATATATCTCCATCGACTTCAATCATAACCCACTGGAGCAGATTATGGAAGTACTGTATCAACGGAAAATACAATCCTTATTGGTAGAAGGAGGCAGCCAATTGCTGCAATCGTTCATTAATGACGAGCTATGGGATGAGGCGTATATCGAGAAGTGCCCCAGCAGACTACATTCCGGTGTTCAAGCACCCCAAATGAACGATAATTTTAGTTACTCGATAGAAGAACACTTCGAAAGACAATTTTGGCATTATGTTCATCGGATATAGCTAAAATAGTTCTATTCAGGGGGTTTTACGTCGATAAAAACAGTGTTATTATCTATAATTTTATATAAAACTTACCTGTAATGTTCATTATCGGAAAAAATGTTTCTATTTTTGCAACTTGTAAATAAACACAATCTTTCAAATGAGAATAAAGTTTTTATCATTCATAGCGAGTTTTTTCATGGTGTCATTTGTTATAACGTCATGTCTTGATGACGATAATAACATCGAATATAGTCCGGATGCAACTATCCATGCGTTTGCACTTGACACAGCAGGCCTTGGGAGTTATAAATTCACTATTGATCAATTATCACGTGAAATTTATAACGAAGACTCTCTTCCTGTTCATGCCGATACCATCATTGACAAGATTTTAATCAAAACATTAACAACGGCATCAGGCGTCGTTACAATGAAGGACAAAAGCGGAAACGATTCCGTCTTAAACATCAATGATTCGATCGATCTTCGGAATCCACTTAAGATAAAGGTATGGTCGACAGAAGCCTTAGCGGGAATATCTCCTAATCAAACTAAGGAATATACTATTAAGGTAAATGTACATCAGCATGATCCGGATTCGTTGAGATGGGAGTATATAGAAGGAGCTGGTGACAATAATATAATTGGTCTTCAAAGATCCATTATTTTAGGGTCTAATGTCTTAACATATACAGAAACGGCATCAGGACTTAAAGTATATAAGAACACACTTAGTGGTTTAAACAATTGGTCTCCTAATTCGATAGTAGGAATAGAGAATTCTATAAAAACATTACCCACCTCTATCATCGAATTCAAAGATATGTTGTATGCAACGTTTAAAGATAATAACAATACTGTATACGCCTATACATCAGAAGATGGTATTAATTGGAGTGCGCTAACTTCTTTAACCAATATTGAACTGTTCTTAGCGCCTATCAAAGAGAATTTTGACTCTGAAAAGAATACAAGGATTAGTTATATCAAAAAAGTTAATGATAATAAGTATATTTTCACAACCAGTACTGATGGAGTAAATGAGGAATACGCTCTATATGACAACAACAAAAAATATCTTGATGGAGAAACCAGAAAAAAATTTCCAAGTAAAATCACCTCATATACCAATTATGAGAATAGGAATGGAACTCAAGGTGTGCTATTAATTGGTGAAGCGGAAAAATCTACCACTCTTTCAAATGATGGCACTGACATTGCGATAGCTGTCGCATGGATGTATTCTGAAGAATCTCGAGAGGTCAACAAATTGAATGAGAACAGAGAGCCAGTTTTGGACGACAATGATACCCCTATTAAAGAAAATATTATAGTAAGCGGATGGGGAGATCTCCCTGCCGGTTCAACCTATAGATATTGCCCGGAACTAAAAAACCCTATTATTATTCATTATAATTCTCAATTTTATCTATTTGGAGACGGATTTGAAGCATTCTATACTTCACCGTCAGGACGTGAATGGGAAAAAGCTAATAAAAAGTTCTCATTCCCTCATCAAAATTGGTCTAAAGAGAACACTGGATATGATCCTATTAAGTTCCCCGAATTTAGAGGCAGAAAGAACTTTTCCATGGTAGTGGACACAGAAAAAGATGCCCAGAACAGAGCCAATAATTATTTAGTATTCATATTCGGCAAAGACGACAATGTTAGCTTTGATGAAGAAGTAGAAAAAGAAGACAGCTCACGAGCTACTACCACAGTAAAACGCCCATATAGTCATAATTCAGAAGTATGGCGTGGTCGCTTGAATCAGCTATGGTTTGATAAAGATCCGGAACATGCCGGGAAATAAAAACGTATACGTTTAAAATAAGAAGATGTCCTATATAGAACAAATAGACAAAACTCGGATACCACAACACGTAGCCATCATTATGGATGGGAACGGACGATGGGCAAAACAACGAGGGGAAGAACGTACTTACGGTCACCGTGCTGGCGCAGAAACGGTACAGAAGATTACTGAAGATGCTGCCAGACTGGGGATTAAGTACCTGACACTTTATACCTTCTCAACCGAGAACTGGAATCGGCCGCAAGACGAGATAGCGGCTTTGATGAATCTATTGCTAGAATCTATTGAAGAAGAGACACTGATGAAGAACAATATTCGCTTCAACGTAATCGGTGATTTCAAGAAGTTGCCTGTTGAAGTTCAGAAAAGTTTGACATCATGTATAAAACGCACATCCAAGAATAGTGGAATGTATATGGTACTAGCTCTTAGTTACTCATCCCGTTGGGAAATAACTGAAGCAGTACGGCAAATAGCGACGCAAGTAAAAACGGGAGAAATATCTCCCGAACAAATAACCGATGAGTGTATCTCATCTCATCTGGATACTAATTTTATGCCCGATCCGGATTTACTGATCCGAACGGGAGGAGAAATCCGGCTAAGCAATTACCTCCTATGGCAATGCGCTTATTCGGAGCTTTATTTTTGTGATACCTTCTGGCCGGACTTCGACAAAGAAGAATTCTACAAAGCCATTTGGGAATATCAACAAAGGGAACGCCGATTCGGCAAAACCAGTGAACAGATCAGCTAATATAACTCGAAACATCAAATTATAACATAAATGCATTATCGTATTTCCTTTATATTCATAACGTTTGTCTGCCTGTGCAGCTTTGCGACAACAGGCTTTGCGCAAAATGCTAACACTGATGAAGACTCGAAACCTGTCATCTTATACTCCGGAACACCCAAAAAGTATGAGATAGCAGATATTAAAGTCGAAGGCGTAAAGAATTATGAAGACTATGTATTGATTGGACTATCCGGACTATCGGTAGGACAGACAATTACTGTGCCGGGTGACGAAATTACTGGAGCAATCAAACGTTATTGGCGTCATGGCTTGTTCTCAAATGTACAAATCACAGCCGAGAAAATTGAAGGTGACAAAATCTGGTTAAAAATCAGTCTGACACAACGCCCACGTATCGCAGATGTACGCTATCATGGTGTGAAGAAGTCGGAACGTACCGATCTTGAAAGCAAGCTGGGAATGGTAAAAGGTATGCAGATTACTCCGAATACCGTAGACCGTGCCAAGACATTAATCAAACGTTACTTCGACGATAAGGGATTCAAAAATGCAGAAGTAATCATCTCGCAGAAAGACGATCCATCCAGCGAAAATCAGGTGATCGTCGACATTGATATCGACAAGAAAGAAAAAATCAAAGTACACGAAATCCAAATCGTTGGTAATCATGCAATCAAGACTTCCAAGCTGAAGAAAGTTATGAAGAAAACCAATGAGAAAGGTAAACTTCGTAACCTGTTCCGCACCAAGAAATTCGTGCCAGAGAACTTCGAGGCAGACAAGCAACTGATTATCGACAAATATAATGAGTTGGGATACCGTGATGCAATGATTGTAAAAGACAGCGTTTCACAGTATGACGAAAAGACTGTAAACGTTTATTTGAATATAGACGAGGGACAAAAATATTATCTGCGTAACGTTACATGGGTAGGTAACACTCTCTATCCGTCAGAACAGTTGAACTTCCTGCTCCGCATGAAGAAAGGTGACGTATACAACCAGAAGTTATTGAACGAACGTGTTTCTACAGATGATGACGCTATCGGTAACTTATACTACAACAACGGTTACCTGTTCTATAACCTTGACCCGGTAGAAGTAAATATCGTTGGCGACTCTATCGACCTCGAAATGAGAATCTATGAAGGCCGTCAGGCTACTATCAATAAGATCAAGATCAGTGGTAATGACCGTTTGTATGAAAACGTCGTTCGCCGTGAACTTCGTATTCGTCCGGGACAATTGTTCAGCAAAGAAGACTTGATGCGTTCTTTGCGTGAAATTCAGCAGATGGGACACTTTGACCCGGAAAAACTGCAACCAGATATTCAACCGGATCCGATGAACGGAACTGTTGACATAGGTTTGCCTTTGACTTCCAAAGCTAACGACCAGGTGGAATTCTCTGCAGGTTGGGGACAGACGGGTATTATCGGTAAGTTGAGCTTGAAGTTTACCAACTTCTCTGTAGCCAACTTGTTGCACCCGGGTGAAAACTACCGTGGTATACTTCCTCAAGGTGATGGTCAGACATTGACTATCAGCGGACAGACGAACGCTAAATACTACCAATCATACAGTATTTCATTCTTCGATCCATGGTTTGGCGGTAAACGTCCGAATTCATTCTCTGTATCGGCATTCTTCTCTGTACAGACAGATATCAGTAGCCGTTACTACAACTCCAGCTACTTCAACAACTACTACAACAGTATGTATAGTGGCTACGGTGGTTATGGTATGTACAACTATGGTAACTATAACAACTACGAAAACTATTATGACCCTGATAAATCTATCAAGATGTGGGGACTTTCCGTAGGTTGGGGTAAACGTCTGAAATGGCCGGATGACTATTTCACTCTTTCTGCAGAATTAGCTTACCAACGTTATAACTTGAGCGACTGGCAATACTTCCCGGTCACCAACGGTAAATGTAATGACCTTAGCATTTCATTGACTTTGGCTCGTAACTCTATTGACAACCCAATCTTCCCTCGTTCGGGTTCAGATTTCTCACTGTCAGTTCAGTTCACACCGCCTTACTCGTTGATGGACGGTAAAGACTATAAGGGATATTACAGCAACCCTGAAACAGGTAGCATTACCCAGGACAACATGAATAAACTTCATAAATGGATAGAATACCACAAATGGAAATTCAAAGGCAAAACATATACTCCGCTGATGGATCCGGTTGCTCATCCTAAATGTCTGGTATTAATGACACGTACGGAATTCGGTCTGTTAGGTCACTATAACCAATACAAGAAATCTCCGTTCGGTACATTCGACGTAGGTGGTGACGGTATGACCGGTTATTCAACTTATGCAACTGAAAGTATCGCTTTGCGTGGTTACGAAAACAGCTCATTAACACCATACGGTTCTGAAGGTTATGCCTATGCACGTCTCGGTATCGAATTGAGATATCCGTTGATGCTGGAAACAAGTACTAACATTTATGTGTTAGGTTTCCTTGAAGCAGGTAACGCATGGCATGATATCAAGAAATTCAATCCATTCGAGTTGAAACGTTCTGCCGGTGTCGGTGTTCGTATCTTCCTTCCGATGATTGGTATGATGGGTATTGACTGGGGTTACGGTTTCGACAAAGTATTTGGTTCTAAACAATATGGAGGAAGCCAGTTCCACTTTATCTTAGGACAAGAATTCTAATGTATCATCAAAAACTAAACGTTATGAGAAAGTCTGTTCTATTAATCATGATGCTATTTGCTGTCAGCATGGCAGCAAATGCACAGAAATTTGCACTGATCGATACGGAATATATTATGAAGAATATTCCGGCAGCTCAAAGCGCTAACGAGCAAATGCAAGAAGCTACGAAGAAATACCAGAGTGAAGTAGAAGCTCTGGCTAAAGAAGCACAGAAGATGTTCCAGGATTACCAGGCAAAATCTTCCACTTTTTCTGCCGCACAAAAAACAAAGACAGAAGATGCAATCGTAGCGAAGGAAAAAGAAGCAGCCGAGCTGAAGCGTAACTACTTCGGTCCGGAAGGCGAATTAGCCAAGATGAGAGACAAGTTGATTACTCCGATTCAGGATGATATTTATGAAGCAGTGAAAGCTATATCACAGCAACATGGATATGATATGGTAATTGACAGAGCCTCTGCTACAGGTATAATATTTGCAAATCCACGCATAGATATTAGTGATGAAATCCTAAGAAAATTAGGATATTCAAATTAATTTCATACATTTGCAGCTGGAAATAACTAAAAATCATTCAAATAAATTATAGAACTATGCTAAAAAAAATTGCACTTGTAATGTTGCTTGCACTCCCAATGGGTGTATTTGCACAGAACCTGAAATTCGGCCACATTAATGCACAGGAAATCATCACTGTGATGCCGGAATTCACCAAAGCTCAAAATGATATTCAGACTTTAGAAAAACAACTTACTGCCGAACTACAGAGAACGCAGGAAGAATTCAACAAGAAATATCAGGAATTCCAACAAGCTATCGCTAAGGATTCTCTTCCTCCTAACATCGCTGAAAGAAGACAGAAAGAGTTGCAAGATATGATGCAGAGACAAGAGCAATTCCAACAGGATGCTCAACAACAAATGCAGAAAGCTCAAAATGATGCAATGGCTCCTATCTACCAGAAGTTGGACAATGCTATCAAAGCAGTAGGTGCTGCTGAAGGTGTGATCTATATCTTCGACCTGGCAAGAACTTCGATTCCTTATGTAAACGAATCACAGAGCATCAACTTGACTAGCAAGGTAAAAGCAAATCTTGGTATCAAATAAGAGCTGACCAAGAATAAAGAAATACCAAAAGGGAAAGAGAAAGAAGGATCATCTTCTTTCTCTTTCCCTTTTTTTGGTGTACATTTGCGTATATAAATCAAGTGTGTCATGAAGCAACATCTATCCCATACGCCCGGACCTATCGGAGTATTCGACTCCGGATACGGAGGTCTGACCATCTTAGACAAGATTAGAGAAGTATTACCGGAATATGATTATATCTATTTGGGAGATAATGCACGTGCCCCCTATGGGACACGTTCTTTCGAAGTCGTATACGAATTTACCCGGCAAGCCGTCAACAAACTGTTTGATATGGGATGCCATCTGGTTATATTAGCTTGCAATACTGCTTCCGCCAAAGCCTTGCGCAGCATTCAGATGAATGATTTACCCCAAATCGATCCTGCCCGCCGTGTGCTCGGAGTCATCCGCCCCACTGTAGAATGTGTTGGAGAGATTAGCAAGAATCAGCATATCGGCGTACTGGCAACAGCAGGCACCATCAAATCCGAATCGTATCCATTAGAAATACATAAACTATTTCCTGAAATTCAGGTTAGCGGGACAGCATGTCCGATGTGGGTATCCTTAGTTGAGAATAACGAATCACAAGACGAAGGAGCAGACTATTTTATCCGGAAGTACATCGACCAATTACTGTCAAAGGATCCTCAAATAGATACTGTCATCCTCGGATGTACCCATTTCCCTATACTCCTACCTAAAATCCGGCAATACATCCCGGATCATATCAGTGTAATTGCACAAGGAGAGTATGTTGCAGAAAGCCTGAAAGACTATCTGAAAAGACATCCCGAAATGGATGCCAAATGTACCAAGAATGGCAACTGCCAGTTTTACACGACCGAAGCGGAAGAAAAGTTTTCAGAATCGGCCTCTACTTTCCTGAAACAGCAGATTAGCGTAAAACATATCACACTCGAATAATTTTTAAGAAAATAAATAACCATTTCTCTCTCTTTTTTGTTATATTTGTAGATAACAACCCCTAATAAGTAAGATCATGAAAGAAGAAGATTATAGCAAGGCAATAGAAGTATTCTCCGGATCCCCCTGGGAAGCCGAGATCATTAAAGGGTTATTAGAAAGCAATAATATCCGTTGTGTAATCAAAGATGGAATTATGGGGACATTAGCACCCTATATCGCTCCTTCCGTATCCGTCCTCGTGACAGAGGAAGAATACGAAGCAGCCACCGAGCTAATCAGAAGCCGAGACGAGAAAGGTAGCGATTGATACGGTCCAGTCCTTCTTTGATATTCTCCAATGAGTTTGCATAGGAGAAGCGTACATATCTTTCACCTCCCGTACCAAAGTCCACCCCGGGAGTAATGCCGACATGCGCATGTTCGAGTACATCGAATGCAAAGCGATAAGAGTCGGTAGTAAATTTGCGTGCGTTGGCAAAAATGTAAAATGCTCCTTGAGGTTCTACTTTAATCTCAAACCCCATTTCCCGAAGACGAGTAATCATGTACCGGCGACGCTCATCATAAATCTGTTTCATCCGTTCCACATCCGAATCAGCCTGCCGCAATGCAGCAATCCCAGCCTGTTGGGCAACGCTGGACGCACAAATAAATAGATTTTGCTGCAACTTCTGCAAAGAACGCATACAAGATTTAGGTGCAATCAAATAACCCAGCCGAAGACCTGTCATCGCAAAACGTTTAGAAAATCCGTTCAAGACAAAAGCCTGATCGGTATATTCAAGAATGCTGTGCGCACGTCCTTCATAGACAAGTCCATGATAAATCTCATCCGAAATAACAGGAACTCCCAGTGCTGCCACTTCTCTCAAGAATTTTTCATCCAGCAACATTCCGGTCGGATTCATCGGAGAATTAATAAAGATAGCCGCTGTATGTGGATTCACACATTTACGAATAGCTTCTATGTCGTATTGCAGATATTCTTTAGACAAAGGAACCAAAACGGGTTTAGCCTGGGTAGCCAACACAAAATTACGGTAACAAGCGTATCCCGGATTGGAAAGAATCACTTCACTATCCGTATTACAGAGCAACATCAACGCAAGAAGAATGGATGGAGAAGAGCCGGAAGTCACCACAATGCAATCCGGATCTACCGTCACTCCATATTCCCGTAGATAAAAAGCAGCAATTTCCCGCCGGAGTTCCGGGTCCCCCAAAGAATGTGTATAGTGAGTAAGATGACGATCATAAGCCGCTTTTGCTGCTTCCGACACACAAGACGGTACATCAAAATCGGGTTCACCAACTTCCAAATGAATAATATCAACACCTTGTTTCTGTAATTCGTTTGCCCTCTCCAACACATCCATTACGATGAAGGAGGTCATCTGTTCTACTTGTGGATTTGTATGTTTCATTGTTTATCTTTTCTCTATCTGGCTGCAAAGATAATTCTTTTTAGCCTGTTTAGGTAGCATATCGGCAAAAAGCTCTATATTTGTGCTTTCAAATCGTTAGTAAGGATGAAACAGGAATTTACACGAATCGCAGTAAAAGTAGGAAGCAATGTATTGACACGCCGCGACGGAACGCTGGACGTTACCCGTATGTCGGCACTTGTTGACCAGATAGCGGAATTACATAAGTCCGGGGTAGAAATCATTTTGATTTCTTCGGGAGCTGTTGCTTCCGGACGCAGTGAAGTGCATCCGCAGAAAAAACTCGATAGTGTAGATCAGCGCCAATTATTTTCTGCTGTGGGTCAGGCCAAACTAATCAACCGTTACTACGAACTTTTCCGTGAGCACAATATACCTGTCGGCCAGGTACTGACAACGAAGGAAAGTTTTGGAACTCGCCGCCATTATCTGAATCAGAAAAATTGCATGACGGTAATGCTTGAAAACAATGTCATTCCTATTGTCAACGAAAACGATACGATTTCCGTCAGTGAGCTGATGTTCACCGATAATGATGAATTGTCCGGACTCATCGCTTCGATGATGGATACGCAGGCACTCATTATCCTAAGTAATATTGATGGGATTTACAATGGTTCTCCTTCCGATCCAAACTCTTCTGTTATCCGGGAGATCGGTCACGGCAAAGACTTATCCAACTATATTCAGACAACTAAGTCCAGTTTCGGACGGGGGGGGATGTTGACGAAAACCAATATTGCCCGCAAAGTTGCTGATGAAGGAATTACAGTGATTATTGCCAACGGGAAGCGGGATAATATTCTGGTAGATTTATTACAGCATCCTGAAGAAACTCTTTGTACACGTTTTATACCATCAAACGAACCGGTATCCAGCGTCAAAAAGTGGATTGCCCATAGCGAAGGTTTTGCCAAAGGGGAAATTCACATCAACGAATGTGCGACAGAAGTTCTAAACTCTGAAAAAGCTGTCAGTATCCTCCCGATTGGAATCACTCATATTGAAGGTGAATTTGAGAAAGATGACATTGTACGTATCATGGACTTTCAAGGAAACCAGGTTGGCGTTGGAAAAGTGAACTGTGACTCCAAACAGGCACAAGAAGCGATTGGCAAGCATGGAAAGAAACCAGTAGTACATTATGACTATCTATACATTGAATAATTAATAATAAGAATTTCTGTTTTATCCGATTTTAGACTAAAATTAGCTTGTTTCTGTACGGTTTTCACCACAGAGTACACAGAGGTGAATCTTGTTCATGACTGCACGGTAATAAACTGTTTCATCCTATTCTAGCAAGGGGATATTCTCACTGCAATGAGAAAAAGTTCTCATTGTAATGAGTATTTCTTCTCATCCCTATGAGTATTTTTTCTCATAGGGATAAGTATAGTTGAGAATGTTTACGGAAGTTTTTTTGAATTATAATTGTATGAGTTTACCTCATTTCTGCACCCAAATGAAGCTCTTATTCAGGTAGAATATTAGCTTCTTTAGTGAAGATAAGCGCTTTTATTTTCAGTTATATAATGTATTATAGATAGACATCTGCAACATAAATACAGGGACTTTATTTGCAAAAAACTATTAATAGCAGTATATTTGCCCTCTAAACAAACAATATAATCCCCATGCTACTAAAACATTGGAACCTTATACTCATATTTTTAACATTCTCAATTATATCTTGTGAGAGCAGTAAGAATGAACCTGAAGTAAACAGTACACCGTCATTTCCTGTCGGCAGAGAGTTTAATGTCAGTTTAAATATAGCTCCTTTTCTTGAAGTAGCCGAACAACCTTTAAGCCGTTCCACCTCCACGGTGGCTGACGGAATATATGCAGTTAATGTTTTTTGGAAAGGAAAAGGCCTGACTTCTTTTCAGCCCTATGCTTCAGGCCTTTTCGATAATCCATATCGAGTAGAAATCGGGTTAATCGAAGGATATGTGTATCGCTTTGACTGCAGCTTCCTGGGATATAAAGACCGCCCATATTATACAATACAAAGTGACAGCATACTTTATGGACTTCCTTTTTCATCTACTCTGCAGAAAGAGGTGAACGGGTTAGTCAACAACGATTTAAAGATTTCAATCAATCCCCTGAATATCAATGGGGCATTTCACCAACATATTTACAAAGGAGAAATGCATATAAAATGCGATAGTACTAGTACTCACCCTACCGTCAAACGCTTTTTCGGCAGTGAGCAATTGGACTTTTCAAATCCCAATATGAATACCTCCGTTTCAATGACATTGAAACGTGCTTATTATTCTATACAATTCGTTACAGACGAACTTGCACCGGGTGACTCCATCAAAATTAAAGCAGCGGACGTTGCTCCATTTTATCTACTATATTCCAAAGATGGAACATCCCGGACGGAGGAACGAATTATCTCTATGTACGATATATCCGACTATTATACGGCCAAACTTAAGGAAGAAGAAACAATCGCTTTCACTATTTCCTACCGCCCGGCCAATGAAGAGAAATGGTATTCTCTATATACCAATCAAAGTATTAAAATGAAAAGAAACAAAAAGAACATAGTCAAAATAGTCAAGATAGATGAGCATATAGGGGATGCTACTATCTCTTTTGGTGAAGAAGCAGAAATGGAAGAATCAGAACAAGAAATAGGGAAATAATTATCATACTCAACAACTACTAAAAAAGATTCATATGAAAATCAAACATCTTATGATCGCAGGCTGTCTATTCACAGCTTTTACTCTACAATCATGTATTAAGGAGAAAGATCTGTATCAGGCACCTCCTACTACGTATTCCGAACTTAACTTACAACTGGACGGAGACTACCTCTCAACCGAACTGCCCATGGCACGCGCTACAACTCCAACCAAAATTAATGAAAGTGAAACATTAGTGGGAATCGCCATTACCATGACACCCAAAGAGGGACAGAATCCATCTTCAAAACCATACGCTTATGGTATTTTCCAGTTAGACAAGGCGAAAGATCCCAATAACCTAAAAATAAAAGTTATTGATGGATACACTTACCGCATCTCTTGCTCTATGATTGCAAATGCAAAGGACTCAATCATAAAAGACGAAAAAGGCTTCTTCGGAGCCCCTTTCGATTTGGAACGTAGCGGAAAAATCAAAGGGGAATGCCTGAACAAATTCCTGACTGCCGAACAAGCAGATGGAATCAAATTCTTATACAATATTGAAAACCCGAGAATACAAACGAGAAACGGATCACAAGACGCCTGCAACCGCCCGTTCATCGAACGTTATCATGGATTAAACGATAAAGTGGAAGTGACAGATGGCATGCAAAATCACATCATGCTCTATCGCCGTTTTTTCGGAGTAAAATTCAAACAAACAGGTTTAGAGAAAGGACGTCTTAGAATAAAACTTGAAGACGCACCAAGCATCTATTTGAATGCTAATGCAGATATTCATAAGACTGTTGAATCTGAATTAAAAATGGTCAGCATGAGAAATCTCACTGCCAATATACCTACTGGTGATAATCAACATTTAACAGAGAATGTAAAAGTGGCAGTATTTTGGGAAGAGACTCCAGGAGCAGAAGAAAAGACAATCATCAGTAGCAGTATCACATTCAAGAGAAACTATACCCATTCTATCGCACTAACCAATATCGAACATATAGGAACACCTAGTGACATAGGAATTGAAGTCGAATCAGGAGAAATGGGAGAAGATATTGAACAAGACATTCCATGGCAATGAGATAATGCCAAATAGGAGTTCGAATAACAAGCACTATACCAATATAGTGCATAAATGAAAAATACGAGATTCAGAATTGAGTCTCGTATTTTTTTAGTATTAATCTTGTAAAAACCCCAGTGAATAAGTAAAGAGCACATTTATTTCTATTTTCAACAAGTTTTATTCACATCATTCACTATATTTGCATAGTTTATCTTTCCATTTAATGCAAAAAAGGAGCAAATGACTACAAATTTAAACGAGACCTTTGCCGCTGTACAAGTAGCAAGTCGGGAATTAGCCCTGCTGAATGATAATGTCATCAATCAGATTTTAAATGCAGTAGCTGACGCAGCAATTGCAGAAACACCTTTCATTCTTTCAGAGAACGAAAAAGACCTCGCACGGATGGACAAAAATGATCCGAAGTACGATCGGTTGAAACTGACGGAAGAACGTTTGAAAGGTATTGCCGCAGATACACGCAATGTAGCAACACTCCCCTCTCCTTTGGGTAAAGTGCTGAAAGAGAGTGTTCGTCCCAATGGAATGAAGTTGACGAAAGTCAGCGTTCCTTTCGGAGTCATAGGAATCATTTATGAAGCGCGCCCTAATGTTAGCTTTGATGTTTTCTCCCTTTGTCTGAAGAGCGGAAATGCCTGCATATTGAAAGGAGGAAGTGACGCCGATTGTTCCAACCGGGCCATCATCAGTGTGATTCACAAAGTATTGAAGAAGTTCAAAATCAATCCACACATTGTAGAATTACTTCCGGCTGATAGAGAGGCTACGGCAGCGTTACTGAATGCTGTGGGCTACGTAGACTTGATTATCCCCAGAGGCAGCAGCAGTCTTATTCATTTCGTACGCGAGAATGCAAGGATTCCTGTCATTGAAACAGGAGCAGGTATCTGTCACACTTACTTCGATGAATTTGGGGATACAAACAAGGGAGCAGACATTATTCATAATGCAAAGACACGTAGAGTTAGCGTATGTAATGCATTGGACTGCACCATTATACATGAGAAGAGACTGGCCGACCTCCCTCTGATTTGCGAGAAACTAAAAGACAGCCATGTCATTATTTATGCTGATCCGCAAGCTTACCAGGCATTGGAAGGCCGCTATCCTGCCGAGCTCCTGGAACATGCAAAAGCAGAAAGCTTCGGCACGGAGTTTCTGGATTATAAAATGGCTGTCAAGACTGTAAAGAGCTTCGAAGATGCCTTAGGACATATTCGGGAAAACAGTTCTAAACATAGCGAGTGTATTGTTACCGAGAACGGGGAACGTGCAGCTTTATTCACCAGAATCGTGGACGCAGCTTGCGTATACACCAATGTGTCTACCGCTTTCACTGACGGGGCACAATTCGGATTAGGAGCCGAAATCGGAATCAGCACGCAAAAGCTACACGCACGCGGTCCGATGGGACTGGAGGAAATCACTTCTTACAAATGGGTCATTGAAGGAGATGGACAAACGAGAAGAAATTGAGACTATACCTATATGTTAAAAATCAAACAAGGTTTTGAGCGAAGCTAATTAAAAATTAAAAAATAAATGATATGAAGAAATTTACTTGTGTACAGGACATTGGCGATTTAAAATCAGCCCTTGCAGAAGCATTCGAAATTAAAAAAGAGCACTTCAAATATGTAGAACTGGGACGAAACAAGACTTTAATGATGATCTTCTTCAACTCTAGTTTACGTACCCGCCTCAGCACACAGAAAGCTGCTATCAATTTGGGAATGAATGTAATGGTACTGGATATCAATCAAGGTGCATGGAAATTGGAAACTGAACGTGGCGTAATTATGGATGGTGATAAACCGGAACATATATTAGAAGCCATTCCGGTTATGGGATGCTATTGTGATATCATTGGAGTACGCTCTTTTGCCCGTTTTGAAGACCGTGACTTTGACTATCAGGAAACTATTATCAATCAATTCATCCAATACTCCGGACGTCCTGTCTTTTCGATGGAAGCGGCAACACGCCACCCATTGCAGAGCTTTGCCGACCTGATTACCATCGAGGAATACAAGAAAACAGTACGTCCCAAAGTAGTTATGACCTGGGCTCCTCATCCACGTCCATTGCCACAGGCTGTTCCTAATTCCTTTGCTGAATGGATGAATGCAACGGATTACGAATTTGTCATCACTCATCCCGAAGGTTATGAGCTTGATCCGCAATTTGTAGGTAATGCAAAAGTAGAATATGACCAGATGAAGGCTTTCGAAGGAGCCGACTTCATATATGCCAAGAACTGGGCCGCTTATTCTGGCGACAACTATGGACAGATATTAAGCAAAGATCGTGATTGGACTGTCAGCGACCGCCAAATGGCAGTTACCAACAATGCTTATTTCATGCATTGTCTTCCGGTTCGTAGAAATATGATTGTGACAGACGATGTCATTGAAAGTCCGCAATCTATTGTGATTCCGGAAGCTGCCAACCGTGAAATCTCGGCAACTGTCGTTCTGAAAAGGTTATTGGAAGGACTGAAATAACCCCAAAAAATAAAGTGCTGATAAATCAGCACTTTATTTCTCTATTTCTTTACCTGCTTCCTGCCAGGAATTAAATCCCTTATCAAGCTCAAAGACTTTATATCCCTTCTCGCTCAAAATTGCCGCAGCCTTCTTGCTTCGTTTTCCACTGCGACAATATACAGCCACCGGTTTGTCTTTTTGCAACAAAGAATCAGCCATTGAAGCAAAAGAGTCATCCATCACATTGATGTTAATCGTCTTCGTGATATGCCCCTCCGAATATTCCGCAAGTGTACGAACATCCAGACGTTGTATATCCTCATTCTAAATAAGAGAATCAAACTCCTCTACATTCATTGATTGAAAATCCCCTTTCTGCTGACAAGAGAAAAGGGAAGAGAGAAATAAAAATATTCCCACGATTAATTGATTCAATTTAAACATATACACTCCATTATTCAATTCTGTCCCGGAGTATAGTCAAACCCAGGATCACAGTACTTATCAGATTCTATCGGAGAACCATCCTTATCGTACGTATAATATTTAAACTTTACCTTTATCGTCCGACCCGGATTCTCTTCATCTATATATTGCGCCAAAGGAACAGAAATGTAAGCACGCCGATTATAGTATTCTCCATCACTGTTCGCATCATGGTATAACAACATATTCACAATGCCATTTGTTTTAAGTTCGGACACATCTTCCACTATACCGAAAACATGTCCCTTGCCCGTACTGACCTTGAGATTCAAAATCATATTCAGATAATCCCTTCCAAGCCAGATACTGACCATCTCTACCGGATCTAGCTTTATACCGTCCTTGTAAATCGGATCATCTTCCGGTTTAGGTACCGGCGTTATGAGCGATTGCAAAGAATATATAGTAGCAGTGTTCTCACCGGAAAGCACCTCATAGTTACTCATTACACGTCTGGAAGTGTTTGGAGAGATAGTAGAACCCGTACGGTCTTCCGAAACAGTCAAGACTTCTCCCTTATCAGGAATAAGCGTTTGTATACGACCGTCTTCTCCGGCCTCTACAGTCACAAATTCCAGTTTCACCGAAGGATAATAATAGTCATCATCTCCACAGGCAGTCATCAGGAAAAGCAATCCCCACAACCAAACAACATGTAATTTTCTTCTTTTCATCGGCAAGCTGCTAAATAATTAACTAACGGATTGGAATACATTAATAACAACTTCTCACGCAAAAAGTCTTCATCCTTATTCGGAATCTTGATCTTTGCCAATTGTTGTTCAATATAGTTCATAAACTGCTGTTTCTCTTCTTCCGTGTAATTGGACACGAATTCCGTTGTGCCATTCAGCCAATCATACGCCACATAATTTCCCGGATATATCCGGTAATTACGATGGATGCGGCGATCAAGACAAGCAGAAATTCGGGCAAACAAATCCGGTTTCGGCAACGAACGGTCCAAGCCTTGCAAGTCATCATTCAAACAAGGAGCAACCTGAAAATGTACCCTGCCTTTATATCCGAAAAGACCTGTCTGCATATTAATCAAATCGTCCTGTGTCGTCTTTTTATATCCTTCGATGTCTCTCTTCAGCTGAAACTCTTGCGCTTTCAGAAAATCACACGGATCATATTCGTATGAAATAGCAAGCGGAGCAATATTCATTTCCATCAGGCGGTCTATCAAATCGCCTTCACCGCCCATTGCCAACATTTTCAATACACTGTCTTGTGTACGGTCATTCGAATCTTTTGCACGTCCTTCACGCTGCGCAATCCAAATAGACTGATTCTTCTCTGAAATGGTGTAATGCATATAACGGGACATACGCGCTGAAGATTCCAACATTTGCCGCATGGTCAACGCCCGCTGTACAATAAATGATTTATTGACACGCACCAGTTTCTTAATCCAAGGATAAATAAGCAAATTGTCGCCAATCGCAATTTCTACCGTATCCATTCCCTGGTCAATCAACAAAATAGAGAGAAAGCCCGAATCAAGAATAATATCTCTATGATTCGATATATACGTATAAGCTTTACTTTTATCCGGTATGGCGGTATGATCCAGTGTCAGTCCGGCAGTATGATCTGCCGCTATCTTCCACAAAATGCCATAACAAAATGCCTCCTGAAAATCAAGCTTAGTCTTACAGGCACGCATTTTTTGCGCCAGAAGTTCAAATGGAACGTTCGGTATAGCACCGGTAGCAGCTTTCTGAAAAGCCGGATCGGCAATCAGTTCCTCAAAGATTTGAGGAAGTTCCTCATCATTGTAAGGACGAATTTCATTAAACTCTGTCAGATCCATAAGTCTCAAGTATTATGTGCTCAAGTATTAAGTAATAAGTATAAAGTATTAGACTGCGTACAAACCGCATGGTTAATACTTTATACTTGATACTTAATACTTAAAACTTGTTTTCAATAATATCAGTCATCACATCCTTTATATCCAGTCCGGCTGCACGCACTTGCTGGGGAATAAAACTGGTAGTAGTCATTCCCGGAGTAGTATTTACTTCGAGAAGATTCAGTTTTTCACCGGCAGTTATAATGTAATCTACACGGATAATGCCGGAACAACCTAATATATCATAGATAGCTGAAGTCAGCATCTGTACGCGTTTGGTCAATTCATCCGAGATACGCGCAGGAGTGATTTCATCTACCTGTCCATTATATTTAGCATCATAATCAAAGAACTCATTGTGCGTCACTACTTCCGTAGGTGGAAAGATGACCGACTTCTCTTTTGTCTTATAACAGCCGCAAGTCAGTTCCGTTCCGTCCATAAACGCTTCAACAATCACCTCTTCCGCTTCTCCGAAAGCTTTAACAATGGCCGGTTGTATTTGTTCTTTTGTCTTCACTTTCGTAACTCCGAAACTCGAACCTCCCAGACTAGGCTTGATAAAACAAGGCAGGCCAATCTTTTCCACTACTTCCTCGTCAGAAACCGATTGTCCTTGGCGCAACAACAATGATTCGGCAATGCGCACTCCAAAAGCCTTCAGATATTGATTGCAGGTAAACTTGTCATAAGTAATGGCAGCCGCCAACACTCCACAACAGGAATACGGAATACGCATCATATCAAAATAGCCTTGCAGCCTGCCATCCTCACCCGGCGTACCGTGGATGGTGATATAAGCAAAGTCGAACACAACCTTCTCCGTTCCGTTCGTAAAACTAAAGTCGTTTCTATCCACCGGCACTTTGTTTCCGTCCGGTAATTGTACTTCCCAGCGACGGCCTTCCATCTCCACGATATACAAATTATACTTTTCCTTATCAATAAAGGAATAAATACCCTGTGCGCTACGCAGGGAAACTACGATTTCAGAGGTATCTCCTCCTGCTACGATAGCGATGTTGCGTTTCATTCTAATTCTCTATTACTTATATAGCCTCTCCACTTCTCGATAAGCCGGGTCATGTCATCCGGAAGTTCGGAAGTAAAATACATCTCTTCACCTGTGACGGGATGCACAAACCCCAATGTCATAGCATGCAAAGCCTGTCGGGGACAAGTGTCAAAGCAATTATTTACAAACTGTTTGTATTTACTAAAATGGGTTCCTTTCAGTATCTCATGACCGCCATAGCGTTCGTCATTGAACAACACATGACCGATATGTTTCATGTGGACACGAATCTGATGAGTACGTCCTGTCTCAAGTATACATTCCACAAGGGTTACGTATCCCAGTCTTTCCAGTACGCGGTAGTGTGTAACGGCATGTTTGCCCACTGTCGGATCGGACATCACCGCCATTTGCATCCGGTCTCTCGGATTACGGGCAATATTACCGACAATCGTTCCTTCATCCTGTTCCATAACACCCCACACCAAAGCACGATATTTGCGTTTGGTAGTCTTATTAAAAAATTGAATTCCCAGATTTGTTTTGGCATCCGGTGTCTTGGCAATCACCAGTAAGCCTGAAGTATCTTTATCAATGCGATGAACAAGTCCCACGTGCGGGTCATTGGCATCATAATCCGGTATATCCTTCATGTGCCAGGCCAGCGCATTGACCAGCGTGCCGTGATAGTTTCCGTGTCCCGGATGCACGACCAATCCCGCCGGTTTATTCACAACCATCAGATAAGGGTCTTCATAAACGATAGTAAGGGGAATATTTTCAGGAATAATTTCATTTTCATAACGGGGACGGTCCATCATCACCGTAATGACATCCAGCGGTTTCACTTTGTAGCTACTCTTCACCGGTTTGCCATTGGCCATAACGAATCCGTCTTCGGCAGCCTTCTGAATACGGTTGCGCGAAGCATTGACAATACGTTCGAACAGATATTTGTCGACTCTGACCATCGCCTGTCCCTTGTCTACAACCACGCGGAAGTGTTCGTAAAGCTGGGATTCGTCACCGACAGGTTCTATATCATCCAAATCATTCTCCAGTTCATCCGGAAGTTCTTCCTCTATCATGCGAGTCCGTTTCTGTTATTTATCTATTAAAACCAACTATCATCTTGAGCAGGTGATGATTCCGACGTAACCGGTTTCTCCGTATCCACGGAAACATCAACCGAGTCCTCTTCTTCCGACATATCACCGGAGCCGTCTCCCACCATCAATGTCAAAGAAGCTCCCAAAGGAATCTTTTCTCCGGCAGCCAACTGACGTCCCTGATACTTCACGCCGTACACCCAGTCTTTCTCACCATTTACCAATTGAATCTGATTCAGTTTAAAACCGGCATTCAGTAACTTGGCCTGTGCCTGGCGGAGCGAGCTGTTGTCCGCCACATCGGGAATGGCACGTAAAGGGACATCCAGGGTATTGACTGTCAGGTATACTGTACGTCCTTCCTTCACTTTTTCACCGGCTCCCGGTTTCAGTTCAAGAATGATACCCGCTGCTTTATCTTTGACATATTTGGTATCGGAAATCACATATACCAAACCGTGATTCCGGAACATCTTCGTAGCTTCTTCCACTGTCATTCCTTTCACATCGGGAACTACCACGCTTTCACCATGATGTGTATGTATATCAAGCCATTTCAACACACCAAATATCATCACTACCATCACCACAATCATGGCGATAATATTCACCCAGAAATATTTATTGGTTTTAAAAGAAAAGAATTCTTTAATAGTCATACGCATTGCTGTTAATATGCGCCAAAGATACGACAAAATAGTTGAACTTTTAAAAAGTAGGCGATGAAAAATGTCCCTACCTATTATGCAAAGACGCTTATCATCGCCAGAATTGCTGCAACTATAATCCCCACTCCTATAGATTTCAACAACCTTATTATAATGATACGGGGTTTCATGTCCCGGATATACTCTACCATCGCGTATGTTCGTTTATGAGTTTTATTTAATCTCACAAAGAAAAGCAAAAAGTCATAAATAAGAGCAAACAATACCGCTTTTTAACATACTATCCTCTTGAAAAACAGAGAAACCAAAAAGGCGAAGATTAAATTCTCCGCCTTTTTGGTTTCCTGATGACAAGTGATTATCACTTTTGTCCGTTGTACTCATCAGAAACAGTCAGTTTCTTTCTGCCTTTCGCACGACGAGCAGCTAATACTCTACGACCATTAGCCGATGCCATTCTCTCACGGAAACCGTGTTTGTTCTTTCTCTTTCTGTTAGAGGGTTGAAATGTTCTTTTCATTACTGTATCTTGTTTTTATGTTATTATTCTACGTAATCGGGCTGCAAAAATAGGCACTTTTTTTAAATTAACCAAGAGATAACTCATTTTTGCTCAAAAGTTTTTGTGTTTTTTACCGATTTAGATTACTTTTGCAGTCGAATTCCTGCGAAAACAATTAAATAACAATAATAGATTAAGAAAAATAGCAGTATGATTAATGCTCAAGACATCAAAAACGGAACTTGTATCCGTATGGACGGAAAGCTCTATTTCTGTGTAGAATTCCTGCATGTAAAACCAGGTAAAGGTAACACTTTTATGCGTACTAAACTGAAAGATGTAGTTAGCGGATACGTTCTCGAACGCCGTTTCAACATCGGTGAAAAGTTGGAAGATGTACGTGTAGAACGTCGTCCATACCAATTTTTGTATAAAGAAGGAGAAGATTATATCTTTATGAACCAGGAAACATTCGACCAACATCCTATCGCTCACGATCTGATTAATGGTGTTGACTTCCTGCTCGAAGGTTCAGTATTGGAAGTTGTTTCTGATGCTTCTACTGAAACTGTACTTTATGCAGACATGCCGATCAAGGTTCAGATGAAGGTGACTTATACAGAACCGGGCATGAAAGGTGATACAGCTACTAACACACTGAAACCTGCAACTGTGGAATCAGGTGCAACAGTACGTGTTCCTTTGTTCATCAGCGAGGGTGAAACAATCGAAATCGATACTCGTGACGGTTCTTACGTAGGACGTGTGAAAGCATAATTTGCAAAAACATATAAAAATAGCCGGGAGTCCAAGGACTTCCGGCTATTTTTATATTCATACAGTTCTATTATTTATATCCTGCAGCTTTCGCAATTCTTTTAGGAATTTCTGTATTGTCAATCTTCTCACCAAACAGTTGAGAACCTGCACCAATAGCAAATACAGGAACATAACCGGCAGAGTGCCCGCCACTTACCCAACCTATCATAGCGATTTCATCCATCACTTCCTTTGCACGTGCAGCCATCGGTTCGCTCTTAGAGTACATACTTTCAGCAAATACGACTTTATTCTTCACGAATGATTTCTCAAATTCATCACGCAACGTCTTTTCCTGTTCCCAAGAAAGAGGGAATTGTTTCCAGAAGCCCATTTCTTCGCCGAGGAATGTTTTCATGTCCTCCCAAGTGACTTTATTGCCTTTTGATTTTCTCAATTCACTGATACGTTGTGAAAGTCCGTCAGCAGAATGTTTCTGATATTGCAATGCTTTCAGGTTCAACGCATATTTTCCCGTACCGAGCACGATACCACCTGTTTCATGGTCTGCGGTAATCACAATCAGCGTTTCTTTCGGATGTTTCTTATAGAATTCATAAGCTACTTTGATGGCATTATCCATGTCTTTCACTTCGTTGAACACAGTAGCGGCGTCATTAGCGTGGCATGCCCAGTCTATTTTACCTCCTTCTACCATCAGGAAAAAGCCTTTATTATTGCCTTTAGTAAGAAAGTCAATAGCACTTTCCGTAATTTGTGCTAATGTCAAATCATTCTCTTTGCGGTCAATAGCATAAGGCAGACAAGAAGGATTGGCTCCCTCTTCCTGAATCAAGATCATCTTTTCTGCTTTTGCAGCTTTTGCCTTATAGTCATTGTAACCACGTGCTACTGTATATCCTGCCTCTTCAAAAATAGGGAAAATGCTCGGAGCTTCTTTCTTGTCATAAGTGGTGGTAGGTTTCAAGAAACCACCGCCTGCATAAAAATCGAAATTGGCTTTCGGCAAATCAAGAGCAATTTCATAATTCATATTACGATCGGGTTGATGTGCATAAAATGCGGCAGGAGTAGCATGATCCACACTGACAGAAGTCGTTACGCCCACCTTTTTTCCTGCTTTCTTTGCTTTTTCTGCGACAGTCTGAATAGCATTTTTATCTTCTCCTACAGAAATAGCGCCATTATAAGTTTTCTTTCCTGTTGCCAATGCAGTACCTGCAGCTGCAGAGTCTGTTACTGAATTTTTAGCAGAGAAAGTGGTTGCTACGGTAGCAACCGGAAATTGAGTAAATAACAAAGGCTCGACTCCAATACGACCATTTTGAATTTCCGCCTGATACATCTCCGTACCATTTACTTGATTGACTCCCATTCCATCTCCGATGAAATAGAATACGTACTTTGCCTGCCCGTTGGCTACAACGGAGATAAGGACAAAGAACAGTGTGTAGACTAACTTTTTCATTTTCTAGTATATTTATTTTAGATTAGTTGTCTACAAAGGTAGAAAAAAAAGAGAGATGCACAGTGGATTATTGAACACTAAAAGTAGATATTTGCTTTATACACAAGCATTATTGGCTCGTATATTACGAAGTAATAACATATTGCTATCTGTGAATAACATTATAGGTTCATTACATTCTGCTCGAACATATCTTTATCTCCGGCAGCTTTATTACGCATCCGGCTACGATAATTATAGATAGTTGCCAAAGAATAACCGAGAAAATGAGCAATCTTGTTACTGTCTACTACTCCCAGACGGATAAGGGCAAAGATACGAAGTTCTGTTGTCAGAAGTTCATCGGATTTAGGATACACTCTTCCTTCTTCTACCAGCAAATTATTGAAAGCTGAAATAAAGTTCGGGAAAAGTTTCAGAAAAGACCTGTCGAACTCATTATAGAATTCATCCCGCTCATCCCGGATAAACTGTTCGGACTTGATAGCTTTAAACAAATCTTCGATACGCGATGCCATTGCCAATTTTGCCAATGAACGACGATAAGTTTCCAGTTTGTCGAGATAGTTGACACATCTGTCCAGATAGCGGGCGATATAGACTTCTTTTATTTTTCCGGTTTGCTCCAGTTCCGCGTTGACCGCAGACATTTGTTTGTTAGCCAGACTAAGATTCCGCCGCATAACAGACAACTTCTTCATCCAACGATATAGATAGAAAATAGCAATCAGAAGAAACAAAGACAACAAACTGACACTAATCAACATAGCGCGGGAAACGGCACGTTCTTTTTCTTCTTTTAATTTATACGCCTTGTCGATAATCGGAAAAAACTCCGTCACCTCAATAAACCGCAAACGGGCATTACACGCCACAGCATCTTCCATCGAGCAACTCAAGTATTTGTAGGCACGGTCAATATCTCCTGATTCATACATCAGATGCGCGAGTTTCTGCAATGAAGCATACTCCCTCACCGGAGTTTCCAGATCCGCAATGGCAGTCAGAATCAGATAGTAAACTTCTTTTTCGATATCTTTCTTCATACTATAAGCTTCGGAAAGAGTATAATAAATATATACTTTCTGACGTTCATCCTGAATTTCTTTCAAAGCATTGTTCAGCATATCCACAGCGACATCGGCTTTCCCGTTCATTATGCATTTTTCGGCTAAAACAATCGTTTTGTTTGCCTCTGGAGGCATCGCAGCAATAATGGAATCTCTATATAAATCGGTTTTCTTCAAATACTTTTCTTTTTCATTCTTATTGGTCGTATAATCTGCTAACCACCCGTAGCAGGCACGATACGTCTGATAATAAGATAACCGAGTCCACTCATTCAATTTTTTAGGATCAATCCTCTCCAACTGTTCAATGGCTTCTATATACATTCCCATTACTCCCATTACCGTAGCACGATTAATGATGATCTCATACTCCAATTCCGGGCGGTTCAACAATGGAAGGATTTCCATCTCACGGTTAATATAATATAAGGACGAGTCTGCCTGATAATGCAAATAAGCACCAAAAAGAGAGGCATATAATTCATATTTTCGAACAGGATCAGTAGAATGGGCAAGTTCTAATTTCAAGTTATTAATCTCTTTCTCTTTCCGAATCTGGAAAGTCTCTTTCTTGCTTATAACTTCATCCAGCTTTTTAAGAGCAGCCGCATTATCCGTATGCATTGCACACAACGAAAAAGGAAAGAGCAAAAGAAGAAATAGCATATAAAGGGTTAGATTTTTCATAAGGTTCCTTTTTAAAGATGTTACAAATATAAGAAATATAGTAATGAAAACGAAAAATATGGGTATAACTATTTTCATTTTCACTTGTATTTTTCGGCATAAGGTATTAGAATATCCAACTAATTATCAGCAACATAGTCAGATAACAGGTTTATATTTCCATTCTAATCTCACAAAGGTGCACAGCATCCCCCTACATTTGCATCATCGGTTCTCCGAGCAAACAGTTAAAAATCTAGCTACCATGAAACGAAATTTGTTATTTGCTATTTTACTATTACTTCTATCGGGTTATCATCAAGCATTCGCCGCAACCAATATAAAGAAAGTGGCTCCTACCTTTTGGTGGGCAGGAATGAAGAATCCCGAACTACAAATACTTCTATACGGCGATGGCATATCATCCGCAGAGGTAAGTATTTCTTCTAATGACATCACCCTGCAGGACGTGGTGAAACAGGAAAATCCTAATTATCTGATCTTATATTTAGATCTTTCAAAAGCTATCCCTCAGCACTTCGACATTCTCCTGAAACAAGGTAAAAAACAGACTAAAATACCATACGAACTTAAACAGCGCAAAGAGAATGCTTCAGCAGTAGAAGGCTTCAACTCCAGTGATGTACTTTATCTCATTATGCCGGACCGCTTTGCCAACGGCAACCCCTCCAATGATATAATTCCCGGAATGTTGGAAGCAAACATAGACCGCAACGAACCTTTCGCCCGTCATGGCGGTGATTTAAAAGGAATAGAGAAACATTTGGATTATATTGCAGACCTCGGAGTTACGAGTATATGGCTTAACCCGATTCAGGAAAATGACATGAAGGAAGGCTCTTATCATGGATATGCCATCACCGATTACTATCAAGTAGACCGTCGCCTCGGAAGCAATGAAGAGTTTCGCAATCTCGTAAAAGAAGCCAATGCTAAAGGGCTAAAGGTAGTCATGGACATGATCTTCAACCATTGCGGTTCGAACAATTATCTATTCAAAGACATGCCTGCCAAAGATTGGTTCAACTTTGAGGGAAACTACATGCAGACCAGTTTCAAAACTGCCACCCAAATGGACCCTCATACTTCCGATTATGATAAAAAGCTGGCCATTGACGGTTGGTTCACACTGACTATGCCGGACTTCAACCAACGAAACCGTCACGTAGCCACTTACCTGATACAGAGTAGTATCTGGTGGATAGAATATGCGGGTATCAACGGAATCCGCCAGGATACACATCCTTACGCCGACTTTGAAATGATGGCGCATTGGTGCAAAGCGGTCAATGATGAATATCCTTCATTCAACATTGTCGGTGAGACATGGCTGGGCAGCAATGTACTGATCTCCTACTGGCAGAAAGACAGTAAACTTGCTTATCCGAAAAACAGTTATCTTCCTACTGTCATGGATTTCCCACTGATGGAAGAAATAAATAAAGCTTTCGACGAAGAAACCACCGAATGGAACGGAGGACTTTTCAGACTCTACGAATACCTCTCACAGGATATTGTCTACGCCGATCCAATGAGTCTGCTGACCTTCCTCGATAATCACGATACTTCCCGTTTCTACCGTTCGGAGGAAGATACCAAGAACCTGAACCGATATAAACAAGCCTTGACATTCTTACTGACTACCCGTGGAATTCCACAAATATATTATGGAACTGAAATCCTGATGGCAGCCGACAAAGCAAATGGAGACGGATTACTCCGATGTGACTTTCCGGGAGGTTGGCAGAATGACGCCAAAAACTGTTTTGAAGCAACCAACCGTACTCCGCAACAAAATGAAGCCTTCTCTTTTATGCAAAAACTGCTCCAATGGAGAAAAGGAAATGAAGTCATCGCCAAAGGCAAACTAAAACATTTCGCACCCAATAAAGGCATTTATGTTTATGAACGCAAATACGGTAACCAATCAGTCGTTGTCTTTCTGAATGGAAACGACCGGGAACAGACTATTGACTTACATCCTTATCAGGAAATACTCTCCACCTCGTCTGCTCATGATTTGCTCACAGACAAAAAGATTGAATTAAGAAATGAATTAACACTTCCAAGCCGTGGGATATACCTTTTAGCCTTCTAAGCAAGTTCACTACGACTTATATTTATCCAATGAAATCAGATAGATAAACAATTATAAAACAAGATACTAGCATTTATACAAACTTGTATTTTTATTCTAATCAAGCAAAAAAGTGAAGGTGGTTGCTACATTTGCAATATCCGAAACAAACAGGAATAGAAATATCGGTTAGCTTACAATTTAATACCATAAATAGAATGAAAAAGAAAAAGTTTTTTTCGATCATCGCATTCCTTTGCATCTCATTCATTGCGAATGCACAACAGAAACTGACCTCACCGGATGGCAATCTGGTTCTGACCTTTCAGGTTAACAAAGAAGGCGCACCAACCTACGACTTGACTTACAAAGGCAAGGTGGTAATTAAGCCGAGCACTCTCGGACTGGAATTGAAAAAAGAAGATAATACCAGAACCGACTTTGACTGGGTAGACCGCAGAGACCTCACCAAGCTCGATTCTAAATCCAATCTTTATAATGGCTTCAAGCTGAAAGATGCGCAAACGACTACCTTTGACGAAACCTGGCAACCAGTCTGGGGAGAAGAAAAGGAAATCCGCAATCAGTATAACGAACTGGCAGTCATTCTGTTTCAGCCAATGAACGACCGTTCCATCGTTGTTCGCTTCCGCCTGTTCAATGATGGTTTGGGATTCCGTTATGAATTTCCGCAACAGAAATCACTGAACTACTTCGTTATCAAGGAAGAACATTCCCAATTTGCCATGGCAGGCAACCATATCGCATACTGGATACCGGGCGATTACGACACTCAAGAGTACGACTACACCATCTCCCGTCTATCGGAAATCAGAGGTTTGATGCAACAGGCGATCACTCCAAATTCTTCTCAAACCCCATTTTCACCGACAGGTGTACAGACGGCACTGATGATGAAAACAGATAATGGTTTATACATCAATCTGCACGAAGCCGCTTTGATTGATTATTCTTGTATGCACCTCAATCTGGACGACAAAAACATGATATTCGAATCCTGGCTGACACCGGATGCAAAAGGGGATAAAGGTTACATGCAGACTCCGTGCAACTCTCCGTGGCGTACGATCATCGTCAGTGATGATGCACGTAACATTCTCGCCTCCCGCATCACCCTCAACCTGAACGAACCTTGTAAGATTGCAGACGCCGCCTCCTGGATTAAACCGGTGAAATATATAGGCGTATGGTGGGACATGATTACCGGAAAAGGTTCCTGGGCTTATACAGATGAACTGACCAGCGTGAAACTTGGCGTTACAGACTACTCCAAAACCAAACCGAACGGCAAACATTCTGCCAATACAGCTAACGTGAAACGTTACATCGACTTTGCCGCAGCCAACGGATTTGATGCAGTGCTGGTAGAAGGTTGGAATGAAGGATGGGAAGACTGGTTCGGCAACAGCAAAGACTATGTATTTGACTTCCTGACTGCATATCCTGATTTCGACGTACAGGAAATCCATCGTTATGCTGCAAGCAAAGGAATTAAAATGATGATGCACCATGAGACTTCTGCATCTGTTCGCAACTACGAACGTCACCTGGATAAAGCTTACCAATTCATGGTAGACAATGGATATAACTCGGTTAAAAGCGGTTATGTGGGTAATATCATTCCACGCGGAGAACATCATTACGGTCAATGGATGAATAATCATTACCTGTATGCCGTGAAAAAAGCCGCCGATTATAAAATCATGGTCAATGCACACGAAGCAACCCGTCCAACCGGTATCTGCCGTACATATCCCAATCTGATCGGTAATGAATCCGCACGTGGAACAGAATATGAATCATTTGGAGGAAATAAAGTATACCACACGACGATTCTGCCTTTCACACGCCTGATCGGTGGTCCGATGGATTACACTCCCGGCATCTTCGAGACTCACTGTAACCAGATGAATCCGGCAAACAACTCCCAGGTACGTTCAACCATTGCACGCCAACTGGCATTGTATGTCACCATGTATAGCCCTTTGCAGATGGCTGCCGATATTCCGGAAAACTACGAACGCTTTATGGATGCTTTCCAGTTTATCAAAGACGTCGCTCTCGACTGGGACAAAACAATCTATCTGGAAGCAGAACCGGGAGAATACATCACAATTGCCCGCAAAGCAAAAGGAACGGACGACTGGTACATAGGCTGCACAGCCGGTGAAAACGGCCACGACTCCCAATTAACGTTCGATTTCCTGGAACCGGGAAAACAATACGTCGCTACCGTATACGCAGATGCCAAAGATGCCGACTGGAAAGATAACCCGCAGGCATACACCATCAAAAAAGGTATCTTGAATAATAAAAGCAAACTGAATCTGCACGCTGCCAATGGCGGTGGATACGCAATCAGTATCAAAGAGGTGAAAAACAAATCAGAGGTTAAGGGATTGAAAAGACTATAAATAAAGGATAGTCTTAAAAAAAGTGTTTTCAATAGGTATTTTTAAAGAAACTTTTAAGAGAGAGAAATAATATTACTATATTGTTAACTTTAATTTTTTAAATGCATGAAGCAAGTTAAATTTAGAATCGTTCAAACGATTCTCCCCTTGTTAATAGGGATGTTTTTATCATTGGGCGCTTATGCACAGCAAATCACAGTCAAAGGACATGTGAAAGATGCTATGGGCGAACCCGTGATTGGCGCCAATGTCATTGCCAAGGGTACCACAACGGGTACCATCACTGACTTTGACGGTAACTTCACATTGAATGTTCCTCAAAATTCTATTCTGTCCATTACATTCGTCGGTTACAAAGCAGCAGAAATTAAAGCAGCTCCTTCGGTAATGGTCACACTGGAAGATGACTCTCAAGTATTGGACGCCATAGTCGTTGTAGGTTACGGAACAGTAAAGAAAAACGACTTGACGGGATCAGTTACTGCCATCAAGCCGGATAAAATCAGCAAAGGAGTAACCACCAGCGCACAGGATATGATAACAGGTAAAATAGCCGGTGTGAATGTAATTTCCAGCGGTACTCCGGGTGGAGGAGCTACGATTCGTATTCGCGGTGGTTCATCATTGAACGCCAAAAACGATCCGTTGATCGTTATCGACGGACTGGCAATGGATAATAGCGGTGTGCAAGGTTTGACTAATCCTTTGGCAATGGTAAACCCGAATGACATCGAAACTTTCACTGTTTTGAAAGATGCTTCGGCCACCGCCATCTATGGTTCACGTGCTTCTAATGGTGTGATTATCATCACTACAAAGAAAGGGAAAGCAGGCAGCAAACCACAGGTGAACTATGAAGGTAACGTTTCCGCCGGTATACTGCAAAAGACAATAGACGTAATGGATGCCAATGAATTCAAAGGATACGTATCCAAACTTTATGGTGAAGGAAATGCTCCAAGCCCCTTCGGTGAAGCAAACACTGACTGGCAGAAAGAAATTTTCCAGACAGCCGTTAGTACAGACCATAACGTGACTGTAAGCGGTGGTTTGAAAAATATGCCTTATCGTGTTTCTTTCGGTTACACCAATCAGAATGGGATCCTGATGACATCTAATTTCGAGCGTTATACCGCCTCCGTCAATCTGACACCCTCTTTCTTTAAAGATCACCTGAAGTTCAATATCAATGCTAAAATGATGTGGGCCAACCAACGTTATGCTGACGACGGGGCTATCGGCGCAGCTTTGACCATGGACCCGACCCAACCTGTATATGACTCTTCGGACATGTACAAAAACTTCGGTGGATTCTACCAACCGACCAGTGACGGTAGTTCATATAACGATCCGGAATGGCCGCTTACACTGGAAAGTAATTCAACCGCCAACCCTGTTTCCCTACTGAAACTAAAGAAACATACTTCCAGAAACACCAGTTTTATCAGCAATGTAGAAGTAGACTATAAATTCCACTTCCTCCCTGACCTGCATATCCATGCTAACGTAGGCGGTGACTACTCGGAAGGTAAGGAAAAGAATGTAAATTCACCTTATGCCCCGGGCTCTTATTACTATGGTTGGAACGGGACTGACTACGGCTACAAATATAACCTGTCGGTGAATGCCTATGCACAATATTCCAAAGAAATCGGGGATCATTATGTCGACGTAATACTGGGTGGTGAAGAGCAACATTTCCACTATACCGGATATAAAGTCGGACAAGGAACAAATCCGTTAACAGGCGAAGCCTACAATCCGAATCTGCGCTCACAAACAGCCTGGGGACATCACAGTACATTAGTTTCTTATTTTGCCCGCGTAAATTATACATTACTTAGCCGTTATTTGCTGACAGCCACTTTCCGCCAGGACGGTTCTTCCCGTTTCTCTAAAGACAACCGTTGGAGTAGCTTCCCTTCTGTTGCTTTGGGATGGAAACTGAAAGAAGAAAATTTCCTGAAAAACGTAGAAGTATTGTCAGATCTGAAACTCCGCCTCGGATGGGGTATCACGGGTCAGCAGAACTTAGGCGACGATTATGATTTCCCTTATATGGCACTGTACCGCGTCAACGCAGCCGGAGGTTATTATCCTTTCGGGGATACCTATTATGGCACTATGCGTCCTAAAGCTTATAACGAAGACCTGAAATGGGAAGAGACAACGACTTATAACGCAGGTTTCGACTTTGCTTTCCTGAACGGACGTATCTCCGGCTCGATGGATTACTATTACCGGAAAACCGACGATTTAATCAATACCGTAAAGATTGCGGCGGGGACTAACTTTAATACCCAACTGATCAGCAACATCGGTTCATTAAAAAATACGGGGCTTGAATTCACCATCAATGCCAAACCTATTGTAACCAAAGATTTTGTCTGGGACTTGGGATATAACATCACTTGGAACAAAAATGAAATCACTAAACTGACCGGAGGAGATGATTCTAATTACTATGTAGAAACCGGAGGTGTATCTACTGGTATTAGCGGTGCAACCTGCCAGGTACAGAAAGTAGGTTATCCGATGAACTCATTCTTCGTTTACCAACAAGTGTATGATAAGGATGGAAAACCGATTGAAAACATGTTCGTAGACCGTAACGGAGATGGTGTCATCAACGCTTCGGACAAATATATCTATAAAAAACCTGCCGCTGACGTATTGATGGGACTGACTTCCAAATTCACTTATAAAAATTGGGATTTAAGCTTTGCCCTCCGTGCCAGCCTGAATAACTATGTGTACAATGACGTACTGGCCAGTAAATCCAGTGTCGGCAAGGGAGGAATCTTTAATCATGGATACTATTCCAACCGCCCGACAGCTGCCGTGAATCTGGGATTTGAAGGAAAGGGAGACTATTATCTGTCCGATCGTTTCGTTGAGAATGCTTCATTCTTGCGTTGTGATAACATAACAGTAGGTTATAGCTTCAAAAATTTACTGAAGTCCCAGGCTTATAAAGGTATCAACGGCCGTATTTACGGTACTGTACAGAATCCCTTCGTTATCACCAAGTATACAGGACTCGATCCTGAATCGGTTATCAGTTCAGGAAATGATGCCGGAGTAGCAGGTATTGACAGGAACATTTATCCTCATCCGATCACTATCCTGTTCGGGCTAAGTCTTCAGTTCTAAGATTGTAATTTATTAAAAAGTAGACTATTATGAAGTTCAAATATATAAAATCAATAGTTTCAGCAGCGTTGTTCCTTAGCCTGACCACCGGAACGACCTCCTGTATCAATGACCTGGATATATCTCCAATCGATCCTCAGATGACTGCCACCTTCGACCAAGATATGTACTTTACCAAACTATACGCTTCACTGGGACTTACCGGACAAAAATTGAGCGAAGATCCGGATATCGCAGTAAAGGACGAAGGTCAATCCTGTTTCTATCGCGCTCTTTTCACTAACAATGAATATGGCACTGATGAGATGATATGGACCTGGCAAGAAAATGCCGGTATCCCCGAACTAACTTATATGCGTTGGAACTCCTCTCATCAGCAGACAGAAATATTATATAATCGTTTAGCATATAATATCACACTCTGCAATTTCTTCCTGGATCAGATCGCCGGAAAAGAGGATGCTACCTCCGTTCAGCAACGTGCCGAAGCCCGTTTTCTCCGTTCCTTATTTTACTATTATCTGATGGACACCTTCGGAAAAGCTCCTTTCACCGAACACTTCTCCAAAGAGAATCCTCCTCAAAAGACGGCCTCCGAACTGTTCGCTTATATTGAAAGCGAACTGGAAAGCATCGAAAATGATATGAGCGAACCGCGTCAAGCTCCTTTCGGACGTGCCGACAAAGCTGCTTGCTGGTTGCTGCGTGCCCGTTTGTATCTCAATGCCGAAGTATACACCGGACAACCGCGTTGGAATGATGCTATCACCTATGCCGGCAAAGTGCTCGATCCCTCCAATGGATACGGATTGTGTGGAAATTACGAACAACTTTTTATGGCAGACAATGATGAAAATCCCGATGCTAAAAAAGAAATCATCCTTTCTATCCGTCAGGATGGTGTACAAGCAAAGAGTTACGGAGGAAGTTACTTCCTGATTGCTGCAACGCAAAAGAGCGACATGCCGAATCGCGGAACAAATGACCCTTGGGAATGTATCCGTACACGCAAAGCACTGGTTGACAAGTTCTTCGCAAACAGTGAGGATATTCCTTTCACCGAATATACCGATAATAAATGGCAGAATGTGAGAGATGTGCAGGCTGCTGCAAAAGATGAACGCGCCTTGTTCTATACAACCGGTCGCAAAGCCGAACTGGAAAGTGTAGGTAAATTCACCGACGGACTTTCATTTATGAAATGGAGTAATCTGCGCTCGGACGGACAACCCGCTCACGATGCTAAAATTCCTGATACGGACATTCCGTTCTTCCGTTTGGCGGAAGCTTATCTGATTCGCGCGGAAGCCTATTTGAGAGCAGGCGGCGCAAATGCACAACAAAATGCTTGGTTGGATATCAAAGCCCTCAGAGACCGTGCCAAAGCAACAGAAATACCCTCTGCCAATAACCTGACATTAGATTATATTCTGGATGAACGTGCCCGCGAATTGTATCTGGAAGGATTCAGACGCACAGATTTGATCCGTTATGGCTATTTCACCTCAAGCACCTACCTCTGGGATTGGAAAGGCGGTTCCTTTGAAGGAAACGGTGTGAGTTCGATCTATAATCTCTATCCGATACCGAAAACAGAAACGCTGACGAATACAAATATGACTCAGAATCCGGGATATTGATAGAACCTTTATTCACGTTTTAAAGACTGAAAACAATGAAAAACCTATATAAACTATTTACATTGACAATGGGGCTACTAGCTCTGTCCGCCTGTGAAGCAGACCGTGACAGCAACCCTGTGTTGAACGAACCGGATACGTTCGTACTGAATGTGCCAGCTTTTGCTTCCAACAACGTGTACGACCTTAAAAACTCCGAATCATTGGAATTAACCTGTACACAACCGGATTACGGGATTCCGATGGCAACCACTTATTCAGTACAAATTTCACTGGAAGAAAATTTCGTTGACGCTCATGCAGAGACAAATACGGAAGCTAATTATACAACTTTGGGTACTACCCATTCTTCTGCCAAAATGGAAGTGAAAGCTTTAGAATTTGCATTGGCACTGGGAGACTTGTGGAGTGCATCCTCCGATGAAGAATTTCCGACCACTCCCATACCCGTTTATGTACGCCTGAAAGCGGAACTGACCGATAGTGGTCGTGGCATCGCTTTTTCGAATGTAATTGAACTTCCCAAAGTATTGGGATATAAAGCTGTACCGCCTCTCGAATTACCTTCCAGTATATTTATCAATGGCTCGATGGCAGGTAGTAATTGGAGCAACTGGGTGCCTTTGGCAGCAGTAAACGGAATGTCCAAGTTCTTCGGTTTATTCTATTTCGGAGGCACTGATATGTTCAAGTTCGGTACTAAAGAAGGAGAATACATCGGATTCAACGATCCACGTCTGACAATAGCCTCGGATGCATTCACCGGATCGGATGATGGATTTGGCGGACAAAATATCAGCGTTAATGTCACAGGCTGGTATACAGTGATCATGTCTGTAAGCATCAAAGGGACTGATTATGCCTTTACGCTGGATATTGCTCCGGGCGAAGTTTGTCTGATAGGCAATGCTATAGGAGATTGGACATTCGGCGATAAAGGCAAATTCCAAGCACCAACAACGGCAGATGCAGACTTTGTTTCACCGGTATGCACCGGAGGCGGAGAATTGCGTATGTCCGTCAAAGTTCCGGGAGAAGACTGGTGGCGTACGGAGTTCGCTATACCTAATGGAAAAATCGTGTTCCGTGAAAACAAAAGTGTGATTGACAGTTGGTCGGAAATAGGTCCTGAATATGCGATAAACGTTAAGGCAGGGCAGCAAATAAATCTGAACTTTGTTCAGAAAACAGGTTCCGTTACTCAATAATCGTTAACTTTAATAACTGAATATCATGAAAAGATTATCATATATGGCGTGTCTGTTGCTTGCTTCGGCAGCTTTCACCGCTTGCGATGAAGATTTTAAGGACTGGGCTGATCCCCAGTCCAATCCCCAGGAAGAAGCTATAACTGCAATGGTAGATATAACTCCGGTTGCCAGTATGAAACTTGAAGAACAGCCGGGCGATTCTGTGGTAATCGCCTCTGTTTCTTCGATTGCAGAAAACTTCTCACTCACAGCTTGTAATATAGAATTAGTTGCCGAAGGGCAGATATTAAATCTACCGTCAAAAGTAAAAGATGGGAATATAAAAGTCAGGTTGACAGAACTTGACCAAAAAGTGGCAAGTTTGTATAAGTCACAAAAATCTTTAGAGCGCGAAGTCACTTTAAAGCTGACACCGGTAGTCATGACAACCAACGGTGAAGCAACTTCACTGACTGAATACCCGGAAATGCAATCTGCCATCACTCCGGTCGCAACTCCGGCTGTGGATACGGAATACTATATAGTAGGTGATCTAAACAGCTGGCAGATGGACAAATCGACAGCCACAAAGCTCGAAGTAGACAAAGACAATCAGTATCTCTTTTCAGTAGTCGTCGAGTCGGAAGAGAAGTTTGATTTCAAGATTGTCCCGGGAAGTGCGATAGAAGCTCCGGATGCCTGGCAAAGAGCCTTGGGTGCTTCCAAAGTAATAGAAGATCCGGATCCGGGATTATTGGCTTTCAGGGATAAAGAAGGAGCCGACCCGGATAATCTCACCTGCGCCGGCGGAAAGAAAATGAAAATTACGATTAATGTAGAAGATTATACATACACAATCAAGGAGGATCTACCCGAGCACATGTACATCAATGGATCTCCGTACAGTCTTGGGTGGGATTGGGCAGTAGCTCCTGAAATGGTTCCTGTCACACAGACTCCCGGAATGTTCTGGAGTATACAATATTATACGGCGGGAGACCAAATCAAGTTTGCTCCGGTTAGAAAATGGGAAGGAGACTTTGGTTATGACGAAGAAATCTTATCTCCGGAAGCAATTGATTTCGCCGAATTAACATCCTCAGGAGGCAATATTGGCATTGGTAAATCCGGATGGTATCTGGTAATTGTCGCAGTGACTACAGAAGGAAAAACAATTTCATTCCGTTTGCCGGAAGTTTACCTGTTGGGAGGTGTGATTAACAATTCGTGGAATTGCGATGAAACGACCTTGTTCAGGATTCCGACCGATAAAACAAGCGACTTCATATCACCGGCAGCAACCGTTACAGGCATGGCACGTATTTCTACTACGGCTGTAGATGCCGGAGGCTGGTGGAAGAGCGAATTTACACTTGATCTGGCTAATGAAGGCGATGGTACTATCGTTTACCGTGAGAATAAGAACGTATCGGATAATCTAAGCGAACTTGGCTACGAATGTAATGTAAAAGCCGGTCAGAAAGTCCATATTAACTTTACGACAGGCAAAGGTAAAGTCGAATAACTATCAGACACTCTTAAACAGCACAACGAGTAGAATCAATTACGATCATATCTCAAGTCTCCCTCTTCGGGAAAGAGGAGATTTGAGATATGATCGAAATCTGACACACTCAAAGCTAAATATAGTACCACTACATTGGAAGAAGAATTCTAAAATAAGGCTTATGAAAGACTTTAAATATATTTGGCTCCTTTTATTGCTGATACTCAACAGCTTTGGAGCTTGTTCAGATGATGATCCGTTGATGCCGGGCGAGCGTCCTTCGTCCGGAACTGATCCTGCCCCGGAAGAACAAGTTCTCCACGACGGATTTAATTTTGATCCGGCTATTCCTAAAGCGGATGAACCACTGACTATCACCTTCAAAGCACCCGAAGGAAGTAACTTCTATGGTTACGCTGACGACTTGTACTTACACTCCGGAACAGGAGCAAACTGGACAGGTGCACCTACATGGGGAGATAATCAGAATAAATACAGACTGAAAAAGACAAAGGACAATGTGTGGAGTATCACCCTTTCCTCATCTATCCGCCATTTCTATTCTGTTGCTCCATCTACTCCCTTACAGACCATTAACCTGATTGTACGTGATGCGGAAGGTAGCCAACAAACCTACGATTACGCAACTTTAGTAGAAGATAGTCAAAACGGATTTATCTGGGAAGAACCGCAAAAAGCCCCTCTCCCCATATCCGGAGAAGAAAAAGAGGGTATTCATATCCATTCGGCCACTTCGATAACGCTTGTATTATATGATAAGGACAGTCAGGGCGGTCATAAAGATTGTGTATTTGTAACAGGTAATTTCAACAACTGGAAACTGGATAGTCGCTACATGATGAAATATGACGAAACAAACCATTGCTGGTGGATCACTCTGGAGGAATTGACTGCCGGTGAAACACAGTTCCAGTACTTTGTGTACAGTGCTTCGGATGGCGGTACTTACTTGTGCGATCCTTATTGTGAGCAAGCATTGGAAAAGGGAGTGGATACCAACTTTCCCACTGGCGCACAAGCACCTTACGTATCAGTCGTAAGCACAAACCCACAACCCTATCAATGGAGTGCCGGAGAATTTGAGATGAAGAATAAAGAAAATCCGGTTATCTATGAGCTCTTGTTGCGGGATTTTACTTCCAGTGGAAATCTGGCAGGAGCAATGGAAAAGCTGCCTTACTTAAAAGAACTGGGAATAGATGCTATCGAACTGATGCCTGTACAAGAATTTGCAGGTAATGACAGTTGGGGATACAACACCGGACTATACTTTGCACTGGATGCCTCGTATGGAACTCAAAATGAATATAAAGCTTTTATTGACGCCTGCCATCAGAATGGAATCGCCGTTATTTTCGATGTAGTCTACAACCATACGAACAATGATAATCCGTTTGCCCGTATGTACTGGGATACGTTTAATAACCGCCCTTCCACTAAGAATCCATGGCTGAACGCTGTAACACCGCATCAGAAGTATGTTTTTTCACCGGATGATTTCAATCACACTTCAGAACAAACAAAAGCTTTTGTCAAACGCAACCTGAAATATCTGTTAGATACTTACCACATCGACGGTTTCCGTTTCGATTTCACCAAAGGTTTCACACAGAAACAGACAACAGGTGATGATGATTTGGCGGCAACCGACCCTGCTCGTGTATCAGTACTGAAAGAATACTACGAAGCCGTAAAAGCTGTCAAAGAAGATGCAATGGTTACCATGGAACATTTCTGTGCAAATGAAGAAACAACTTTAGCCACAGAAGGAATTCATTTTTGGAGGAATATGAACCATTCTTATTGTCAGTCGGCTATGGGCTGGAAAGATAATAGTGATTTCTCCGGATTATATGACACCACCCGTCCGAATCAATTTGTGGGCTATATGGAAAGTCATGACGAAGAGCGGTGTGCCTATAAACAGATTGAATACGGAAATGGAGCCTTAAAAACCAACCTGTCCGAACGGCTCAAACAGTTATCATCCAACGCCGCATTCTTCTTTACGGTTCCAGGTCCGAAAATGCTTTGGCAATTCGGCGAAATGGGGTATGATATTTCAATAGACGAAAATGGACGTACCGGAAAGAAACCAGTCCTTTGGGAATATCAGACAGAGCGTAAAAGCTTGGTAGATATTTATACAAAACTAATCACTCTACGGACAACACACTCCGATTTATTCAACGCTTCTTCTCAATTTACCTGGAAAGTCAGTTATAATGATTGGGATAATGGACGTACACTGACATTGAAAGCTGTGAATGGGAAACAACTTCATGTGTATGCGAATTTCACCAATGCATCTATCGATTATACTATTCCTGAAGGTACATGGTATCTATATCTGGAAAATGGGAATCCCGTGGAGGGAGAAAAAAAGATCAGTGTTCCTGCACACGAGTTCCGCTTATACACCAACTTTGCCGAATAACGAGCGGGTGTTTTGAGCAGAAAGGAAGATTTAACTAATAAGCATTGAAGATTCTCTAACGACAAAGGCACAAAGATGGCAGGTTATTTTTCTGCTACTTCTTTGTGCCCTTGTTTTATATTTTGTTCCGTATTATGCCTGACCTTTTATTTTGTTGAAACATAATTAGACCTGTGTCTCTCCCTCGATATACTCTTCCAAAAAGAGATTCTCTCCGTCAAACACGGCATAAGAAAAGAAGTTAATCCAGTCTCCCAAAATCAACACACGGGAGGTGGCGCTCAACATCAAATCCAGTTCAATGTGACGATGTCCGTAAATAAAGAAGTTGATATTGGGATGGCTTTTCAAGTAGTCTTTGGTATATAGTACCAAGTGTTCCTTGTTTTCTCCCATATAATCCGGTTCCTTTCCGTCCGCCCGTTTTTGTCGGCTGTGCTTAGCCCATGTTAAACCCAATTCAACACTCCAGCGGGGATGAATAGCAGAAAACATCGTTTGCAAAGTTTTGCTGTGGAACATCGAACGAAGTAGCTTGAACTTCTTATCCGGATCACCCAAGCCGTCACCATGAGCAAGATAAAACTCCTTTCCGTAGATTTCAGTAGTCAATGGTTCGCGATGCATGATGACACCACACTCTTTGGTGAGATAGTCTCCACACCAGATGTCATGATTACCTATAAAAAAATGCACCTCTACACCCATATCTGTTAGTTCGGAGAGCTTCCCCAAGAAACGGGTGTACCCCTTAGGAACTACCAGCCGGAATTCATACCAGAAGTCGAACATATCTCCCAGTAGATAAATGGCGGAAGCCTTATGCTTTATACTATCGAGGAAGTTCACCAAACGCCGTTCTTGAGTACGCCCGTGCTCAATAGCACGAGAACCAAGATGTGCATCGGAAAGAAAATAAATGTTCTTCATTTAATTACCAGTTACGAGATCTAATAACGAATTACAACTTATAAAATCAGAGCACTGCCTGACATAGAACGATTAAAGAAAACCTAATTCCAATTTGGCTTCTTCACTCATCATGTCTTTATCCCATTCAGGTTCGAAGACCAGATTGATGGTGGCGGAATTCACTCCTTCTACTGACTCCACTTTTTGGCGAATATCCTCCATAATAAAATCAGCAGCCGGACAATTGGGAGCTGTCAGCGTCATATCGAGTGCCGCTTCTCCACTATCGGAGACGTCAATCTTATAAATCAGTCCAAGATCGTATACATTGACCGGAATCTCCGGATCGTACACTGTCTTTAGCATAGCTACAATCTTCTCTTCTATTTCAATTTTTTCCATACGTCCTTATTTATTATGTATCGCAAAGATAGAGATAAAAAATGAAACATAAAAAATTAGGCACGGAATGCGTATCCCGTGCCTAAAGAATATATCATTTACTCTCTATCTCCGGTTACTAAAAAACACACCGGAACAGTAAATTGTTGTAATGAGTAGTCTTAATCTACTTTCTCACCGAAATCTGTCTGTTGTTGCTCCACTTCTTTCAGTTTTAATTCATTCAGTTCACGACGGCGGCGTTCCAACTCCAGTTCAGCATCACTCTTCTTGTCCATGGAGAACGATTCGGATGGCTTAGGCAACGCTTCTTCTTTCTTATCAAATATCAATGGATACATTGGAGCGGAAGATGTTAGTTCCAGTTCACCGCTTACGGGCATCTGTGATCCCTCAAACAAAACACTGGCTCTTACCTTAATCTTTCCGGGAGTCGTGGTCGACTGGATCAATACGGGAGCACTGCCCCATTTCACCGGAGCAGGATTTGCCAATACATTAGCTCCGCCCAAAATACGTCCCTCTCCTTCTACAAAGAACTTGATATAATAATTATTCAAACGCTTTACATTTCCATTCTTATCTGTGATTTCTGCCACAACAGTAACAAAATCAGATCCATCAGCACGCAGTCCGATTCCTTCGTTGTCTACTCTCAAACGAATCTGTTCTGCACGGCGGGCGGGCATTACTTTATGTGTAGCCACCACCTTGCCATCCATCAGTCCCTCTGCCAGGAAATAGACGTCCGCATCATGCTTTTCACGAGTCATCTTCTTATCAACCATAAAGTCAAATATCCCGGGGAAAGTTATTACCGGAGAAGGCATTCCTTTTCGTGTCTTGTCTTTTTTATAGGTATAAGTTTGCCCATCTTTATTCACAGTCAAACGAACTTCATCGCAGTTGGAATACACCGTTACATCTCTGCTTGAGAACGGTGTCATCTCGTGAGCAATATAAACCATCGGTCCGCTTTCTGCCAAACTCTCGGAAACGACAGCCGGACGTTGCGCCTTAAACATATAATAGGAATACTTAGGCTGACGGAATACATCCATCAATCCACCATAGAACGGGTCCGGATGGTATCCCCGCTGATGATCGAACGAATGCCACAAGCATCCGCCCACATGCCAGGGAGACTCTTTATACAAACCATCATAGCAAATGTAATTATAATAAGGAGAAGCGTAATGAGCAGCCTGTATAAGCATAGGCTGTTCTCCCCAGTTACGGGCTGTGCGACTTGGAGAATTGTGCGAACTCCAATCATCGACATTATCTCCCCACTCGCGTGTAAAATATGTAATTTTAGGATCACGTTTTGAAAGATCCATCGGATGGGCAAACTGTACCGGAAAATATTGCGAGCCCTTGGCTTGCACATCACAACCGGAATAGCAAGACGGATAAGGATATTCCTCATCAACAATCCCTTTCACACGCCCGGCAAAATCTTCCGGATACCATGTTTCATTCAAGATCGGTTCCCACAGCCATACACAAGGATGGTTACGGTCACGACGAACCATATTACGTATATCATTATAAACCCGTTTGGCAAAAATGGGTTCGTCATTCCAGAATTGCCATCCCGGAGTATTCACGATAACAAACAGACCAAGTTCATCACAAGCATCCATAAAAGCAGGATCTTGCGGACAATGTGCATTACGGATTACTTCCAGCCCCAAATCTTTCAGTTTCTTGGCGTCACGCCAGTGAATACTATTGGCAACCGCATTTCCTACAACTGCAAAATCCTGATGCCGATTAGCTCCCATCAAAGGTTTACCATAAGGTTTTCCATTCAGCCAGAAGCCATCTTTTCCCTTAAATTCGATACTACGGATACCGACACGACGACGATAACCGTCTACTACATTTCCATTCTTATCATAAATATGCACACACAGATTATACAGATAAGGTGATTCAGGAGTCCATAAATGCGGCTGCTTCACTTTCATTTTTCCATTATGACTTGTCGCAGTCCCTTTACGGATATTCAGTTTCACATCTGACGATGCCACTTCTTTTCCTGCACGGTCTACTAAAGAATAGGAAATTTTTCCTGCAAAGCCCTGTTTGTCTTCATTACGTATATGCGCTTTCAAGAGAATATCTGCCGATTGCTCCGATACACGATCTGTGGCAATAAACAGTCCGCCTCCTGCTATTTCGTTCTCGTAATTCGGATCCGTGATAAACACATAATTATGTGCAATCAGCCAGCAATCCCGATAAATACCTCCCAAGTAGGCATAATCTAACACATCTTGTGGTTTTCCAGGCGCATAGGTCGGATCGTCACTATTATCAGCCCACACCGCAATCACATTGTCCTCTCCCCACTTCAATGCATCAGTCACATCTACCGATACGGGAAGATAACCTCCAAAGTGCTCCGCCAATAATTTACCGTTTACATAAATCTTACTTTTACCCATAATGGCTTCAAAGTGGAGAAACAGTTTCTTTCCTTTCAATACCTCTGATGGAGTAAAATGTTTACGATACCACACTTCCCCCTGATAATTGATACAACCGCTGGCTTCAGTAGGAAGATACTCGATACCATTAGGCAAAGACACCACCTGCCAGGTTTTGTCGTCAAATTCTTTTGCTTCGGCACCCACCGCACTTCCTTTATAAAAACGCCAGGCAGGATTCATCGAATACACATCACGCCCGGTATTCGGCAACCGGAAGAAACCGGCTGTTGAAAATTCCGGCTCATGGGCATAGCCCATAAAAAACAGAGATAAAAGCAGTAAGCTAACAAAGATTCGTCTCATATAAAGTTTTATTTTACAATGAATGTCATGTTGTATGCCGCAATCAACCCAAAGATGTCTTCGACACACAAAGATAGTATATTCCAGATACGAATCCCCCTATTTGTCCTCTTCATATACAAAACAAGGATAAATAAGGGGATTCAAACTAATACCTGTCAGTTATTATTCATCCGGTTGAATGAGTAAAGGTACTCTGGCACTGTCGGTTCCTGTATTTTCAACATACTTGTAACCAGAGCCAGCTATCGCTTGATTCATGGATGCAATTTTATCAATCAGGGCAGCAGCATCACTTACCTTAGTTGAAGTTGGTAAGTTTCCACCCGGATTCGAAACTCCGTCGGATATAAAATAACATTCGTTTGCTGTCACTGATCCCGTTGATATTCCACAAATGGTAACAGAAGCAGTGCCAGAAAACACAGAAGTTGAATAACATCCTGTCAAAGTTCCACCATTTTTCACCAAACCGCCAATATTTCCGGACGCTTTGGGCACTATTTCACCAGCAGCAAACGAAGCGGTTACAGGTCCATCGTTTCCTCCCACCAGACCACCGGCATTCACTGCTGTAAATGCAGTGATAGTCATCAAAGAATAACAACCAGTTATGGTTCCCTGAACATTCCAACCCACAAGTCCTCCGATGGCACCTTCACCATTACCTCTATATACAAAGGATACCTCCTTGTCAATCGAAGAACCTTGTATTTGTGCCTTAGACCACCATCCGTTCACACCTGCCAATCCACCAGCATTTACTTTACCACCGGCAACAGTCAGTACCACATTACCTTTTACCTTACAATCCTTTATCATTGACGCACCAGTCTGATTATGTCCGGTAATAGCCCCCAACTTAGCATCTGTTCCATTGACAGTCAACGCTCCTCCATCAATGACGCAATTCTGAATCGTTCCGGTATTTATTGCTGCAAATGCTCCAGCTGCGCCTGACACTTGTTTCACCGTTACATCTTTAAGGGTTAAATTTTTAATGATACCATTATTAGTTATAAACAAACCGGCATCGTTTCCTGTTGCTTCAATTGTAAGACCGGAAATAGTCTTGCCATTGCCGTCCAATATACCTTTAAACTCCGTAACCGGTACCCATGCCTCTTTAGTCGACATATCAAGATCAGCATCTAATGTAATTACCGTAGCAGCATTCGTCATAACAGTCGGTTCACTTGCCAAATTTATCAACCCGTCTTCTTTCTTGACTAAATACTTACCCGCTTCAGTCTCCTCATATCCCAAGTCTGCCACCAGCATAAATGATATACCATATCGCTTTCCAGCCACATATTTATATTCATCTCCTGCTACCACCGATTCGGCATTATAAAGTTCACTGATCTTTCCTTTTTTCTCTATTGTTTCCGTAGAGGAAGAATCTCCCACTTTTTCTATCGTAGCAGTAAAAGTTAATTCTGTATCCTTTGTCATGTCTGCTATCGGAAAGAAACTCAAATAACCGTATGCAACTTCATTCTTTGCCATTTCCAAACTTGTCATAGACAAAGTCAGACTATTACTTTTATCACCATACGTTTTCTCTTCTCCCGAAACTGTCAACGTTTTTGGGAAAATAGCAGCATCAGCCGAAACAACCACCTTTGTCACTTTATAGGCATCCGGTCTTCGATTGGTGAATTTAAACTGATAAAGAGCTGTCAAATGTTCAAACTTAAGATTGGTGACGGTAGTCCCATTCACCGTGCCTTTAGCAAGCATGTGCATCGTATTCTGCAGCTCTGCTTTTTGGGCACTTTGCGTAGCATCTCCCAACGTAAAAGTGAAAACATTCCCTGAAGTCGGAACATCTTTTTTCGGATAGATTCCCCAAACAGTAGCTCCCTCTTCAAAGTTACCATTCCCTGCAAATTCCACATTCCCAGACGGTTCACTCTCATCATAATTTATGGTTGTGAAATCATAGCCATTTGTTCCATTCCAAAGTGTAACCTTATCATCGGCATTCCACATAAAGGAACTACCGTCATCTTGTACGTTGGCACGTGTAGACGATTCTTTGTCCGTATTTTCATACCCCCGGATAGAAGCAACAGCCACATAAGTCTGTGATTCTCCCCGTTGCAGTTCATCCCCACCTTCAATGAAAACATCTTCTTTACAAGAGCTTAGGGTGGCTGCACTTAGCAGCCCGATCCCTAATAAAGAATAGATTTTATTCATGATTTATTTTTTTCTGTTATCAGTTATTTAAATATCACCACCATCTCCAAAATCTGATCCACTGAAGCCAGGTTCTTTCACAGCCCCCTGTAGAATCAACGGACAGTATATATTAGTTCCGGCATCCTCATTCACTTTAAAGCTAAAACCAAATTCTGGATCCTTGGCTTCTATTGCCAGATTCATCTGACGTTTCTTATCCTTGAGTTGAGTCGCTGTTACCTTACTAATTCCATTTACAGATCCGCTTCCTACAGGATTAGTCACCGTCTCGCCTACGAAATAACACTGGTTGATTCCTGTTGAATTCGAAGCGACGAAAGCTCCCAATTTATTACTTCCAGCATTATTAGTCACATTTATCTGCGTGGTCGAGTAGCAAGCCGTCACAGTAGCATCAGCATTATTAATGGTATTCTGTGCAATGAAACCGCCAGTATTATTATAGATAGTTCCACTAATTGAACCGGCTACATAACAGGCCAGAACCGTACCGTTACTATTAGCCCCTATAAGTCCTCCTACTTGTCCGGAACAAGAAACCTCAAGTTTGGCTAATGAGTAACAACCTTTGACTTTACCGGAGTTGTTCCAGCCAACAAGTCCGCCGACACAGGATGCACCACTAGAGTTACTAGGATGCTTGATTGTTACATCTGCACCGACATACGAATTTATAATAAGAGCCGTTCCATTAAAATGCTCACCAACCAAGCCACCATAATTAGAATTACCAGCACCACTCAAATTAAGGTTAATAGTTCCACTGATAACTTGACAACCTTCTATTCTTCCTTCGGAGTTTCGACCGATCAAACCACCAAAAACTACCGGTTTTATAACGGTTGCAGTCACTCCCTTGACTGTACAATTCTGAATGACACTCGTTGAACTTTCGGCAGCCAATGCTCCTGCTCCCTCTGTGATATCAGCAGAGAAACTTACATTTTCCAAAGTCAAATTCCGGATAGTTCCCGTATTGGTAGCAATAAAACCTTTATTAGCTATTTGCAAATTGCGGATGGTAACACCATAACCTTCAAATACACCTCCAAACGCACTAATAGGTTCCCAAAGTTCATTACCCATATCAATCACTTTTATTCCATCCCCTGCCGGTTCATCGATATATTCTTTTTCTAAAGTAACAGTTGCCTTACGGTATTCATCCGCAATTTTATTCCATCCGAATAATCCAGTCTTATTATAGATATGAATATTTCCATCATCATCGATCATATAGCCCTCATCAGGAATTCTGAAACGATAATCTACCTCAAAATCCATTTTATAATGCTTGCCGGCTGCAAACTGATTGGCAGTAGCATCCATATCAAGTCCGATGTTATCCTCCAAATCTTTGACTTTTACTTTTTTCAGCAGGATAATATCCTGTTCCACTTCATTATTCAAAACGCTTACTGTAATATTCAGTTCGGTCGTACTTTTCATCAACCGGGTATCACCATAGGTTGTAGGTAATATATTCAAATACCCGTTTAATGTTTCATTCTGCGCCAATGCTTGTCCACTCATGTCAAGTGTCAGTTTGTTACGCATACCTGAAAGACTCTGTACCACTCCGTCTTCGTCGATCTTCAACTCTGCGGGAAATACATCATCATCACTCTCCAGCGTAATATAGCGAATCTTCAGTTCCCGGTCCGACGTGTTTTTCAAACCAAACTGTATCAATGCAGTCAATGGTGAAAACGTTAATGCAGGAATCTTATTATCAGTCACATCCCCGGTGGCAACCATATAGGTAGTGGCTGCCAGTTCTGCTGTTTTTCCAGTCTGAGTAAATGTCTCCGGCATAGAAAAGGTAGCCAAGTCATTAAATGTTTTTGCTTCTTTCCGTGGAAATACCGCAATCAGCTTATGGCCATTTTCTACAGCAGCTTTTCCTGTGAATTCAGCAGATTTGTCAGGTTGGTTGTCATTATACCCCGGGGTGATAGAGAAATCATAGCCGGCTCCGAAGTTGCGATTCCATAATGTAACAGCATCTCCTTTATTCCATGTATACACTCCATTCTGCAAATTGCTGCGACCCAAAGGGGCGGACTGTTTAATAGAAGCTATAAATGAATAATCAGTCAGATTCTTGTCGGTTTCGTTCCCTTCACCGTTATTTTCATTCACTATCTTGTCCTCTTCGCAAGAGGTTAGTGCCATTGCGCCCAGCAGTGCAACGCTCAATAAGTGATAAACCTTTTTCATAACTATATAAAAGTTTGTTCGATTAAATATCTTTATTTCAACAACCATTAATACATTGGTTTGTTACGCGTTGGAGTACCACTTCCAAAATAGTCGTAGGTTGGCTTCTTATAGAAACGTATCCAGTCGATTTCCATACGTGGCGTATCATTGCTAGACTTACTTTCCTGATAAGAAATATGCTTAAAGTCGTTTGCCCAACTACCATCTTTAGCAGCCTGTTCTGCCGCAGCGTCACCAAGCGCCCATTCATTACATCCGGCAAATGTCAATAGTAAATGTAACCCTTCCGTATTGTATTTGTCCGTAAACGGCCAATGTGTAGACGAGTTCCATGAAGCCGTTCCATTAGCTATTCCGGTATAGCTGCCGTCAGTCCTCATGCGTACATTCTCTTTACCATTAATACCTAAAGCAATCTCGTTATTATCTCTCCATTCCATCCAATAGATATCGAATTCATCCATATCCGATATTATCAACTGTCCTGAAGACGGTTTATACTTATCACCGGATGAAGTGGATATATCATTCCAGTGGAAAGTCTGCCAAGCGCCATTCGGATTCGCATTGGTAGCCGGATTTTCCAGAAGATCAACCTCACCATAGGTAGACCATTGCACACCTCTGATATTTCCTTGGAACCAGACTGCCGAGTTGAAAGAGTGTTTCTTTCCACGCACACGGATTCTAACTTCCACACGAGTGCCCGGCAAAATGCGTACATTGCTGGATTCCCAAGAATCAGCACCCGTAGGCACACCATCAAACTTACTTGCATAGAGGGAGGAAACTCCAAAATCTCTTGTTCCCGTAATTTCCCCTGTCACACTGATTCCCGGATCATACGCACACCACATTTTCAAATATCCATCTTGAGTCATCGTTGCATATTTCTCATTTACAACCGCTTGTACTTTCTGTGTGTTAGCCACATTCTGTGCCGCCATAAAACGTGGAGGACGATTACCATACTGATTGGGGAGTCCGGTACCTTCTGTCAAAGCATCAATCGGATGGAACTCATAAGAATTCAGGAATGTCCATCCTTCAGCAGCTAACGCTTCATTCGGATGCGGATCACCCTCCTTTATCAATAGTGCTGACGCAGCTCTGACCTCATCCCATTTTTCTACAGCCTTTTTATTGCTGGCTGATACAAATATCTGATCCGGATCTGTATAAACCCATTGCTCATTGGTTAACTCGGTGCCCGGAGTCAAACCTGCATCCGTATCAGTAACCTTAATTTCCAACTCGTCCCCATATACCGGATGAATTTCAGAATCGGTAGCAAAAGACATAGACACAGAAGTGAAAGTATTCGGTCCTTTCTCTCCTTTCACCCATATAAGTTCAGATTCAGCTGTTTTATACCCGGCTTTCACCACCAATTCGCTCGGCAGATTCTCATATTTATCCGCATCTTCACCCGCATCAATATGAACGACTACATCTTCCTTAGCTGACGCTCCTACCGTAGCGACCAGAATAAATGAGCCATACTCTTTCACCGTATTGTCCGAATTGTTCTTCAATGACAAGATGGTGTAGTGTTTATCAGATACCACAATCGGACGTTCAGCCGCATTGATCTTGTATCCTCTGACATAAGCGGTGATAGTACCCGATATAGGATATTTAGCCAGATCGTTCTTTACCTTAAATTCGGTAAATCCCTGTTTCTCACCTTTCTTCATAAAAAGATGACCGGCAAAGCCTTCAAAGACATCAGATACAGGGACATCCTTTCCTTCTACATTCTTACCTGCAAAAGTCAGAACAACGTCTATATCTTCTTCGAGTGCCAACTGATTGTCTTGCTGATCTACCTTCACAGTAAAGGTCACATTATCTCCGATAGCAGCACTTTGAGTACTGATTTCGGCCACCAGATTCCGGGCTTCTCCGATAGAGATAACCGTCTCGGTGTCATTACAGCCTGTCATTACAAGGATAAACAGGCAAATTGGTAATAATCTATAGAAATATTTCTTCATAATCTATCCTATTATATCATTATTAATGATTACCATTTCGGGTTTTGTTTCAACTTTTTGTTCAATTCCAATTCTGAAGGAGGGATCGGTAACAGATAATCCCTATCTGCATGGAATTGATATCCGCTTGGCAGAGTCCCGGCCATCGGATCCGCCCATTTGTTATCATCAAGGGTCAGACGCTCTCTGATTCTTTTCTGATTATCCGGACTGTAAGATTTGAATAAAATAGATTCATCACCTACATAAGCACCTTTACCACGCTTTCCAACAATCAGTTTATCGGCTTTCCAACGCATGAGATCATCCAGCCGGAAACCTTGCAAAGCAAGTTCAGAACGGCGTTCACGACGGATTTCCTGTAAAACAGGAGTCAATGTATAACCGAAATCGGTGAAATTAGCATCCTTTGCCGGTGCCAGATATTTCACTCCTGCACGTTCACGAAGCGCTTTCAATGTCTTATTCGCTATATCATCGCTCCACATTTCCAGTTCAGCAGCAGCTTCTGCATAAGCCAAAAGACCTTCGGCATAACGAATAATAGGTAAAGCAGTCTCACCATTACCACTTACAAAGGTGGTATCTATTCCCAAACGGATGTGATAACCCGTCAAAGAACGTGTGTTTCCATCTCCTGCCAATTTAGGAGGACTAATAGTATTCTTCTTCTCATCCGTATATTCTTCCAGATGCATTGGGGTCGCAGTAATGGCAGAAGCAAATTTGGCACCTTCATTCATCACCGTTTGAATCAATCTAGGGTCACGGCCTTCAAATGTTTCCTTAAAATCCTTAAATTTCTCATTTGTCGGATCAATAAATGTTCCATCGGCATTCAGATAATTATCCACCAGGCTTTGAGTAATTCCGGCAGCTCCTTCCGAGTCGACAACACCTGCCTTCAGATTACCGTTGACATCATGAAAGACTCCTTCATCACTCGAATATTTCCTCCACAATAGCACTTCGCCCATTCCTGACAAATCTTTGCTATTGAACAATGCCGCAAAAGCATCTCCCGGATTTTGCCCGGTTTTATACAGATCAATGCCACAACCGAACAGTTCATTTCCCCAGTTAATAACTTCACCCAAGAAATAATTTGATTCGTTAGTGGAAGATGCAAAATCATCGCTGCTGTGATACTTTTCCCAAGTTCCTTCATACAACGCCACATTCATTGCCAAAACCATGGCAGCTTCTTTATTGATACGAATTCCGGAATATTTACCGCGCGAATGCAACAGATTCTTCGCCTCAACCAAATCACTCAAAATAAATCGGGCTACCTCATTACGTGTCTTTGCGGGAATCTGTAATCCTGCGATTGTCGCATTCTCATCCCAAAAAGCATCCATTACCGGAATAGAACCGAATTTCTTCAATAAATCGAAATGCCAATAGGCACGTAAAAAGTAAGCCTCCCCTTTCAACGACAGTACATCTTCGTTTTCCTGTGCTTCGGGTACTTTATAATTATGGAAAAAATAGTTCACTTTACGCAGGTTCTGATAACCAGTCTGCCAATCGGAAGCTCCGCTAAACTGGTTATTCTGTCCATGCAAACGGGCATCATACTTTTCTGCAATAATATTGTCACTATTCTTTTCTTCACTGCGAACTCCCAAACCGAACTTACTAAAAGACGGCAACGTCATATATAGTCCGTTAATATAGTTTTCAACCTGTATGGCACCTGTCAGAAAATTACCGGCTTCCGGCTTGGTTATCGGTTCTCTATCCAGAAAATCTGAACAGGATGAAAATGGTAATATTGAAGCGGCTACAAAAGCCATTATATATATTCTTTTCATATCTTATGGTTTAAAAGGTAAATTCAATACCAAATACGTAGTTTTTATTCAACGGATATACCTTTCCGTTACCATTTTGCTTCATTGGGGAAGTCAATCCCGGAGCAGTTTCGTTACTACCCCCAGCCCATGTATTTACCTGATTCAAGGTTTCAGGATCGAATACGTCCGGCAAATTGTCAATCGTGAAGAGATTATCACAAGTGAAATACACTTTCAAGTTCTCCAATCCCATCTTCTTAACCAGTTTAGGCTGGAAGTTATAAGAAATCATCAAGTTTTTGAGTCGCATATAAGCTGCGTTCAATAAATAACGTGAAGTGTTGTAACCTACGTTCGCATTATATTCAGGACTGTCGGGTTTTGTCAGACGCGGCAGGTAAGCCCCCGGGTTGTACACATTATAATAATCCAAATGTTCTTTAAAGAAGTTGGAATCACCGCTAAACAGATAAGTACTTGCAGCCATCGGGAAATCACGTTTCATGACTCCCTAGAACAATGCGGAAACTTCAAAACCTTTATAACCGGCATGTAAGTTCAGACCGAAGGAGTAACGAGGAGTCGTATTACCGATAATTTTCAAATCACCGTGATCTTTCAATGTACCCGAACCCGGATCAATTTTACCATCACCGTTCGAATCGATATATTTCAAATCACCACGTTGCCAATCCTTATTCGGTTTGAAGAAAGACATGTCTACTCCTCTCAGATATTCATCCACTTCCTGGTTGGTGAGAAACAGATCATTTGCTTCATATCCCCAGATTTCACCTAAATCCATTCCCTGGTAATAACCTTTGTTACGAACCAGACCGGTGTGGTTGTTATAAATCAATCCTTCCGGATTATTGTATTTGGTTACCACTGCTTTGTAGTCAAAGATATTGAAACCGATTCCATAACTGAAACCATTCTTCAGCTGGTCAGACCAGTTAACCGACAATTCCCATCCACGGTTACGTAGCGTTGCATTATTTACTTTAGCACGTTGGTCAACAGCAATACCGCCAATATCAGGAATTGCTTCAGCCGGGCCAATCATGTCTTTGGTCGTACGTTGGTAAATATCCGCCGTAATCGTCAAACGATTGTTAAGCAGAGTCAGGTCGAAACCTAAGTTGGCATTATCCACTTTTTCCCATGTAATATACGGGCTTACCATAGAAGGCGTTAAAGCGACTGTACCACGTACCGGAGTAGCCGAAGTGACGCCGGAAAGCAACCATGCATTTGAATAGTCCGGTCTCAATGTCATGAAGTTCAGATAATCATATAGTCCGGCTCCATTCTGATTGCCTAAACGTCCGTAAGACAAACGCACTTTCAACTGTGAAACAGGCAAGCTCCATTGCTTGAAGTAGTCGGTACGGGCAATGTCATAACCGGCAGAGAAAGAAGGGAAAAATCCCCAACGATTGCCGGAAGCGAAACGTGACGAACCATCATAACGTCCGCTAAATTCCAGAAAATAGACATTCTGGTAGTTCCAGTTCAAACGGGTATAGAATCCCATGGTTGCCCAATGGTCACGCGCTTCACTATTATAGGCTTTTCCGTTTGCATTGTCAAAAGAGAATGTATCATCGCTCATCACTCCGTCTTTATATGCATACATGCTTGAGTTTTGCTGCACTTCCATCTGGAAACCGGCCATTGCCTTAAAGAAATGGTCACCCCATTGATTCGTATATGAAGACGACACACTGGGAGACAAATAATAGTTGAATTGATTTCCACGAGTCATTGATCCCCACAAAGAATTCGAATATTCGATACCGGGATAAGAATATCCCTGCCGGGGAGCGGTAACATTCTCTATGGTTCCGTCGGGCCGTGTGGTACGGGGCTGCTTCTGCAAGAATTCATCATTCTGCACATCAAAACGAACTTTCATCTCTCCGATAATGTCCCAGCCTTTCAGAGGCGTAACAGTAGCTGCAAAAGTCATGGCATCAGAAATGCGGTTCTGCGAATAGCCCACATTGTCCAGATACAAAGCTTCATTCCATGAAGGAAGATTATAAAGCCCGGAAATAGGAACTTCAGTCACCATATTAGGCTGCGAACGAGCTATCTGATGATAAAGAATAGACATATCGGGGAGCGGGCGGGAAATCAGATTCAACGTGATATTGTTATTGAAGTTAAACTTCAACCAGTCATTCGGCTTGATCTGAAATTTGGTATTCACGTTGTATTTATCCAGAGAGTCTTCTACACGATCCAGCAAACCACCCTGGTAAGTATAACCCAGACCGACATAATAAGTCACTTTGTCCGATCCACCGGAGATACTTAGATTGTGTGAATGACGCAAAGATTTGTTTTTATAGAAATAATCAAACCAGTCGGTATTGGCATACTGCGATTCACCGCCACGCCAACCGGTATTCTCCTGATTGGCGGTAATACCGGGCAGACCTTCACCATAGGGGTTCTGCAAAAACTGATTCATCAAATCAATAGTCTCCTGTGAGAAGTATGGAGACTCACCAATTGCCGAACGGTACGCATTTTTATAATTGGCAAACTCTACAGAGTTCATCATCTCGGGCATGTTGATAGGTGCACTCATACCCACAGAACCGCGATAAGTCACCCGGGCTTTATCCTGTTTACCGCTCTTGGTCGTTACTAACACCACACCATACGCAGCACGAGCACCATACACGGCTGCTGCAGAAGCATCTTTCAATACACTGATACTTTCTATATCGGCAGGATTTACATTCTGCAAGCTCTGTTCCACACCATCCACCAATACATAAGGCTCTCCACCATTAATAGAACCGATACCGCGAATATTAAATTTGATTTCTCCGCCAACTTCACCACCGGTACCGCTTTCAGAAGCATCCGAAGCAAAGTTCAAACCAGCCACATTACCTTGTAAGGCGCTGGTTACATCCGTCACAGGACGGGTAGCGATTGCATCCGCATTAACTGTAGCTACAGCCGCTGTAATAGTATTACGTTTCTGTGTTCCCATACCGACTACCACCACTTCATCCAAAGTTTTGGAGTCTTCCTTCATCACGAACCGATTTCCTGTTAGCTTAGTGATTTTCACTTCCAAAGGAGCATAGCCCACATAGCTGACAGTTATCGTTGTACCTACTTTACCGTTAATTTTAAAGTTTCCATCCAAATCGGTAATGGTACCATCAGTAGAACCTTTCACCATAACGGTTGCTCCGATTACGGACTCGCCACGTTCGTCTACCACCTTACCAGTGATAGTGCCCTGTTGAGCAAAGAGCTCCACAGGGAAGAACAGTAAAAGCATTGAAAAGAGACACACCAGTTGCATCCTAATCTGCATTTTCTTCATAACATTATATTAAAGTTAATACTAAAAGTTTTTTTGAGTTCCATTTGCCAATAGCCCACACTATCCGGCATTGAAATACACCACAAAAATAGATTGATTGACAGAATGGCGAGTTCATAAAATCGCCAAAATGTTTCCAAAAACATCCATATTCCGTTTTTGAACGTCTTTGTGGCGGTTTTTGGAAATATTTCTTTTGTTTTAGCGGAATTAATCATACTTTTGTTTCACTAATCTCCCCTTAATAATCTTGACTGATGAAAAAAAGTATTTGGATAAAACACTTTTTCTGCTTACTGGCTTTTCTTATCGTAGGCACATTTCCAGCAATAAGTATAGGTAACCATTACGACTTTAAACTGATTGGTTCCCAAAACGGAATGCCGTCTATCATCAGCTGTATCTATACCGAACAAAAGGGATTCATCTGGATCGGTACTCCGACAGGACTAATCAGATTTGATGGAACGGAACTCAAAAAGTACACCGCACAACCTGATAATGAAAATTCCCTGCCTAACGACAGTATCCTGCAAATTATTGAAGATAATCAGCAGACAACCTGGATACTGACCACCACAGGAATCGCCCGTTATTCTCTTATTCACGACAACTTCTTTATCCCCAAACTAAATAATCAGCCCATCATTGCCAAATCGATCTGCAAAATAGCAGACGGACTTCTGTTCGGAGGGATCAACAAGATATATAAATATTCTTATGCCACCAACACGATTTCTCTCATACGGGAATTCAAGACCGACGAGCCGTTCATTATACGATCCATACAAATGTGGAAACCCGATACCATATTGTGTCTAAGCTGGCAACAGGGAATACTGCAAATGAACCTCAAGAATTTCGAGATAACCCCATTTCCTTTCCAATACGGGAACGACAACGTAGGAATCATCATAGACTCCCAACAAAGAATATGGCTGTCAACCTACAACAATGGCGTCAAGTGTTTCTCCGCCCAGGGAAAATTGATAGCCAGTTATACCACTCAAAACTCCCGTTTGAGCAGTGACATCGTATTGTGCATGACCGAATTCAAACAAAAAATATGGATGGGAACAGACGGGGGAGGTATCAATATCCTCGATCCCACAACCGGCAATATTACCGTACTCGAACATATCTCCGGAGATAATCATTCCCTTCCCACAAATACAATACTCTGCCTGCATAGCGACTCTGCCGGAAATATATGGGCGGGAAGTAAACGTGAAGGGGTTATCAACATTCGTGAAGTATCCATGAGAACTTACACTAATGTTGTGTTAGGGCACAACAAAGGATTAAGTCAAAGTACGGTATTACAACTATATCAGGAACCGGCTTCCGAAGAACTCTGGATCGCTACGGACGGAGGAGGTATCAATAAATTCATTCCTTCTACAGAAACATTTGTGCACTATCCCGACACTTGGGGAGACAAGATGGTCTCCATCACCGGCTTCACACCCAACGAATTGTTAGTATCTGCCTTTTCCAAAGGTATCTTCATATTCGATAAAAAGACAGGAAAGAAGCGTCCTTTCGCTATTATGAGCCCTTCATTAGAGCATCACATCCGCTATAGCGGACAGCCAATCAACTTATACCGGGATACTCCCAATTCGATCTTAATATTAAGTTCGCCTCCTTACCGCTACCATACTTCCACCCGGCAACTCACTCCTGTCCCTTGTGCCAAAGAAGTGAAAATAAAAGGCTTGTTGAGTTCCATTGGATATGATTCCACTGCCATTTACCTGAACGATCCTTATAATATATATAGACTGGATCGTAAAAAAGACACAGTGGAGATATTTGCAAGTGCTCCACAGGGATTCTTCAATGCTGTATCCAGGGATGACAAGGGCGTATTCTGGATTGCAGGCACCCGTGGCCTGTACACCTATCACCCTGATACCCGCAAATTCGAAAGAATTCCTACCACCTTATTTAATGAAGTAAATACCGTGTTATGCGACAATAAAGGAAAAGTGTGGATAGGAGCTGAACAGAAACTCTTTATATGGCTCACCGATACCAAACGTTTTGTATGGTTCGGAGAAGCGGATGGAATTTCCCCCAATGAATACTTGGCCGAGCCCCGTCTCATTTCCCCCAAAGGCAACATCTATATGGGAGGTGTAAAAGGCTTACTATGTATCAATGCAGACACTCAAATAGAAAAGAGTAGTGACTCTCCGGAAATACGCCTTGCCGAACTGACCATAAACGGAGAGAACAGGATGTATCAGCTCAATCAAGACAAGATATCCATCCCCTGGAACAGTAAAAACATTAAGATCCGTGTCATGACTTATGGTGCGGACATTCTCCGGCTCAAAGTCTATCATTTCCAAATGGGAGACCTTAAAACCGAAGGCTACAACCCTGAATTGATGATCCCATCTCTTGCTCCGGGAAGTTATCCCATCATGGTGAGCTGTAACACACAGGAAGGAAATGAAACAACTCCCCAGTTTCTTTTCACATTAAACGTACTGCCACCCTGGTACAGAAGCTGGTGGTTCGTTTCTCTCTGCATCATTGCTTGCATAGGCATTGTGGTACAAATTGTTTTCGTTCTGCTTCGACGCAAAGAAAACAAGATGAAATGGATGATGAAAGAACACGAGCAGAATGTGTATGAAGAAAAAGTTCGTTTTCTGATTAATATCAGCCATGAACTGCGAACTCCGCTCACACTCATATATGCCCCGCTAAGCCGCATATTAAAGACACTTCCTTCTACAGATGCCATTTATCCACCGTTGAAGAATATACATAAACAGGCTCAACGGATGAAAGATCTTATCAACATGGTGCTGGACGTACGTAAGATGGAAGTAGGAGAAACCAAGTTGAAACTCCAAGCCTATCCATTTAACTCATGGATAAAGGAGATTGGTGCCGATTTTACGGACGAGGGAGCTGCCCAGGAAGTGCAAATAGATTATCAGCTCGACGACAGCATAAAAGAGGTGGTATTTGACAAGGGTATGTGTACAATCGTAGTCACAAACTTATTGACGAACGCACTGAAACACAGTCCTAAAAACACAACCGTCACTATCCGTACCAGCAAAAATGACTCATACGTCCGTGTTTCCGTTTTGGATCAGGGAGAAGGTATGCAAGAGGAAGACATGGAGAAGGTATTCATCCGTTTCTATCAAGGCAAGCAGGAAATTGGCGGTAGCGGAGTCGGACTTTCATACGCCAAGATGCTGGTGGAATTGCATAAAGGTAAAATCGGAGCCATGAACAACGAAGCGGGAGGAGCCACTTTCTTCTTCGACTTGCCTTTGGGATTGGAGTCGGGCGAAGTCATCTGCCAGCCGAAACCTTACATCAATGAATTGATTACACCGGACGTAGATCATGAGATCAACGCTCCCGAGACACTCGACTTCTCTACGCAGAATTACACAGTGCTATTGGTAGACGACAATCATAACCTGACAGATTTCCTCTCCAAAGAATTGAAGTCCTTATTCAAAGCAATTTATATAGCACATGATGGCCGGGAAGCTTTCGAAATAGCGCAAAAGCAAGTTCCGGATATTATAGTGAGCGATGTGATGATGCCGGTTATGAATGGATACGAACTGTGCAAAGCGGTAAAAGAGAATATCGGCATCAGTCATATTCCTGTGATTCTGCTCACGGCACGCAATGATGAACAGAGCCGACTGTATGGGTATAAAATCGGGGCGGACGCTTATCTGGGAAAACCTTTTGAGATAGACACTCTTGTTAAGATTATACAGAACCGGCTATACAACCGGGAGCAAACGAAAGAGCACTATCAACATATAGGCAACTTCCCTCAACCGCTGGAGAGTACTTTCAGCCAGGCGGATGAAACGTTCTTGTTAAAGTTTAACAAGCTCATTTCCGAGAATATCAGCAATCCGTCTTTAGATATTCCTTTTATCTGCAGAGAGATCGGAATGAGTAAAACATCTCTTTACAACAAGTTGAAGGCTATCACCGATATGGGGGCAAATGACTATATCAACAAATTCAGGTTGGAGCAAGCCATTACTCTGATAAAAACCACCGATCTGACATTTACTGAAATATCAGATCAGATAGGTTTCACTACTTTACGTTATTTCAGTACTGCATTCAAACAGTACACAGGCTTGACGCCCACGCAGTATAAAAATGAATGCAGGAGTGAGAATAAATAAGATATTCTCACTTAAATAAGGTAGTATTACTAATTAGAGTAGGCCCTCATCTGCAAAGCTGAAAAATCCGTCTTCACAAACGATGACGTGATCTATCAGACGGATATTCATCGTTTCCGCCGCTTTATGGATATGCTCTGTCAAACTCCTGTCCGGTTGGCTGGGATGAATATTTCCCGAAGGATGGTTATGCACCACCGCGATTTGTGTAGCTCTTTGCAGCAATGCTTCCCGGAGAATGGTGCGCACATCGGTATAAGTTCCGTCTATGCCACCAGTACTTATACGTACCTTATCAATTAGTTTGGTTGCCTGGTTCAATAGGAGCACCCAGAATTCTTCCTGTTCCAAGTCACACATGATCGGTTGGAAAATATCATAGATATCTTTTGAGCAAGTGATTCGAAGTCTCTCTTTGGTTTCTTGCAGCTTTCTTCGTTTGCCTAATTCCAAGGCTGCCATCACTGTAATGCTCTTTGCGGGTCCCATACCTTTGAAAGAGGAATAGTCACACACTTCCCATTTTGCCAATGAATTCAGATTGTTATCACAAGACAGGAGCAGGCGTCTCATCAATTCGACAGCACTTTCTTCCGTATTTCCGGAGCCAATCAATATAGCGAGTAGTTCGGCATCACTCAATGCGGCTGCTCCCTTCTCCATCATTTTTTCCCGTGGGCGGTCTTCCAGTGCCCACTGGTTGATGGATAGTTTGTGTTTACTTTCCATTATTAATCAAATTAAGTCACAAAGATACTCCTATATAACTGAAAAAATGAATTTTGGAAGCTATAAGTCTATTTTTAGAATCCCTTTACTTCCAAATATCGTAGTTTTGCGCTATCAAGATTAATATATAAACATCTAATAAATATGAAAAAGAGAATAAGCATCTTATCCATCTTACTACTATTAGGAATGACAGTATACGCTCAAACGGATATCCCGCAGGTGATTCCCTCCTTACAACATTGGAATGGGGCAAAAGGCAAACTGACACTACCGGAAACAGGAAAGATTATAATCGCTCCGGAAGCAGAAAGCCTGTTGAAAGAAACTGCGGAAATAATGGCAAAAGACTTAAAAGATATGTTCGGCTGGAATTATCAGGTAACCTCCGGAAAACCGAAAAATCATTCTATCTATCTGTCAGTGAAAAAATCGCCTTCATCATTGGGAGAAGAAAGCTATGAACTGGATATACGCAACCATGTAACCATCGAAGCCTCCACCGTAAAAGGAGTATTCTGGGGAACTCGCACACTGTTGCAAATGATCCATAACCAGCCTTTTGGACTCATGAAAGGAAAAGCATTGGATTATCCGCAGTATGCTCACCGCGGACTGATGATTGACGTAGCCAGGAAATTTTTCACAATGGACTATTTGCAGGATTACGTAAAAATTCTCTCGTTCTATAAAATGAATGAACTGCAAATACATCTGAATGATAATGGTTTCGTTGAGTTTTTCGATAATGACTGGAACAAAACATACGCCGCCTTCAGATTGGAAAGCGACCGTTTTCCGGGACTCACATCCAAAGATGGTTCCTACACCAAAGAAGAATTCCGCAACTTCCAGCAAATGGCCGCACGATATGGAATCAATATCATCCCAGAAATTGATGTTCCGGCACACTCACTCGCTTTCACTCATTACAATCCGATACTGGCAGCCGACAAAAAAGAATATGGTATGGATCATCTCGACCTCTATAAAAAAGAGGTATATGATTTCCTTGATACTTTGTTTGACGAATATCTCTCGGGAGATCACCCGGTATTTGTCGGACCGGACGTACATATCGGCACTGATGAGTACAACCTCAAAGAAGCGGAACAATTCCGCTATTTCACTGAATACTATCTGAAGTATATCACCAAATATGGAAAAAATCCGCGATTATGGGGAAGTCTGAAACACATGAAAGGAAATACCCCCGTAAATCTGAAAGGAAAAACGGTCAATGCATGGAATTATAGCTGGCTAGACTTAGAAACCGCACTGCAGGAAGGAGCCAAAGCGATTAATACATGCGATGCATTTCTATATATCGTACCAGCCGTGAATTACTACCATAACTTTCTGGATCATCAATGGATATATGAGAGTTGGTCACCACGAATGATGCAAGAGGGAGAAATGATAGAGCAGTCTACTAATTTATTAGGAGCCATGTTTGCTGTATGGAACGACCGTGTCGGAAATGGAATCAGCCAACAGGATGTACATATACGCACCTTTCCTGCCATGCAGGTTATGAGCGAGAAACTTTGGAAAGGAGAAAACACAAGAAACATACCGTTTGAAACCTTCGAAACGTGGTGCAGGACAACACCGGAAGCACCGGGCGTAAATCTACAGGCCAGCATAGATGACAGAAAAGACCTAACGCTTTCCGGCCAGGAAATTATCCTGCAAGGTAACGACTCGGTTCTTACCTCTATACCCGAAATCGGTTATCCATATAGTGTGGAATTTGAAATCTACGCAGATCCAAAGCCCAATATCGATGCGGTCTTATTCAAAGGTCCCCATTCTGTTTTCACCGCGAACTGGCAAAATACGGGTAAATTCGCATTCTCGCGCGACGGCTATGAATTCATCTTCCATTCCTATCGTTTGCCTGTGGAAAAATGGACAAAGGTTCGTGTAGAGGGAGATGCCAAAGGGACCTCACTTTACATAAACGGAGAGCTACAAGAACGTTTGGAAGGACGAATCGGTGTAGTTTACAATCAGAAAAGCCTGCGTAAAGACAGCATTTGGTATCAGGAAACACTTATCTTCCCATTGAAACAGATAGGCGACAAATTGCTGGGGTTTAAGGGAAGAATAAGAAATGTGATTTGCACTCCACTAAATGAAAAAAGATATAGCCTATAAAAATTTCTTCGATTGCATCCATTACTTTTTTTCCATGAAAGTATAACTTGTCTGACACCCGAGTGTCAGACGTATTGAGACCCGGGTGTCAGACAACATTCCTTTTAAACAAAAATAGGAATGGTAATAGGCAAATAAAAAATGGATTACTTATAAAAATTCTTTTGGAAAGCCTCAAACTCATCCTTCCCTCTGATACAACGCTGCCACCATGCGCGCCAAAAGCCTGTACCATAGCCGATAAGCTGTATAAATGCGGCGGCAATGGAATAAACGCCAATAGACAGACTTTTATTCTGAATAGTAGAATCAATGCATACGAGTAATGCATAGAGAATGATAGGCGTGAAACTGAAGAGGCAGAAGGGGGTTCCTAATAATAGAAGCGCCACTCCCAATGTAAATACGGCTGGAAGCAAATGCACCAGTTTCAGAGAATCCGGATATTTCTTATAAAGATTAATACGGGCAATGCCGGAGTTATGCACCTGCTTGAAGAATTTTTTCAAGTCAGTCCGACGTTTATGATATACCCAGGCATCAGGAAAAAGACGACAAGTGTACCCATTCTTAAAGATACGGATACTGAAATCAATATCCTCCCCAAAACGCATCTTTGAAAAACCTCCCAAAGCCTCGTACACTGCCCGGCGAACTCCCATATTAAAACTACGGGGATAGAATTTGTCCATCTTCTTTTTTCCGCCACGGATACCTCCGGTCGTGAAGAAAGAGGTCATGGAATAGTTAATTGCCTTCTGAATATCAGTGAAAGAATCGTGTGCACGGTCGGGGCCACCAAAAGCATCGGCAGGAGAAGTGGTGAGCTCCTTCTCTACCGCATCGAAGTAGCCTTCGGGAAGGATGACATCAGAATCCAATATAATAAGGTATTCGCCTTCGCTACGTTCTGCTCCGTAATTACGGGTTTGTCCCGGACCGGAATTGGGTTTAGAGAAATATTTTATATTCAACCGATCTGCATACCGGTCTACTACTCCTTTACAGGGAATGGAAGAACCATCTTCAACAACAACAACCTCAAAACCCTTAAAGTGTTGTACAGTAAGACTTTGCAATAATTCATCCACTTCATCGGGACGATTATAAACGGGAATTATGACGGAGTAACGCATATCAAAAACGGGATATAACTATTTGATATGCAAAGTAAGACAAAAAAAAGATGGACTCGAAATCGAGTCCATCTTTTTTTTGTATATCAGCAATAAAATTATTACTTATTCAGGATATCCATTGTATCCGATGCGATCAACAGTTCTTCATCTGTTGGGATCACTACTACTTTCACTTTAGAAGCAGGAGTAGAAATGATTGCTTCTTCACCGCGAACCTTAGCATTTACTTCGTTATCAAGTTCGATACCCATGAATTCCATATCCTTACAAACTTCACGACGACATTCCATCTGGTTCTCACCTACACCACCAGTAAACAGGATAATATCCACACCGCCCAATGCAGCAGCATAAGCACCGATATATTTCTTAATACGGTAATAGTACATCTTCTCTGCAAGGATAGCTTTCTCATTGCCAGCCGCACAAGCAGCCAAGAGTTCACGCATATCGCTTGATACACCCGAAATGCCCAGTACACCGCTCTTCTTGTTCAACAGATTGGAAACACCGGTTGTGTTCAAGCCTTCTTTTTCCATGATAAATGTTACTGCACCGGCATCAATATCACCGCTACGAGTACCCATCATCAAGCCTTCCAATGGAGTCAAGCCCATAGTAGTATCCATACATTTACCATCTTTGATAGCAGCGATAGAACCACCGTTACCAATGTGGCAAGTGATAATTTTCTGTCCTACCGGATTTACACCCAAGAATTCACATACACGTTTTGACACATAACGATGAGAAGTTCCGTGGAAGCCATAACGACGTACACCATACTTTTCATACAGTTCGTGAGGAATAGCATACATGTAAGCATAATCCGGCATTGTCTGATGGAAAGCCGTATCGAATACACCTACCTGCGGAATGTTAGGAAGAATAGCAGAAACTGCATTTACCCCTTTCAAGTTAGCAGGATTGTGAAGCGGAGCCAAGTCATTGCAAGCAGCGAAAGCTTCCAGCACTTCCTTGTTCAGCAATACAGATTCGCTGAAACGCTCGCCTCCGTGTACCATACGGTGACCTACTGCATTGATCTCATCCAAAGATTCAATAGCGCCGTATTCAGGATTAATCAGCGTGTTCAGGATAAACTCTACTCCTACTGTATGTTCAGGAATATCTTTCTCCAATATTTTCTTTTCACCATTCGGCAAAGTAAGTTTCAAGAATGATCCTTTCAGACCGATTTTTTCGATACCACCTTGTGCAATCACCTCTTTGGTGGTCATATCGAACAATTTATATTTAATAGATGAACTTCCGCAGTTCAATACCAGAATCTTCATGTCGTTGTCGATTTATACTTAATAGTTTATATCTAATACTTATTTATTCGCTTTTGCTGCAATGGCCTGATTAGCTGTGATAGCAATCATGCGATATACATCTTCGATAGAACAACCACGAGACAAGTCGTTTACCGGACAGGCAATACCCTGAAGAATCGGACCAACAGCGTCAGCATGTCCCAGACGTTGAACTAATTTATAAGAAATATTACCAACTTCCAAACTTGGAACGATCAGCACATTTGCTTCTCCGGCTACTGGAGAACCCGGCGCTTTGCTAGCACCCACTTCCGGTACAAGAGCAGCGTCAGCCTGCATTTCACCATCCAAATCAAGAGTAGGAGCCATCTCTTTTGCAATCTTAGTAGCTTCTACCACTTTATCCACTACTTCGTGTTTAGCGGAACCCTTGGTTGAAAAGCTCAACAGAGCTACTTTCGGATTTTCAATACCGGCAACGGCTTTCGCAGTCTGCGCAGTACAAATAGCAATCTGTGCCAGCTGATTAGCGTCCGGAACCGGAGTTACAGCAACGTCACCCATGACCAAAATGCCATTCTTTCCGTATTCAGGAGCATGAGTCAAAAGCAACATAGCACCAGACACGCAAGTGATTCCCGGCGCAGTCTTGATAATCTGCAAAGCAGGACGCAATACATTACCAGTAGTGTTACGGGCACCAGCCAACTGACCGTCAGCATCACCGCTCTTAATCATTAAACAACCAAAGAATAAAGGATCATTCGTTAACTTGCGGGCTTCTTCAATAGTCATCCCCTTCTTTTTACGAAGTTCACACAACAACTGCGCATATTCTTCGTGTTTCGGAGAAGTTTCAGGATCAATGATAGTAGCTTTACCGATGTTTCCCAATCCCCATTTTGCAGCAAGTTCATTAATTTCTGCCGGTTTACCCAGTAAAATTAGATCGGCTACTTCGTCTGTCAAAATCATATTGGCAGCTTTCAATGTGCGTTCTTCAGTTCCTTCCGGAAGAACAATACGTTGGCGATTTGCTTTCGCACGCGCCACGATTTGGTTGATTAAATTGAGCATAGATATATTGAATATTATTATAAAACGTCCTTACAATTTGTAATTTGCGGTGCAAAAGTACTCAATTTTGCAATATCCACATTACAATTTCGCCTATTTTTCTCTTCCAAGTCTAAAATATTGTAATATTTAACACTGTACTCCTATTTTTCATACCTTTGCAGCGTTTTCAAACAAAATCAATAGGTTATTAGTTATGATACGTCAGTGCGCCATTTTATTTGGCTGTTTGGCTTTGGGTGAATTAATAGTTTATCTTACGGGTATCAAGCTCCCCTCCAGCATCATCGGTATGCTGCTGCTCACCCTCTTTTTAAAATTAGGTTGGATTAAATTACACTGGGTACAGGGATTGTCCGACTTTCTGGTTGCCAACTTAGGATTCTTTTTCGTTCCGCCCGGTGTGGCTCTTATGCTGTACTTTGACGTCATTGCGGCAGAGTTCTGGCCGATAGTGACAGCGACCATTGTCAGCACCGCGCTTGTACTTGTCGTTACGGGATGGGTGCACCAAATCGTCCGCAAGTTCAGGCTGGCACGTCAGATCAAACTGGCACGCAAACTTCATCTGTCAGATTTCCATCTGCCGGAGAAACTACACCTTAAAGATAAAATCAACTTAACGAATAAAGACAAATGAGCTTCTTAGAAAATAATTTCTTCCTGCTGGCCATTACCTTCGGGATTTTCTTCTTTGCCAAACTACTTCAGAAGAAAACAGGACTGGTATTATTAAATCCTATATTGCTGACCATCGCACTATTAATCATCTTCCTTAAAATGACCAATATCTCTTATGAGACATATAATAAAGGAGGACATCTGATCGAATTCTGGCTACGCCCGGCCGTTGTGGCTTTAGGCGTACCTTTATATCTCCAACTGGAAATGATAAAAAAGCAGTTATTGCCTATTCTACTGTCTCAACTGGCAGGCTGCATCGTCGGAGTTATTTCAGTAGTACTGATTGCGAAATTCATGGGAGCCTCACAAGAGGTAATCCTGTCACTGGCTCCGAAATCGGTTACGACCCCGATTGCGATGGAAGTAACCAAAGCTATCGGCGGTATTCCGTCACTAACGGCGGCAGTTGTTGTAGCAGTAGGTTTATTAGGGGCTATCTGTGGCTTTAAGACAATGAAAATCATGCGTGTAGGCAGTCCGATCGCCCAAGGGCTTTCGATGGGAACAGCCGCTCATGCCGTCGGAACCTCCACTGCAATGGATATCAGCAGCAAATATGGAGCATACGCCAGCCTGGGACTGACGCTAAATGGAATATTCACTGCACTGCTAACACCTACTATCCTTCGATTATTAGGTATTTTGTAAAAACAAAATCTCTTGATTTTCCGTTATATAAAGAGTTAAACGCAAAAAGCAATCTTATGATTCCATTTAAAGATGTCACGTTAGCAGACAGAGACACAATCACCTCATTCACGATGAAAAGTGATCGCCGCAATTGCGATCTTTCATTCTCCAATCTTTGTAGTTGGAGGTTCTTATATGATACCCAATTTGCAGTGGTCGACAACTTTCTGGTGTTCAAGTTCTGGGCGGGAGAACAACTCGCTTATATGATGCCCGTAGGCACAGGAGATTTGAAAGCAGTATTGTGGGAACTGATAGAAGATGCCCGCAAAGAGAACCAGCATTTCTGTATGTTGGGAGTGTGCAGTAATATGCGTGCTGATCTCGAAGCTATCCTTCCGGGACAGTTCACATTTACAGAAGACCGCGACTATGCGGATTATATCTATTTGAGAAGTGATCTTTCAACACTGAAGGGTAAGAAATTCCAAGCGAAAAGAAATCATATCAACCGGTTCCGCAACACTTATCCGGATTATGAATATACACCGATCACTCCGGACCGCATTCAGGAATGTCTGGATCTGGAAGCAGAATGGTGTAAAGTGAATCACTGCGACCAGCAGGAAGGGACGGGCAATGAACGTCGCGCCCTGATTTATGCCCTCCACAACTTCGATGCACTCGGACTGACGGGAGGTATTCTTCATGTGAACAGTAAAATCGTCGCATTCACATTCGGTATGCCTATCAATCATGAAACGTTCGGCGTGCATGTAGAGAAAGCGGATACCAATATTGAAGGTGCGTATGCCATGATTAATTATGAATTTGCCAACCGGATTCCCGAACAATATATCTATATCAACCGGGAAGAGGATTTAGGTCTCGAAGGTTTGCGCAAAGCCAAATTGTCTTACCAACCGGTGACGATTCTGGAAAAATACATGGCTTGTCTCAAAGAGCATCCCATGAATATGGTTAAATGGTAAACTCTTTATAAATATGATGATAAAGGAGCAAGTAAAAGCATTGTGGAAAGTCTGTTTTGACGATAGTGAAGAATTCGTCGAGATGTACTTCAGACTACGCTATAAGACAGAGGTGAACGTTGCCATCAAAAGTGGTGATGAGGTAATCTCTGCCCTTCAAATGCTTCCTTATCCGATGACTTTTGGTGGAGAGACTGTACAGACCTCCTATATTTCAGGAGCCTGTACGCATCCCGATTTTCGAAGCAAAGGAGTCATGCGCGAGCTTTTATCACAGTCTTTCGCCCGGATGTTACGGAATGGAGTACACTTCAGCACATTAATACCGGCAGAACCCTGGTTGTTTGATTATTATGCCCGTATGGGATATGCTTCGGTATTCAAGTATTCAACTAAAGAGATCGTTTTGCCCGAGTTTATCCCTTCTAAAGAGATAGCGGTCAGTGTTGTTTCAGAATTTCAGGAGGAGGTCTATTCCTATTTGAATAAGAAACTTTCCGAACGGGCTTGCTGTATTCAGCACACATCGGAAGACTTTCAGGTTATTATGACCGATCTTGCCATTAGTGGAGGTTATTTATTTGTAGCCAGACAGGAAAACGAAATCAAAGGAATAACCATTATATATAAAGGAGACAAACATATCATTATCAATGAGCTTTGCGCTGATGATAAAGATGTGGAATATAGTTTATTGTATGCGATCAGGCAGCACACCGGCTGCAAGCGCATGGTTCAACTACTGCCTCCTGAAGATAAACAGTCTCAACATCCGCTAGGCATGGCACGTATCATCAATGCCAAAGAAGTGCTGCAAATCTATGCCGCGGCTTTTCCTGAAGATGAAATGCAGCTGGAATTATCGGACAAACAATTGTCTGTAAACAACGGCTATTATTACCTGTGCAAAGGAAAGTGTATGTATAATACCGAGCGACTGCCCGGTGCACATATACAAATGAATATTAGCGAATTAACCAATAGAATACTTCAGCCGTTAAAGCCATATATGAGCTTGATGCTGAATTAAATTTTAGGCACGGATTACACGGATTACGCTGTTGACTTATATTAAGGCATGCCTCTAAGAGCTGTGAAACCCGTATAATCCGTGCCTGTATTTATTTATTCAAATAACGAACCCGTTCACAGGCTGCCAATAGAAACGCACCTACTCCAAAATTCGAAGTTGAGTTTGCGTCTACCACCTGACCGGGTATCGCTTTCTCACCAATCGGTTGCACATAACCAATCTTGCCATCAGGCTGCAAAGCAACTGTTGAGAGATATTTCCATGCTTTTTCAACCACCGGCTGATATTCTGCAGCATCCAGAAAACCGTTATTGATTCCCCATTGTAAACCATAGGTAAAGAAAGCCGTTCCACTGGTTTCCGGTCCCGGTGCATGCAATGGATCGAGCATACTGCGTGTCCAGTAACCTTCCGGCTGTTGACAAGCAGCAACCGACTTAGCCAGGGTACGGAAACGATCTATATATTCCGGACGATACTTATCTGTTTCAGGAAGTTCTTTCAAGACTTTTGCCAATCCGGCCAATACCCAGCCGTCTCCACGTGCCCAAAAATCCTTTTTGCCGTTCACACTTTTGTGTTTAGGATACACGTATTTTCCATCCCGGTAATAAAGTCCGGCCTCTTCATCATACATAATACTATCAGCATAGGCGAGGTATTCATGCAGTTTCTCCAAATAGAGCGGATTCTTAGTAATGTTATACATCTTTGTCATGACCGGCATGACCATATATAAGCCATCTGCCCACCACCAATAATCATGATTGGGGGTACTCATCTGATATTCCATCACTTCGCGGGCACGGGCAATTTTCTGTGTATCCGGTTCCATATTATAGAGATCGGCATACGTCTGAAAACAAATCTGATAGTCACCGAAAAGCACATAATCATCACTTTCACCGTAACTGTACTTCCAGTTTTCCTTATGATCTGATTTTGCCCCTTTCCATTCATTATGTTCCGCCCAGGCTTTCGAGTATTCCAAATACTCCGGCTGCTTAATCAAAAAATAAGCTTCCATATTTCCGGTGTGATAGGCGGCATTATCCCAAAAAGAACGTCCGTGTTCCGGATGATTCGTCTGCCAATAATTATTCACTTTATGAATAGTGTTTATCACTTCTTCAGCAGAAGCATCCTTCTTATCCGTACAACTTGCACAGATTGCACCGCCTAGAAAGAGTGCAGAAAAAAGAGTTGCATATAGTTTCTTCATATCTTTATTTATTTGTATCCATATCCGTTTCCAATACATATATCATTTGAGGCTCAATTTCCGCTGTGCGTTCACCGTTTCCCTGACGGGTGTGTTGTACAAAGAGATGCAGTTTCCGCTGCTTTTTCCAAAGTTCCGTATCATGAGAGGGTTCCCAGGCATCCACCGAAAAATCCGTCAGATCCGTTATCGTCCACTTACTCGTACCCACATCAGTCGCATGTGCCATCGACACACGGCTTCCCCGTTCTTCGTCACGGAAAATATAAAAGACTTCTCCACCTTCTACCACAATACGCGGACGGGCAATAGGGATCATTTTCGTACCTCCACCCTTCAAGGTAAAAGGTGTCTGGCGATCGGTTATCTGCCGTTGATGCCACATCTTCCCGTCATTCCAGACGATGCGGTATTGAGGAACATCACTATCGGGTTCCCGCCAATAAGTAGCTATATACGGATTTCCTCCTGCATCAGCACTCATGCTCGTCTGATTAATCAACTCACAGTTTTGAGGTAAACGACAGGCATACTCCGCATTGGACAATTTGATCGGGAGTTCATATCGTTCTCCACTCGTCTTATACCAAGTTACCCCATTATCAAAAGAACGGGCATAACAAATATCATGGTTTGTTTCCACATGCCAGGTCTCGCGCCATACCCATGAAAGATGAATCGTCCCTTTCTCATCAACATATAACTGCCAATAGGCATTCCGTTTATTTTCTCCGTCGATCAGTATATCCTGCACACGAGTCCATTTGTGTTCTTTCAGCGAATAACGGTTCATTACCAGATTTCCACGACCCGAAGAACCGGAGCGGTAAACAAACAATAAATCTCCTCCGGATAAAGGATAGAACTCCGGATAGGTGACATTTCCTTCGTCAACTCCGGTCATGGGCATTTTATCCCCCAGTTCCAAAGAACCGGGAGCAATGCTCCGGCAGTAATTCAATGGATGTCCGTGATGGTCAAAAGATACGTGCATGTATCCTTCTCCATCTATCATCATACTAATTATATTATGAGCATCCTTCACATTTCCCTGATATTGGGTGCGATGTAATGTCCATTGTTCCGAATCCAGTTTCCGCTTTCCAAGTACCAGATAGCCATCGTTATCGTAATAACTGATATATTGTTCATCACCGTGTGTAACCAGCGAATTATTCCGAAAGACCGTCGTATTGACCGAAGTACAGCTATACCCCTTTCCCACTTCAACCAAATGCTGGGAACAGGCAATAACGGGAACGAGCATTATTCCGCAAAGTAGTAGCAGTATCCGTTTCATATTTATTTTTTATTTGTCAAAGATAGAAAGGTTCCATTTTTCATGCCAAGGGATAGTTATTTTCCCATCTTTTACCAACACAGGCAGCCATACATAACGGGAATCTTCCAAATCCTTCTTCTTCCAACGGTCGAACATGGCAATATATGCATTCTTCTTTCCGACAACAGGCTGGACATAAGTACTCTGGGCATAAAACGTTTTATCCGCATCCGGTCCCGTACAAGGATTTCCGATTGTCTTCCATGTTCCCATAATAGAATCGGCTACTGCGATCTCGGCTATATTAGGATCCCAGCCAGTACAACCGGAACTCAACATATAATATTTACCATTATATTTAAATACTGCCGGAGCCTCTCTCGATTCTTTTACGAAATTGCGTGTAAAACGTCCGCTCGGTTTCAGATAATCATCAGTCAGAAGGCTGATATACATCGTTTCATTATTTTCTGAAGAATAAAACTGATAAGCACGTCCATCATCATCCACAAAAACAGTCTGATCGCGGCTCATCGCATTGTTCGGACGAAAACTTCCCTGATAAACGAACGGACCGACAGGAGAATCGGAAACTGCCACTCCGGCACAAGCCTTACTGTAATCAGCACTTTCCACATGGGCCCACATTACAAATTTGCCCGTTTTCTTATTATAAACCACTTTCGGACGTTCCAATACTTTGGAGGGATGCAGGTCATGATTCGGATCGTCTTTAACTGCCGGAAGTACAATACCCTCAAATTTCCAATTCAGCAAGTCTTTAGAAGAGTAACAACCTACTCCGGTCACATCCGTACGATAACACTCCCACGTAGCCCAGTCAGGCAAAATGGTTTTCCCTTTCTTGTATTCGCCATACCAATAGTAAGTGCCGTTATGATATAAAAGTCCACCACCATGGGCATTGATCGGATTCCCGTCCGTATCTTTCCAAACTTCACCGGGGATAAACTCCGTATACTTCTGTGCATGCACTGATACAGGCAGTAATGATATACAAACCACCCCTAATAATATAAACTTAATTATTCCACAATGTCTATTCATATTCATGATATTAAATAAGATTTCTTGTCTACAAAGATAGATGATACATAAAATATAAAGGTCTACTTATATGTCAAAAAAGGGCTAAAAACAATCATTCTCTATTAAATGTATGATATTATGGAGAATTTGTACTTCGAACTTAGTCCTCATTTATTATATAATACGATATAAACGAGGATTCCACTTATTAGCCCACTCCATAAAAGAGTTCGCTCGCTTTCAATCAAAGTCAATTCTCTGATCGAGCAAGTCATTTATATATACACATAAAACACCTTTCTTATATTCCATCCTCAAACGAACCTCCCCATATTTCTGCGGAGTATACCACTTGCCACCGGTTCCACGAGCCTGTGTTTTCCAACAATCCGATGTTCCCAATACATTTGTGCTGGTATATACCTTCCCTTTATATCTGATTTCAGGTTTCATCGTTTCTCCGTTTAGATAATATTCCAGATCACCGAGTTGCAACAAGCAACCTTGATAATTATCTGCGCCAAGAGTAATCGTCTGTTCCAGCACAAAAGGTTTTTCAGGATCAAATCGTATTTCTTTGCCGGATGCCGCTATCATCTTCTTCTTTTTTCTATCGGGGAATCCTTTGAAGTCGCAGGCTATTCCTGTAGAATAGCCTTGTGGATGTTGTAAACTGACAATCCAATCATAATAGTTGCCATACATCCAAGTCAGCCGCAATGGGGTACCCTCTGAAGCCGGTATCATATAAGGACGGACATTATTCAGTTGCGAGTCTTTTGTGACTGCCTCCTTAGAAATAACCTCTCCATCTTCACTCATGATAAATCTTACAATCTCATACACCTTACCATATTTTCCCTCTACCGGTAATGAGCAATATACCTCATTAACATTCGACGGATCGATAGCCATACCGGCACTATAACACTTTTCTAAATTCGGCGTCTGATGAAAATGTCCACCGGCATTAATAAGAAAAGTCTTTTTCCACTCGTGTCCGTTCCATTTTGCATAGTAATAATCATGAGATTCTTTATTATCGCTGATACGTACCATTGCTATCACCGGATTTCCGTTCCTGTCCGAAGCTATTTGCCATACCCAGTCACGTTCAGAAGGATTATCCACTACCGTAGACGGGTATTGTTTCGCATAATCACCTGTCTTGTTCACCTTAAATGTGCCGTCGGCAATAGTAGAAAGTACGGTTCCCCTGACATCAGTCAACTGCAATGTTTTGATATCGATATAATTAAAATAAAGGAAGTTGGGAAGTTCATTATCCGGATGTCCCGTGGTGTAAGTCAAATAAATCTTATCTTTCCCGTTAGACATGTATTTCGCATACGGACGGGCGCCGGTAGATTGTACGATTTGATACGGTCCCCATACTACATCCACCTCATCTTTGTCGTCCGGTAATGAAAGCTTGGCAATAGTCGGATGCCAACCGATTCCACGCCAGCATAAATAAATATGTTCAGGATCATCCGACAGAATAAACGGAGAAGGATAAGTCGTATTATTTTTTGTTTCAATCCTCTTTTCTTCACCTAAAGTAGTAATATCCCCCGGTATTCGGGAGACTCTGTAATAAAAACAAGGTTCATCCGTATGTCTTGAATAGAAAATCATGATTCTTTCATCGGGCAATACAAGAAAAGTGGGATTGTTATGATCGTCCGGCTGAAAATACGAACGGATCAATACTTCTTCCTGTTCCTTCTTTTGAAAGTCATACTGCATCGCCTTTATATTACCATGAATATCGATGTAACCGATATATGTCTTATTTATAGTTCCCTCCTTGTTTTCATAATGCAAGGCTCTCGGATCGGCAAACCAACACCAAGCTCCTTCAGCTGCAACTTGATACCCGCCGCCAGTAGGATTATTTTCTACATTTTGGGCATTCAAATGAAAGCTACACAGATATAAAACGACAAAAATCCAAACAATCTTCTCTTTCATGATAGCAATATGTTTCTTAATTAAATATCAGTTACTTGAATGGGATTCATTACTCAAACGAAATAGTTTTTATTTCACCGTTTGATAAACAAACCGTCACCTGTTTCTTATCCTCTGACACATGGACAGATTTCACCGGTGTCAGCTCTTTTGAAGTAAAACCTCTTTTCTCATTCTTCTTCCATAATTGAAGTGTCACATATATTTTTTCACCGGATAACTGATCGGAAACCATATTTAATGCACATTTCTCACTTACAGGATGCACTCCCTCCGGATATACCGTATATGTTTTCTCCCAACCTGTCAATGGTATCATTGCCAATTCATATTTTCCGTTAGAGAGTACCGGAATATTCTGTTTACCCACCTTACAACCTGTTTCCTTTATATCGGAATCCAGACGAGGCAGGGAATAATGTCCCAAACAAATCTCCGCCGGTTCTGAAACAGTCACCTTATCTACCCGCAGAATTCCATCCGGCAGAGGAATATCCGCCAACTGATACTTCACAGTGCTATCCGTTTCGAGCACAGCGTCACGACGATAAATTCCATTTTCGAAACTTTTGAACGTATACAACCGCAACACTTCCCATTCCCCTTTTTTATTCCTTGTTCCATAATTCATGGAAATCTCCCCATTCTTCCCATCTGCCATCCAGGGGAACTCTGTATGGTAAGCCAGTTTATTATAATTTTCGGTACTCCGGAATTTCTGCCAATCTTTTGCCACAGTCTCATGACACCATGAACGCATTTCAGATCCGCCACAATTCGGGTAATTGGTTATCAATAGATTAGTTCCCTGCTGGAACTTATTATACACTTCCCCTTTTTTCAGTTCTTTCTCCCAAGGACCGTTATTTTCTGTAGCCGACCAATAGTTAGAGTTTTCCGGCAACAACAAACTAAGAAAAGCTTTTCCGCACCAATAAACACTACCCCGGCAACTATAAATCTGAACAGCAGGAGCAAAAGGTCCGTAGAAACCCATTGTCGGAACACCATCTTCCAGAAATTCCGGACGTTCTAAAAATTGCAACAACGTAGAAGAAGCTATCCTTCTCATCCATCCATAATTCACATTACCACTTTTGTCATATTCATACAAAGACAAAGGAGCAGTAACGGCAAAACGATAACAAATACTCCGTCCCCACATATTCATCCTGCCATCACGGCTGAACAGAAATGGATAATTATCAACCATGTCATGCTGATTTTCCATAAACAGCCTTGCATATTGAGGGTATTGTTTCTTCCCGAACATTTCCGCCCAAATAGGTCCGTAAGTCTGATAAGCCCACGCACTATAATAGTCATAAGCCGGAGCGTCATTGTACCAGCCTTCGCCCCGATAGCGTGCGAGAAGTTTTTGCAGGTTCGACTCCAGATAGCTTTCATTCACGGCATATCCCTGATCTTTCAGAAAACTCAAGATAAAGACATTGAAAAACATCCAGTTGGAACCAATAGTCGGTCCCTCTCCATAACTCAACATGGTAGCAGCCAGTGAATCTTTCTGTTTCTTAGTGAGAGGATTCCATAACACTTCCTGTGCAGCTTTCATCGAGATTGCCAAAGAGCCCAGTTCCAACAATGTCTGACTGGGACCTCCCGTACGATGCGGAATATAGCTCCTACTTTCAGGGTTAGAGATATTTATCAGTTGATAACGATAATAGTCTGCCACTTTTATCCCGTTCATCTCCAGTTCTGGATTATCTTTCAAAAGAGGAGCAGCTACAAATAGAGTCCGTGCCAGACCTTCCAGCTTTGCTACCGGAATTTCTCCCGTATTTCTCGGATATGTTTTATCCAGCTGTTTCGGAAAATACATTTGATCGTCTAATGTATGTATATAGTTAAATGCACCTTTTAATAAATACTCGCCTGCCTGTATCCAGTGCTGACGAGTCATTCCCGTATAAGGGCTTTTCTGATAATCCGGCTGCCAGACGGTGAATATGTTTTCCTGCGCAAAGACCACAGAGAGTTTTAATGATAAAATAGCAAACAATAAAAATAATGCAAATATTGCTTTCATGGTAATGATATGTTTATAATGTCAGATTCATCGCAAAAGTAAAGCTTTATATACAAACATTCGTCTGAATATCATTCATAAAAGCCCAAAATTAAGTCAAGATGCCACTTTTTATCAGCTGAATGATAAATAACTGCCTTTAACAGATAGAAAAGTCGTGCTTCATAAGCCGACTTTTTTTATCTTTGTAATCTTGAAACATAGCCATGACTACCAATAGTTTGAGAAACATACGGATTCTGCTCTGCTTATTTTTCTGTTTCAGGATGACACCGTTCATATATGCCGGTGAATTCCTGTTCACCACCATCAATGCGTCGCAAGGATTGAGTGATAACCAAATACGTTATATCCTCCAGTTGCCCGACGGAAGAATGGTATTCACCACCAGCGGTAATGTAAATCTATACGACGGTGTACATTTCAGCTATCTTCACCGCACCACGGAATACGTATATCCATTAAACCAATATAACGGGCATTACCACATTTACCAGAGTGGGGATTCTCTGTTATGGATTAAAGATACTCACAAACTGATGTGCATTGACCTGTACAGAGAGGAATACATTCCTGATTTAGATGCTTACTTTAAGAACAGAGAGATACAAGCCCCCGTAGAAGACCTTTTTGTAGACGATTCAGGACACATCTGGCTACTCATAGCTAACGAATTACTGGAATTAAACAACAAGACCCGTATAACCTTGCCCGGCAAGTATTCCGGGAAATTGCAGGACCTGAATGCCGACAGTACCTCCCTATATTTATTCTATGACACAGGCGAAGTGTCCTGTTACCACATAGCCGACCAAAAAACCGTATACAACATAGCCGCTTATCCTGCATCCGAACAGGCTGAATATCAAAATACTTCTCTCGTCGTCAAAAGCGCAGACGGCTTCTATCAACTACGCAACGGGCGTAAAGGCGGTTTATTCTATTTCAATAGCCACAAGCGCACATGGAAAAAACTCTTCGAACAGAACTATACTCTCAACACCCTTATCATTACCCCTAATGGTGAGAAAGCCTATATCAGTTGCGTTCACGGGTTTTGGATGATTGACCTCCACACAGGAACACAAAAATACATCCCCCTATTGGAAACCGGAAACGGACAGATTGTCTCTACCGAAATCAGCACTGTCTTTCAAGACCGACAAGGAGGGTTATGGCTCGGAACTTTCAATCGGGGATTATTATATCATCACCCGTCCATGCATAAACTGACTCATATAGGTCGCAATGCATTTCCCGTCTCCCCGGAAGAAGAAATCAATATTGAATCTTTCGCCGAAGATAAAGATGGAAATATCTATCTGAAAGCTCATTCCCGAATTTATCGACTGACAGCTAATGAACAAAAATCCTATGTATTAAAGTCAGCAGCTATCCCGTCTGTCTCTCCTGAAATACTGAATCGGTTGAACCCCAACAAGAACCATCATTTCAAAAATAAAGTATACAATACATTATATACCGACACACGCGGATGGACATGGGCAGGAACTCCTGACGGACTGGAACTTTTTACCAGCGAAAACGACTCTGCCCCACGTATCTTCTATCGTGAAAACGGATTGAGCAATAACTTTATCCAGGGCATTATTGAGGACAAATATCGAGACATCTGGGTAACGACCAGTAACGGTGTCACACGCATCCACATAAATCCGGAGAATAAGAACATCAGTTTCACCCGGTTCAATCAGTTGGACGGTGCTTTGGACGGCGAATACATAAAAGATGCCGTATTCAGTTCTTCCGACGGTACTCTCTATCTGGGTGGTATTGATGGCTTTAGCATATTCCATCCCGACAAGGACTCCATTCATCCGATGCTTCCTGATCCGCCGGTTTTCACAGCCTTACGCTTGTATGGAGAGAAAGTGAATACTGGAAAAGAATATGGCAACCGCATCATCCTGTCCAAGGCTGCTCCTTATGCAACCGAAATCGAACTGGACTATAACCAAAACTTCCTGACTTTCGAATTTTCGGCATTGAATTATATCAATCATGAACGCACATACTACCGTTATCAACTGGAAGGTATCGACCCGCAATGGATGAGTACATTTGCAGGAAGACAGGGAAATGCGACTGTAGGGAAAGGTCTTCTTCAAGCTGTTTACACCAATTTACCACCGGGAGATTATACATTCAAAGTCATGGCCTCGGACAATCCTCTTCAGTGGAACGGCAAAGTGACAGCAATAAAATTAACCATCCATGCACCGTGGTGGAAAACAACCACGGCTTATATCCTGTATGCAGTCATTTTATTACTGATTGCTTTCACCGGTAGCCGATTGTATATCTATTGGAGCAGAAAGGAAATGGAACGCAAGCATAAAGAAGAGATTCTATTACTCCGTATCCGCAACCTGATCGAACAAAATAATTCTCTAACCTGTGACATAGAAGAAACGTCTCCCGACCATCAGCAACAGGACACAGAAGAATCTGCATTTCTGGCACAAGCCATCAAACTGGTGGAACAGAATCTGCACGTCAATGGCTATTCGGTGGAGCAACTAAGCCGCGACCTCTGTATGGAGCGAACGGGATTATACCGCAAACTGGTGACTATGCTCGATCAGTCTCCCAGCCTCTTTATCCGTAACATTCGTCTGCAACGGGCAGCACAACTGATAACAGAGGGCAAGCTAAGTATTACAGAAATTGCGGAACACACAGGTTTTAGCAGTTCCAGTTATTTAAGCAAATGTTTTCAGGAAATGTATGGATGCCGCCCGTCAGAATATGCCGAAAAAGCGAAGAAATCAACGTGATTACTGTTTGTTTCAACCTGATTGTTGTCCGTTTTGCTTGCCTCTGCCCTACTTTTGCTGCATCATAAAGTACTTAAAAACCATGAAAATGAATCTTATTAGAAAAGCCGGTTTCTTGCTTGTATGTGCAACAATGGTTGCAGCAGGCAATGGTACAGCACAAAATGTACAGCGTACCTCACAAGGCATCAAGTGTGCCACACAGGGGATGGATGTCAACGTAGAGTTTTATTCACCCTCCATTGTCAGGGTTTATAAGACGCCCAGTCAGAAATCTTGCAATAAAGAAAGTCTGGTCATTGTCAAAACGCCCGAGACAACTCCTGTTTCTTTCGGTGAAAAGGGGAAAAATGTGACATTAAGCAGCCGTCTTATCCAAGTGGAAGTGAACCCGGAGACTGGTGGTATCCATTTTTTCGATTCGTCCGGGCAACGTCTGTTGACGGACAAGGATTACGGAACACAATTCACTCCTTTCAATGATGCAGGTGTTCCGTCTTTCAATGTCCGCCAGGCCTTTTTGCTGGATAAAGACGAAGTAATCTACGGTTTGGGACAGCAGCAGACGGGTAAAGTGAACCAACGCAATCAGAAACTGTTTCTCCGCAATCAAAATATGAGTATCTGCATTCCATTCATTCATTCCGTCAAGGGATATGCCCTTTATTGGGATAATTACTCTCCTACTACTTTCCTCGACAATCCGCAAGAGATGTCGTTCGACTCGGAAGTAGGCGATTGCGCTGATTATTATTTCATTTACGGCGGCAATGCGGACGGTGTAATAGCCGGAGTGCGCGAGCTGACCGGTCAGGCCCCGCTCTATCCGCTCTGGACACTGGGATTCTGGCAATGCCGCGAACGCTATAAAAGTCCGGACGAACTCTGCGAAGTAGTAGATAAGTACCGTGAACTGAAAGTACCTTTGGACGGTATCATCCAAGACTGGCAATATTGGGGATGCAACGAAAACTGGAACTCGATGAAATTCCAAAACCCACGCTATATCAACAAAATGGGTGATCCGGAATACATGAAATTCCTCCCGAACGGAGAAGACAGAAATGCTAATTATGGAACGCTACGCATCAAAAGTCCGAAAGAAATGATCGACTATGTACATAAACAGAATGCACATATCATGATTTCAGTATGGGCCTCGTTCGGTCCGTGGACAGAGATGTACCAGAAAATGGATAGCCTGAAAGCATTGCTTCACTTCGAGACATGGCCTCCCAAAGCCGGAGTAAAACCTTACGACCCGTTCAATCCGACAGCACGCGATATGTATTGGGCAGAAATGAAAAAGAACATCTTCGATCTCGGTATGGATGGTTGGTGGCTCGACTCTACCGAGCCGGATCATCTGGAAATCAAGGACAAAGATTTCGACACCCCCACTTATCTAGGTTCATTCCGCAGAGTGCACAACGCTTTCCCTTTGATGTCCAACAAGGGTGTATACGAACATCAACGTGCTACCACTTCCGACAAGCGGGTATTCCTGCTCACACGTTCGTCTTTCCTAGGACAGCAACGTTATGCGTCACATTCATGGAGCGGTGATGTAGTCTCTACCTGGGAAGTGATGAAGAAACAACTGGCGGCAGGACTAAATTACTCACTATGCGGCATACCATACTGGAATACCGACCTAGGCGGCTTCTTCGCACGGAAATATAACAATAATGTACACAATATCGCTTATCATGAATTGCACGTGCGCTGGTATCAGTGGGGAGCATTCCAGCCGATCATGCGTTCACACAATTCCAGTCCGGTAGCTGTGGAAATATACCAGTTCGGCAAGAAAGGAGACTGGGCTTATGACGCACTCGAAAAATATACTCACCTGCGCTATCGCCTTTTGCCCTATCTCTACAGCACTTCATGGGAAGTTACCAACAAAGCGGGCAGTATCATCCGACCACTCATGATGGATTTTCCTAAAGATAAGAAAGTACTCGAGATGGATACAGAGTATATGTTTGGCCGTAATTTCCTTGTCCGCCCCGTAACTGATTCGCTTTATACATGGCAGGACGACAAACAGAACGGCTATCAGAAGAATATGAATAAGATAGGAAAGACAGATGTTTATCTACCCGCAGGTGCCCAATGGATTGATTTCTGGACCGGGAAAAGCCTGAAAGGCGGACAAACCATCCAGCGTGAAGTGCCTATCGACATCATGCCTGTCTATGTCCGTGCTGGTTCTATCCTACCCTGGGGACCGGCTGTACAATATTCCACCGAAAAGAAATGGGATAATCTGACACTTCGCATTTATCCGGGCGCCGACGCTGAATTTACTCTTTACGAAGATGAGTTCGACAACTACAATTACGAAAAGGGAGCATACACTACCATTGCCATGAAATGGAATGATAAAGACTGTACCCTGACGATTAACGACCGGCAAGGTAACTACAAAGGAATGCTGAAAAATCGTAAATTCAACATTATCATTGTAGAACCGGGAAAAGGTTGTGGTGACGGTGATGCTACGACATTCGATCAATCTGTTTCTTATAGGGGAAAGAGAGTAGACTTAAAATTATAAAGTTTCAACTTTATTCCCACCATCTCACACTGGGGAAATAAACAGTAACCAATCGGTAAATTTCCCTCTAACACCTGTTTTCCAATTTTACAAACACAGCCTTCACCCTTCACAATGCCTTATTCATCGGCATTAGCGGGTGAAGGCTGCTCTTTCATCCGCCTTTCACCCTCCGTTTTCTTAACCCTGTATAATTCTTCTCCACCTGTTACTTCTAAAAACATATCTAACCTGTTTCCCACTCATTACTAACTAACTTCTTTTTCATTAATAACAAACTTTCTTTTGATTACTGGTAAACTTCTTATTACCAGTATGTAAACTTGTTTTTCATTAAATGCAATCTATAATTGCAAGTTGCGTTTATAAAAACAAAAGCTTTGATTATAAAAATGCAAGTTTCATTTATATAATCAAAGCTTGCATTTATAGTTTTCTTATGATGCAAAGAAAGTTTGGTTCCTATACAAAGGAAGTTTATCCCTTATAGAAAAGAAGTTTTCCTATAATAGTCTGGAAGCTATCTGCTAACACTTCTTCTGCCAACTATAGATAAAAGATTTAGCAGACTAGACAATCTGTGAAAACCAGGGTAGAAAGGTGAAAGGAAAGTGAAAGCCTGCCCTTCACCCGCTAATGCCGATGAATAGGGCATTGTGAAAGGTGAAGGGTATTTTCTTGAATTTCCATAAGATCCCGCAACGATTCAAAACGGAACTTTCCGGGAACTATCGTTTCAAATAAGTCTTCTAAAACGAATGTACTCTTCCTTCAACAATGGCAAATCTATACAGAGAGAAATTATCAATCAGCCATTATCTTCACATCAGGCGACGGAACACGGAACCAATACTCCACCCATCGTTTTTCTTTATCGGGCATTGAGAACGATAACTTAATCAGATTGTCGTGGAGACGTTCAACACTAATTTCATTCTCTGTTCCCGGAACGAAAACAGGATCGGACGATTTTCCCAATATCTCGACATACACGCTGTCTGAAGGCAAACGATACTCTCCCTGGGAAAATATAATGGCATTCGATTTCGCATCCCTGCCACGTGTCATGATGTTTATAAATGTTTTATCGGCAGAAATTACTTTTAAGACCGGTAATAATGCAATCCGAAAATCATGTGCACCGGGCTGCACAAGACAGCTTTGCCATACTCCCTCCAGACTCTTATTAGTGACTTCCTGACCGCTAGGGACAGTAAGTTCAGGAATATTCATATTCGGAGTATTGCCATTTTGCTTTTTCGACAGGCTGAACATTACAGGAATAGTGAAACGCACTTTGACAGCCTTGCCATCCGCCATTCCGGATGACCATTTAGGCATTGTTTTCACCACGCGCAAAGCCTCTTCATCCAACAGGGGATCAACTCCTCTCACTACCTTTCCCTGTCCCGGTGTTCCATCTTCCATCACTACGAACTGGATAATCACCCGACCGGAAACTCCTTTCTTCTGGGCTTCGACAGGGTATTTTACGTTAGTTGCCAAGTATTTCATCATGGCTTGCATGCCTCCCGGAAACTTCGGCATCTCATCGGGAATTAAATAAACTCCCTCACTATCTATTCTGGGGACTGACTCTTTCTGTGCAAACAATGGCAAACACAGAAACAACGCTATGAAAAGACTTACTAGTTTTGTATGCATGGTTTTCCGTTTTAAGGTTGAACAATAAACGAAGATAACATCTTTACGCTAAAAGAGCAACAAAAAAATCGTTTATTTTCCTCATACACAGCAGTTATTTATTGCACAATAAATACTGTTGCCACCAAGCCACAAGTAAATAACAAATAAAAATGTGGAGGTTGTGTCAAAACGTTGGCACAACCTCTTTTATATTTTACAGTTCTGCTATATTTTCTTTTGGCTATGCTGCT